>CBFGSY010000157.1:0-4985 GCA_965651545.1 uncultured bacterium | reverse complement strand
CCCACCACTCGTCGAATCCCTGGTCGGTCGGCAGCCTGCCGTCGACCTCGCCCAGATGCCACTTGCCCCACGCCGAGGTCGCGTAGCCGGCGTCGGAGAGCAGATTCGCAAGCGTGTACTCCCATGGGCACAGTCCGTAGGCGCCCTGTCCGGGCAGCGGCACCGCGTACGTGCCCGAGCGCGACGGCAACCGTCCGGTCAGCATCGCCGAACGCGTCGGCGTGCACTGCGCCTCGACCGTGTAATTGTTGAACCGGATCCCCTCGGACGCGAACTTGTCGATCCGGGGCGTCGGGGTCGAGCCGCCATAGACACCCCAGTCCCCCCAACCGGTGTTGTCGTGGAGTATGCAAACGATGTTCGGCCTGTCATCCGCTGGCATCAGATCTCCTCTGTGCGTATTGGACGGTGCGGTTCACACACCTTCGGCGAGGCCGACCGTACGCCCGTCCGCGGCGTAAGGCATCCCGCGATTCGGATGAAACGCTCCCGGCTCCCTGGGAGCGCCGCGAAGTCCGACCTTGACCGAGCCGATTTCATCCCCACCGCGTGATGCCACGACGACGCGTCAGAGCAAGACTTGACCGATGTTGGCGACAGGCACGTTGACGGGAACGCCGCCCGCGTTTCACCTGATGGCGAAGCCAACGGGCGCGCAGTGCAACCTCGACTGCGATTACTGCTTCTTCCTCTCCAAGGAGATGCTCTACCCCGACAGCCGCTTCCGGATGACGGACGAGACCCTGGAGCTCTACCTGCGCCAGGTGATCGAGGCCCACGCGGAGGCGCCTGAGGTGACGATCGCGTGGCAGGGCGGCGAGCCGACGCTGATGGGCCTTGACTTCTTCCGCCGCTCGGTTGAAATCGCGGAGCGCTATCTGCCGCCGGGGCAGCGCGCCCAGCACACGATCCAGACGAACGGCACGAAGCTGGACGCCGAGTGGGCGGGCTTCTTCAAGCAGCACGATTTCCTGGTCGGGATCTCGATCGACGGACCGCGCGAGATCCACGACACCTTTCGGGTGACGCAGGGCGGCCGCGGCAGCTTCGACCAGGTGATGCGCGGGCTGGACGCGCTGCGGGCGGCGGATGTCGACTGGAACGCGCTGACCACGATCCACGCGGCGAACGCCGACTACGGCCGGGAGGTCTTCTGCTTCCTGCGGGACGAGCTCGGGGCCCGCTTCGTGCAATTCATCCCGATCATCGAGCGCGTCCCCGAGGCGCGCGCGGACGGGACCGTGCCCTGGTCCTCCTGGCGCGACCGGCCGCTCTATACACAGGAGGGCGAGTTCGTGACCGCGCGCTCCGTCTCGGGAGAGGGCTACGGGCGCTTCCTTATCGACGTCTTCGAGGAGTGGGTCCGCAGGGACGTTGGCGAGGTCTACGTCCAGATGTTCGACGTGGCGCTCGCCAACTGGTACGGCGAGCCGGCCGGCCTCTGCATCCACTGCGAGACCTGCGGCAACGCTCTCGCGCTCGAGCACAACGGCGACCTCTACTCCTGCGACCACTTCGTGGAGCCCGACTACCTGCTCGGCAACATCACCGAGCAATCGCTGCTCGAGATGGTGGCCTCGCCTCGCCAGCGCCAGTTCGGCCTCGACAAGAGGGAGAAGCTGCCGCAGTACTGCCTCGACTGCGACGTGCGCTTCGCCTGCCACGGCGGCTGCCCCAAGGACCGCTTCATGTCGACACCGGACGGCGAGCCCGGGCTCAACTACCTCTGCCCCGGCTACAAGCTCTTCTTCCACCACGTCGACGAGCCGATGCGGGCGATGTGCGAGCTGCTGCGCCAGGGGCGGGCACCGGCCGAGATCATGGAGGTCTACGCCGCTGCCGACGCTCGCCGCGGACGGAACGACCCGTGCACGTGCGGAAGCGGGCGCAAGTGGAAGCGCTGCCACGGCGCCACCGTCCAGGGCAGCGCCGGGATTTCATCCGATTCGCGGGATGACCCCGGAGCACCTCGCTGAGAACCTCGCGTGTCATGAGCCACCCGGACCATCCGGACGCCGCCGGCGCGCAAGCTAAGGGGCAGCCGAACGGCGACGCTCAGGGGCAGCCGACCCGCGAAACGGACACAAAGCGCGGCGGAACCGCGATGACTGAGCCGGACCCCGCCACGACGACCGACCTGGACCCCGTTACCTACGAAGCCAGCCTGGTCTCGACCGCGGGGGGAAAGGCGACCCTGATCACCGGCATGGCCTACGTCTGGTGGCTTCTGATCGGGGGCACGTTCGAGATCCTGTTCGGGGGGATGTACCTCGGCTCGCCCCAGGCGACCCAGATCGATGTGACCACGGCATGGGCGGAGCTCCTCTACGTCGTCCTCGGGGTCTACATGGTGACCATCGGATTCGGCATCCTCAGGCAGGAGCGGTGGGCCTACTGGGGGGGGTGGTTGGGCTCGCTTGGTATCGCTGCGGTGTCGATCGACGAGATCGTGCGCTGGGCGACGGGCACGCCGATCACCCTGGAGACGGCGTTCTTCGCCGCACTGAACGTCCTGTTCTGCCTCTACAACGTCTACTTCCTGCTCCAACCGGACACCCGCAAGGCGCTCCAGCACGCCCCCTTCAAGGGAAGCCCGTTCGCACCCGGCCTGGCTCTTTGCGGGATCGCGCTCGCCACCCCCGCGCTCGCGATCACCCTGTTCGTCCAGCACATCCACAAGGATCTCGCCACCCCGGGCCTTCTGCTCGCCTACCTCCTGGGCAGCGTTCTCGTGATGGTGACGGCTTTCATGGCACTCAGGCTGCCGAGATGGGTGTGGTGGGGCGACTTCGCCTGGGCCTTGGTCCTAACGGGCCTGTCTATCTACTTCATCGCGCACGAGCTTGCAGATGTGATCCTGCCGCAGGACAGCAGCAGCAGCGCGGACACCCAGGGGCTGATTTTCAGTGGGGTCAACCTCCTGTTCGCGCTGATGGTCGTCTACCTCCTCTTCCTGGACGGTGTCCGGGGGGCCGTTTTCGGCGCGCACGAAAAGCACCCGCTCTTCTCTCCACGCACGCTGATCGCGGGCCTCAGCCTGGCGGTGTTCGCGCTGGTGATCTACCTGCTTCCGGGCGAGCTCGGAAAGGCGGCGATTGCCCACACCGTGTTCGGGCTGGTGATGGGCACGGTCGTCGGTCTGCTGCCGGGCGCTGACCCTGCCAACAGGATCTCTGCCTACTTCGCCGGCCTGCTGCTCGCCTTTGCGTCATACGTGGCGCGAGGCGGGCTCCTGCCCTATACGAAGTACTCGTCGGCGATCGTCGTGCTGCTGATGCTCGTGGTCGTCACGGGGATCACCGCGGTGGTTCGGAGCCGTGCCTGGTTTGTGCTGATGCTGCTTGGCGTGGCGAGCATGTACGGTCTCGCGGAGCTGCAGTTCCAGGCAGCACCGGCGGCGTACCTCGCGTCGGCGGGGCTGGCGTTGGTGGGGATCTTCCTCGGCTTCAGCCTCGGGTTCACGGTCTCGAGCCTGCTGGACCTCGAGCTGGTTGCTCAAACAGCCGAGCCAACGGCGGGCACGCGGTGAGGGCGCCAAGGATGCGTCGAGCTGTCGCGGTACTCGCCTTGGTGCCCTTCGTGTTCGCGTACGTGTGCGGCCCGGCGGCGGCTGCGAGTGGCAACTGGGTCGGCGTCGCCCAGACGGTCTTCGTGGACACCACCGCGACCGGGAAGGTGAGCGGAAAGCCCGAGGTGGCCACGCAGCTCAGCGCCAAGGGCAGCGCCCCGGCCACCCTCAAGGTGCCGATGTCGACAGATGGATTCAGGAACCTGAGCGGCCTCGATGAGCCACCCGTCAAGGACGGCTACGCGGTGTGGGACCTGCATCTCAACGGGACTACGGACGAGCGATCGGTCGCCCACTTTCCGAGCGCCAAGTTGCCGCTCCAGGTGTCTGCCGCCTACGAGCTCAACGGCAAGAAGGTGAAAGCGAAAGACATCGTCGGCAAGACCGGGAAGCTGAAGGTCAGCTACAAGATCACGAACGTCACTACGAAGGCAACCAAGGTGACCTTCACCAACGTGTTCGGCGACAAGGAGACCACCACCGCGAAGGCGCCGGTTCCTCTCGCGGCCATAGTTGATGTGACGCTCCCGGCCAACTTCACGAACCTGAAGGGCAGCGCAGGCGTGACGGCCAGCGGCAACGGCAACGGTACTTCGACCGCCTCCTGGACCCTGTTTCTGTTCAATCCGCTCGGCGGTGTGAAGCAGTCGGTCAGCTATCAGGCGCATATCACCGACGGGGTCGTTCCCTCGGCGACGGTGGAGGCCGCGCCGGTGCCACCGGTCGCCGTCAAGCCGCTTCCTGCGATCAGCGAGCCGGGGGCGCCCGCAGTCCCGACAGTGACTCTCGGCAAAAATTTGGCGGCCCTCCAGCTCAGCCTTAACGACGCCAGGGCGAAACTCGCCGTCCAGGCCTCGGCCGCGCTGAGCGCATTCAAGAAGGTTGCGGTGCCCGCGGTAAAGGGGGTGTCCGGAAAAGCAGCGAAGGTGGCCCGCGAGCTTCCCGCCGCCTCGGCGGCTGCCAAGGCCGCGTCGACCAACGCTGCGAATACCTCGACCAGCCTGGCCCAAGCGTCGGCTCAGGCTGCTGACTCCGCCACCCGCGCGGCCGATCTCGACAGCAGCCTGCGCCAGTCCTCCGCTCAGGCTGCCGAAGCTGCCGGCCGGGCGGCCGATATCCACAGCGGCCTGAGCCAGGCGGCGGTGGAGGCCGCCGACGCCGCCAAGCGGATCGCCGATGTCCGGACCAGCCTCGAGGCTCTGCCGCCTGAGCTGCATGTCACGCCGGCCTACAGGACCCTGCATGCCAAGCTGGTCGAACTCGAGTCCCGCCTGACGCGGCACGCGCTTCGGCTGCAAGCGGCAGCCAGCAGCGCGCACGTGCAAAGCGGCCGCCTCGATGCACACGCCGTGAGGTTGAGAGTGACGGCCGCGAACGCGGGCGTGCTCGCTGTCCGCCACACCGCGCTCTCGGACCT
>CBFGSY010000156.1:0-5001 GCA_965651545.1 uncultured bacterium | reverse complement strand
AGGGGGATCAGCGCCTGGAAGGGGAGCAGGTGACCGGGCAGCCGGCGCGCATCGGCGATGAGCTGCTGCACCGGCTCGGCCTGGACCGCGGCCGGAACGGTGGTCGCGTGCGGGATCCCTGCCCTCACCAGGGAAAGCAGCATCGGTCCGAGCTCCGCGCGCGTGCGGGCCAGGAAGCAGAGGGTGCGACCCTGTCGCACCTCGGCGGCCGCCAGGCCAACCAGCTGCTCGGCCCAGTCCACGCTGTGGGATGGGGTGGCCAGCACGGAATCGGCTTCCAGCGACCGTCCAGGCGCGGCGTCGATCCGCTTGGCGAACCGCTCGCGATTCACTCCGATCAGGCGCCGTGAGATGGCGACGACCGCGGTGGGGCACCGGTAGTTGGTCGCCAGCTGGACGCGACGTCCGCCGGGGTAGTCGGCCTGGAAGCCCAGGATCCGTCGCACGTCGGCCAGCCTCCAAGCGTAGATCGTCTGGTCGTCGTCGCCGACCACGAACAGGTTCCGTTCGGGCTCGGCCAGGAGCCGGACGAGTCGCAGCTGCGCCGCGTCGACATCCTGGAACTCGTCGACGCAGACGTGGCTGAAGCGCGCCTGCCAGCGCGCACGGAGAGCGGGGTGCGCCTCGAGCGCGTCCGCGGCACCCACCACCAGGTCGTCGAAATCCATGGCCCCGCGCGTGGCGAGCAGGGACCGATACGCCTCGGCCAGCGCCGGATGGGTAGGCCGGCGCCGCTCCACCTTCCAGGCGGAGATCTCGGTGTCGAGTGCGGCGGCATCGGGCAGGGGTGGATCCTCCGGCGCCGCCTCCAGGGCCGCTCGCCGCAGCACGGCGCGCAGCAGCGGCAGCCGATCGCTGAGCAGCTGCCCCGCGCCGCCGCGATCGAGCACTACCTGCCGAGCCAGGGCGTGGAGCGTGCGGACCTCGATCTGCGCTGCCGCGGGCGCACTGGGGGCCAGGCGGGCCCCGATGCGGGCACTCAGATCAAGCGCAGCGTCACGGTTGAAGGTCGCGACCGCGATGCGCCCCGGCGGCACGCCACGCGCCAGCAGCACGCCGAGCCTCGCGATCAGCGTGGTCGTCTTCCCGCTGCCCGCGGGCGCAATGACCAGCGCCGGCCCATCCGGCAGCGTGGCGGCCGCCCGCTGCTCGGCATCCAGGCCAGCGACCAGCGATTGCGCCAGCTGCGCAACCGGTTGGGCTGCCAGCTGCGTCATGACAGCAGGGTGGCGGGTACCGCTTACCGGCGGATCATCGTCGGCTTACCGGGCTTACCGGGCTTACCGGGCTTACCGGGCTTACCGGGCTTACCGGCGAACCGGCGAACCGGCGGGACGGAGCCCGGGACACTATCCTGACTCAGCCCGCCCGCACAGGAGCACGCATGCCGAGACCCAGCCGATGATCCGACGTAATCCAGAGGACGCGACGCCCACAAGCGGGGCGCGCCGGCTTGATCCGTCGGACGACGGCGACGATCGCTACGCGATGGGTGCTCCCGGCGCCACGGTCGCCCAACGACGCGGACCATCCATCAAGACCGTCCTCCTGCTGGCCCTGCTCCTCATCCTGATCCTGGTCACGGTCGGCGGCATCCTGCTCTGGCAGCGCGTGGCCGCCTTCAACGACAGCGTCTCGACCGCGCCGGCCGCGTCATCGGCCTTGTGGGGTCCGTTGGGTGGCGACGAACCGGTCAACCTCGCGCTCTTCGGGTTTGGCGGGAAGGAGCACAAGAGCGGCAACTACCTGGCCGACTCCGTGCAGATCATCTCCATCGACCCCGAGGCGGAAACCACGACCATCATCCCCATCCCGCGCGACTTCTGGATCGAGGGCATGCCCCAGCTGCCGGGCAACGGGAAGATCAACGAGGCCTTCGCTGCGGGGTGGCAGGCAGGCGGGGTCGAAAGGGCATCGACGGTGACCGTCGAGGTCCTGTCCCGCGCGACCGGCCTGGAGATCCACCACTGGATGGCCATCGATTTCGAGGGCTTCAAGGAGGTGATCGATGCCGTCGGTGGGGTGATGCTCACCAACCCCCGTGCATTCCGCTACACCTGGAACGAGTGGAGGTACGACCACAACAAGTGGGACTTCCGCTTCGAGGAGGGCCGAATTGCTTTGGATGGCGCCCAGGCGCTCGATTACGCGCGTGCCAGGTACACCAGCGTCCCAAAGGAGTCGAACGACTTCGCCCGTGCCATCCGTCAGCAGCGCGTCCTGCGTGCGCTGCGCGACAAGATCGGCCCGGGAGGCGTCGGCTCCCTGGGACCCGGACTGGCAATGATGGATGCGCTCAAGGGCCGCATGAAGACCGATCTATCGGCGATCGACCTCTTCCTGCTCAGCAGCCGGCTGGAGCCGGATCGCCGGATCGAGCTCAGGGAGGGCAGGATCCTGGAGGCGACCACCAACACCAACGGGCAGTACATCCTGGTCGTCGTCGGCCGTGATGACGGCGCGGACTATCGCCCGCTGCACAACTGGCTGCGCCGGCAGCTGGCGAAGCCGATCGTCGGGCCAAACCCGAGCGGATCAGCCTCGCCCTAGAATCGGCTCATGGCCCCCGCGGGCGCTCGCGAGCAGCACGTGCGCGCCATCCTTCGGCAGCTCCCGACCTCCCCAGGCGTTTACCTGATGAAGGGGCCGGGCGGTCGCGTCCTGTACGTCGGCAAAGCGGATTCGCTGCGCAACCGCGTCCGCTCGTACTTCGGCTCGAAGGCGGGGCTCGACTCGCGGATCCTGCGCATGACGCAGGAGGTGGCCGATATCGACTACATCGTCACCGACACCATCAGCGAGGCGTTCCTGCTCGAGGGCAACCTCATCAAGGAGCACCGCCCGCGCTTCAACATCCGGCTGCGCGACGACAAGAGCTATCCGTTCGTGCAGATCACGCTGGCCGAGGACTTCCCGCGCATCGTGCGCACCCGCAAGCTGGTGCGCGACGGGAGCCGCTACTTCGGACCGTACGCATCGGCCTCCAGCGTCGACGAGACGCTGAAGCTGCTGCGCAAGATCTTCCCGTTCCGCACCTGCAACCTGGACATCCCGGAGGGGAAGCGGGTCCTGGAGCGGCCGTGCCTCCTGTACTACATCAATAGATGCCAGGGGCCGTGCATCCAGGCGATCGAGAAGCAGCCGTATCGGGCCACCATCAGCCGCATCGTTGACTTCCTGGACGGTAAGCAGGAGCCGATAGCGGCCGAGCTGAAGGCCGAGATGCGCGACCACTCGGACGCACTGCGCTATGAGCAGGCGGCGGTTGCGCGGGACAAGCTGCGGGCCGTCGAGCGCACGATGGAGCAGCAGAAGATGGCGGCCTTCAGCCGCGCCGAGCACGACGTGGTCGGCATGGCTCGAGAGGAGGGCGAGGCCTGCCTGCAGCTATTTGTCATCCGCAACGGCAAGATGATCGGGCGGGAGCACTTCATCGTCGAGAACGCCCGTGAGGCGACCGATGGAGAGGTGCTGACCTCGTTCCTGCAGCAGTACTACGCGGTCAGTGAGCGTCCTCCGCGCGAGGTGCTGCTGCCGGCCGAGCCGTCCGACGCCGATGCCCTGGCCGCCTTCCTGGCCGATCGCCGAGGGTCGCGGGTGAACGTCCACGTCGCAGAGCGTGGCGAGAAGCGGCGGCTTGTCGCCCTGGCGACCCAGAACGCGGTGGAGGCGCTCGCCAAGGAGCGGGCCGAGTGGTTGGCCGATGAAGGCAAGCGTGACGAGGCGCTGGAGCAGCTCTCCTCGGCGCTGTCGCTCAGCCGTCCGCCGGAGCGGATCGAGTGCTACGACATGAGCAACATCCAGGGGACGTCGGCGGTCGGCTCGATGGTCGTCTTCGTCAACGGCCGGCCGGAGCCACGCGAGTACCGGCGATTCCGGATCCGCTCGGGGGAGACGCCGGACGACTTCCGGATGATGGCGGAGGTGCTGCGGCGCCGATTCATGCGCGCTGCGCGGCTGCGGTCGGAGACGGGCGCGCTGTCGCTGGCGGCCGTTGGCGCCGACGAGGCGCCGGAGGGAGACGGCGAGCCGGACGAGCCGCTGGACCTGGAGCCGGGGAGTGGTCCGGTGGAGGGGAACGGCTCGGCCAGCGGAGACCGCGACCGCCGCCATCGGCTGCGGCGCGACACCGGCTGGGCGCTGCCGGACCTGGTGATCGTGGATGGGGGGAAGGGGCAGCTTTCGACCGCCGTTGGCGTGATGTTGGAGCTGGGATTGACGGAGGTGCCGCTTGCCGGGCTGGCGAAGCGTTTCGAGGAGCTGTACGTGCCCGGCCGCTCGGCGCCGATCGTCCTGCCGGCCAAGTCGCAGGGCCTCTACCTGGTGCAGCGCATCCGCGATGAGGCGCATCGGTTCGCGATCACCTATCACCGCACGGTTCGCGGAAAGCGCGCCCTGGCGAGCGTCTTCGACGAGGTGCCGGGGATCGGTCCTGCGCGGAAGAAGGCCCTGCTCAAGCGATTTGGCTCCGTCCGCCGCATCAAGGAGGCATCGCTCGATGAGGTCGCCGGGACGCCGGGCGTGGGGCGCGTCGCCGCCGAGCGCCTGAAGAAGCATCTCGCACGCGAGGGCATGCTCGCCTGAGAATCGGCAATGTCAGGTCGGGTGCGCACAAGCCGCACACGTCCGGTGCGAATTGGCCAAATTCTCATCAGTTGCGCATAACGTTGCGGGCATGGCCTGCGAAGTGGCCAAATTCAGACCGGCTGCGCAATGCGTGGCGGGGATGGCTGGTGAATGCGCCAAATGCACACCAGGTGCGCATCGGGCGGCTCCAATGGCGCGAGCCGGCGCGTAATGCGCGCCACGTATGAATCCGGACGGTTGGGGGCTGGACGCGGGGCGTCATGCGCGCCACGTATGAATCCGGACGGTTGGGGACATGGACGCGATGCGCAATGCGCACCACTGATGAATGCGGACCGTCAGCGAGGCCGGCAGGGTACGGCGGTTCGTTGCGACCCGGAGCCGCGCGCACCTATAATCGCGCCGCCCGCCGCC
>CBFGSY010000155.1:0-5026 GCA_965651545.1 uncultured bacterium | reverse complement strand
CGGTCACCTCCTCGCCGGTGGTGCCGTCGCCTCGCGTCGCGCCGCGCACGAAGGAGCGGCCCTCGTAGCGCAGGCTGATGGCCAGGCCGTCGATCTTCAGCTCGCAGACGTAGGGGACCGCCGCGTCGTCATCGGTCAAGCCGAGCCCGCGACGGACCCGGGTGTCGAACTCGCGGAGCTCGTCGTGGCCGAAGGCGTTGCCCAGAGACAGCATCGGCACCTGGTGACGGACTTCCGCGAAGGCCGCCGATGGAGCGGCGCCAACCCGCTGGGTCGGCGAGTCCGGCGATTGCAGTTCCGGGTGCGCGGCTTCCAGCTCCTGCAGCTCGCGCATCAGGCGGTCGTAAACCTGGTCCTCCATGGTCGGGTCGTCGAGGACGTGGTAGCGATAGTTCGCCTCGTCGATGGTCGCGCGCAGCTCCGCCACGCGCTGGGCCGGGGTCTGAGCCTTCGCTGGGGTCCGGTCGCTCACCGGGTGGCGGCTCGCAGGTGTCCGGCGTGCTCCGCGTAATGATCCGGCCCGTCGTAGCGGACCACGTCCTCCACCAGATCGCCGTTGCCGAGCTGGAGGTCCAGCAGCCCGTCGTCCAGGTTGACCAGCGCCGACCGGAACCGCTCGAAGGCGGCCGCCTCGCGGGCCAGGGCGTCGACCAGGGTGGTGGCGTGCCCGGCCGCCGCGCTGGCGGCATTCATGGCATCGGTCTGCGAGCTGTCATAGTCGAACTCGGCGCCGCGGCCGGAGGCCGCCAGCTCCAATGCGCCGGAACCGTGATCGGACCAGAAGGCGACGTGGATGACCAGGTCGCGCCCGTCCCACGTCTCGAGCACCTTCCTGCCCTCTGGGTTGGGAACTGCGTCCAGCGCGCTGATGAAGGCCTGTCGCTCCTGCGCCAGCTCGGCAGCCAGGGAGGCGACGCGTTCCCCGCTCACGGGATGCCCTCGTCGACGGCCGAGGAGCCGCCGCGGCCCTCACCGGCCTCGTCCGCGTCGGCCTCGTCTGCATCGGCTCCGCTGAACCAGGCCCGCAGGTCCAGCGCATGCTCCCGGTAGTGTTCGGGCCCGTCATCCTGGATCACGCGCTCCAGGGTATCGCCGTAGGACACCTTGTCGTCCAGCGTTGCGGGGTCGACGCGCAGCAGACGGGTCAGCAGCGCGTCGTAGGCCGCCTCCTCACGCTTGCGCACGGTGGCCAGGTCTGTCTCGGCCGCCACCCGGGCGACGATGGCGTTGCGCTCGTCGACGTCGTGCTCGTCGTCGCCGAAGCCCTGCAGCCGGCCCTGCTCGGCATGGTGCAGCGCCTCAGCGGCGTGTCCGGTCCAATAGCCGATGTGCGCGATCAGTTCCTTCGCGCTCCAGTCACCCACCAAGCCGGGCGTCAGCAGCAGGCTCGGCTCAACATCGTCGAGGGCCGCCAGGAATTCGTCGCGTGCGGCCACCAGGTCGTCCACCAGGGCCTGCACCTGTTCTGGCCCGCGATCCAGCACTGTTGTGCTCCTCCTCAGACCGATCCTACCGCGGCGGTCTGCGTCAGGCTCGCTCCAGCCCAGCGTAGGCCGCGATGAGCCGTTTCACGCCCTGCCCGACGAAGGCCACGGTCACCTCCTCGTCGCCCTTGACCCACTGGCTTGAAACGACGATGCCCTCGCCGAAACGTCGGTGGCTGACTCGATCCCCCGCTCGCCAGGCAAGCTCCCCCTGCTCGCCGACCGGCGGCGCCGGCCGGTCGAAGGTCCCGCTGCCGAGGTCCGGCTCGGCGCCGGCCGCGTAGCCGGCGGCAGCGACCCGCTGGCGTGCCGCGTCCAGATCGGCGCCAACCGGTCGGGTGACGGGCGCCGACATGTCCGGCAGCGAGACAGGGCGCAACGGCTCGTTGAGGGGGCTGCGGATCGGGGAGCGGTAGCCACTCGGCAGCCAGCCATCGTCGTCGGTGCCGCGTCGCTCCAGCCAGCCCCCGCGGCGGAAAGGCGTGCCAGCATCGCGCTGAGCGTCCAGCAGGTCCTCCGGCAGCTCGGTCAGGAAGCGGCTCGCCTCCGAGGCGGCGCCAACGCCCCAGGTCGAGCGGTGGCGGGCGTGGACCAGGTAGAGCCGGTCCTTGGCGCGCGTCATGCCCACGTAGGCGAGGCGGCGCTCTTCCTCGAGCTCCCGCTCATCCTCCAGCGCGCGCTTGTGCGGAAGCAGGCCTTCCTCCAGGCCGACGATGAAGACGACCGGGAACTCGAGCCCCTTGGCGGCATGCAGGGTGATCAACGTCACCCGGTCCGGACGATCCTCCAGGGTGTCCTGGTCGGAGACGAGCGCCACTTCCTCCAGGAAGCGGGCCAACCCCTCGGGAATCGCCAGCTCGTCGAACTCGGCGGCATGGTTCCGCAGCTCCAGGAGGTTCGTCCAGCGCTCCTCGCCGTCATCGGTCCCGTCCTGGACCATGGCCTGCAGCCCGGAGCGCTGGTAGACGGCGTCAAAGATGGCCGAGGGCGGCTCGGCGCCGGCCATCGCCATGAGGCCACGCACCAGCTCGGCGAAGCTGGCCAACGAGGCTCGCGCCCGCGCCGCCAGGTTCGGGTTCTCGCCGGCCGCCTCGACCGCCGCCCACAGGGAGACGTCGCGCGATTCGGCCCAGGCGCGAAGCTCCTCGAGCGTCTTGTTGCCGATCCCGCGCGCCGGAACGTTGATGACCCGTTCCAGCGCAACCCGATCGGCGGCGTTACGCGCCAGGCGGACGTAGGCCAGCGCGTCCTTCACCTCGCGCCGCTCGTAGAAACGGGTGCCGCCGACCAGCTGGTACGGGATGCCGAAGCGCATGCACGCCTCTTCCAGCACGCGGCTCTGGGCGTTGATGCGGTAGCAGACGGCGATCTCGCCGTAGCGCATCGCGCCGTCCTCGTCGTCGGCGCGGCGCGTCAGCATGCCGGTCAGGCCACCTCGCGCTGAGCCGCCGACCAGCCGCTCGACCTGGCGGACGACGAACTCGGCCTCCTCGTACTCGTTGTAGGCATCGAAAAGGGTGATCTGGGTCCCGGCCCCCCGATCGGTCCACAGCTTCTTCTCCTTCCGCCCCTCGTTGCGGCTGACCACCGCGTGCGCGGCATCCAGGATCGTCTGCGTGGAGCGGTAGTTCTGCTCCAGCTTCACGACCTTGGTGTCGGGGTAATCGGCCTCGAAGTCGAGGATGTTGCGCAGGTTGGCGCCGCGCCACGAGTAGATGCTCTGGTCGTCGTCGCCCACCACCGACAGGTTGCGGTGCTTGGCGGCCAACAGCGAGCAGATGAGGTACTGGGCGCGGTTGGTGTCCTGGTACTCGTCGACCAGCACGTGCTGCCAGCGGCCCTGGTACTTGGCCAGCGTGTCCGGGTGCTGCTCGAACAGCTGCACCACTCGCATGAGCAGGTCGTCGAAGTCGACCGCGTCGTCCTCCTGCAGCTGGCGCTGGTACGACTCGTACACGCGAGCCGCGGTCTCGTCGTAGTAATTCGCCGCCTGGCGCCGCGCGGTCGTCACATCTGCCAGCTCGTCCTTGCGCTGCCCGATCCAGGCCAGCATGCCGGCCGGCGCGAAGCGCTTGTCATCCAGATCCAGCGCCTTCAGAACGCCCTTCACCAGCGCCACCTGGTCCGCGCGGTCGTAGATCGAGAAGCTGCGGCTCAGGCCGACCTTGTCGCCGTCCCTTCGCAGGATCCGCGCGCAGATGGCGTGGAAGGTGCCGATGGTCGCCTCGCGCGCCGCCTCCTGCCCGATCAGGCCGGCGATGCGATCCCGCATCTCGTTGGCCGCCTTGTTGGTGAAGGTGACGGCCACGATCTGCCAGGGCTTGATGCCGGTGGCGACCAGGTAGGCGACCCGATGAGCAAGCACCCGCGTCTTCCCACTGCCCGCGCCGGCCAGAATCAGCAGCGGACCGCTGGGATGGGCAACCGCCTCGCGCTGCGGCGGGTTGAGGCGCTGCAGGATCTGGTCTGGCGTGAACGCACCCGGCCGCGGCATCTCGGCCGGAGCCGACCGCTTCGCCGGCTTCGGCTTGGCGGCCCTGGCTTTACCCGCTGCGGGCTTCGACTTCGCCGCGGGAACCTTGGCAGTCACGGTGGAGGGCTTGGTGGGCATTCGCCCGATTCTAGTCCGCGGCACCCGTGATCGATTCGACCGCCCTCTGCGGAACGAACCGACCGAATTCAGATCACGGCGTCACGGTTCAAGGAAACCGGGCGATGATGCGCCCGAATTCATACGAACTGCGAATCTGGGCCGTTCAGCGGCCGATTCGGCGCGTCCATGTGCTCCTGGTGTGAATTCGACCGCTTCGCTCTCTGGTCCCGGACCCCCGGCGACTGGCCACCAGGGCTCATCCTCGTTCATAGACCGGCTGCAGGGTGACCATCGCGTTGGCATGCGCGCTGAGGGAGGGCCACTCGGACGCGATGGCGACGGCGTCATCCCAGCCATCCGCCTCCAGGATGATGAACCCGCCGAGGAATTCCTTGCTCTCGACGTACGGGCCATCGGTCACCACCACGCCATCCGCCTGGCGGCCGCGACGGATCGTCTTGACGGTGCTCGGGTAATCGAGCTCCTCGCCGCCGACGATCTTGTCGCGGTGCTTGCTGAACCACTCGCGGTGGCGGCCGACATCGGCCTGCTTGTCCGCATCCTTCCAGGCTTCCCAGGCTGCGGCGTCGTCCGGGTGGACCCAGGTGAACATCACGTAACGCATCGGTCCCTCCTCCTGCGCGCGCCGTCGAGGTGCGCGTCTGAAAGGTACGACGCCTGCCCGCGCCGGAAAGTCGACAAAAGGTCGCGGGGTATGAGAAACGCCCCTCCCTATAAGGAGGGGCGTCTCCGAAGACCAGAGGTCAGGCGGTCGGTGTTCCGCCCGACTCCTCGTCTTCCTCGCCTGACGGCGGCCTCTGGCCCATATCACCCTGGCCCTGGCCCATGCCACCACCCTGGCCCATGTCGCCCTGGCCCTGGCCCATGTCGCCCTGGCCCTGGCCCATGTCGCCCTGGCCGGTGCCTTGCCCCTGACCGGAGGACTCGT
>CBFGSY010000154.1:0-5063 GCA_965651545.1 uncultured bacterium | reverse complement strand
TCCCGTCGGCAGCGCAGCGCCCTCTCCGCGCCAGCTTCCGATTCCAGTCGCCAGGAGGAGGACGCCGATGGCGGCGACGCGCGCCGATCGCAGCCCGACGGCAGCCGCCACCGTGACGCCTCCGGCCATGAGCAGCGGCGCCCCTCCCAGGCCCGGTAGCGCGGCGTCCCCTCCGATGATCCCGATCACCAGGCCCGCCAGCGCGGCGGGCAGAAGCGCCGACGACACGCTGGGTCAGAAGGTCACGAGGTCGCGAACGTCCTCGAGCTGGCCCCGATCCAGGACCTCGCGCTGGAGCATCTCGTCCAGGCTCGTGAATGGCTGTTCGGCGCGGGCCGCGACGATCAGCTGCACGGTGACCGGGCCTATGCCCGGCAGCGCCTCCAGTTCTTCCGGTGTGGCGGTGTTCATGTTGACCAGCCCCGAGCCGCCACTTGCGCCCCCGCCTCCTCCGGTGCTTGGCTGCGCCGCCAGGCCGATGACCGGCACGTACACCTGCGCCCCGTCGGTCAGCGGCGCCGCCAGGTTGAGCGAGGCGGCTGCTGCGTTCAGGTCCGCCTTCCCCGTGTACCCGCCCGCTGCCCGCAACGCGTCGGCCACCCGCGAGCCGGGCGGCAGCAGCACGACGCCGGGCTGCTTGACGGCGCCCTGTACGTCCACGACGAGGTCCGCGCCCGAGTCGACCGGTGAGGAGCCCGCCGGCGAGCCCGCGAGTGCCCCCAGCGAGTCGGATGGCTGAGGCGCAGCCGCCGACCCGTGGTTGAGCACGGTCGCGATGGCGAGCCAAGCACCGGCGATCACCGCCGAGCCGCCGATCGCTGCGAGGGAGATCGCGATCCAGTCGCGGCGTGTCAGTGCCATCGAAGCGGCCTCCGCCGGGAGGCGAGAGGGGATCGATCCTGTCCGGGGCCCGGCGCCCGGGCACTCGACGCCGGGTCCCGGAAGCAGGACGCGCAGCCTAGCCCGGCACCGCTTATCCGCCGCTTACCAGCGGATCATCGCAGGCCCGCGACGATGCCTAGTCGGCGCTGCCGGTGACGATGTTCACCAGCTTGCCCGGGACCTGGATCACGCGGCGCGGCGGCCGGCCATCGAGGCGCGCCTGAACGTGCTCGCTGGCCAGCGCCAGACGCTCGATCTCCTCGGCCGGCGTGTCGACCGTCACCACCAGGCGGTCGCGCAGCTTGCCGTCGACCTGCACCGGCAGCTCGATCGTGTCGGCGGCGCTGAGCGCTGCATCGGCCACCGGCCACGCCTGCTGATGGATGCTGTACGAGTGGCCGCGCCGCTGCCACAGCTCCTCGGCGATGTGCGGGGCCGCCGGCGCGATCAGCAGCAGCAGCGTATCCACCGCTTCCGCATACGCCTCGGAGGCTCCCAGGCCGACCTCGCCGGCGCGGGCGATCGCGTTGGTCAGCTCCATCATCCGGGAGATGGCCGTGTTGAAGCGGAAGCCCGCGTAGTCCTCGGTGACTTCGGCGATCGTCGTGTGGGTCGCCCGTCGCAGCGCCCGCACCAGCTCGGCATCCTCCGCCGAAGCGCCACCGGGTTCAGCTCCGTTGGGCTGGGCCACATGCCAGACGCGGCCCAGGAAGCGGTGCAGGCCCTCGATACCGGTCGGGTTCCACGGGCCGCCCTGGTCCCAGGGGCCGATGAACATCAGGAACAGCCGGACGGTGTCGGCGCCGTAGCGCGAGGTCAGCTCGTCGGGGTTCACGACGTTGCCACGCGACTTGCTCATGCGGTGGTGATCGGCGCCCAGGATCTGGCCCTGGTTGCGCAGCGCCAGGAACGGCTCGTCGAACGACAGCATGCCCAGGTCGCGCAACGCCTTGACCATGAAGCGGGAATACATCAGGTGCAGCACGGCATGCTCGGCGCCGCCGGTGTACAGGTCGACCGGCAGCCAGTGGCGGATGGCGTCCGGGTCCCAGGCCCGCGTGTCATCGTTCGGGGAGCAGTAGCGCAGGAAATACCACGACGAGTCGACGAAGGTGTCCATGGTGTCCGTCTCGCGTCGGGCATCGGCTCCGCAGGTCGGACAGGACGCGTGCAGGAAGCCTTCATGCGACTGCAACGGTGAGACGCCGGTTGGGGCGAAGTCGACGTCTTCCGGCAGCAGGACGGGCAGCTCGGACTCGGCGACCGGCTGGGCCCCGTGCTCGGGGCAGTACACGATCGGGATCGGCGCGCCCCAATAGCGCTGGCGGCTGACCAGCCAGTCGCGGATCTTATAGGTCACCGCCGGGCCGCCCAGCCCTCGCTCGGTCAGCTGCTGAGTGATGGCGCCGATGGCCTCGGCCGCCGGCATCCCGCTGAAATCGCCGGAGTCCACCAGTACCTCGCCGGCGGTGTGCGCCACGAACGCCCCGCCAACGGGCGGCTCGGAACCGTCGGGTGCGCGCACGACGTAACGGATCGGCAGGTCGTGTGCCCGCGCGAACGCGATGTCGCGCTCGTCGTGGGCCGGCACCGCCATGATCGCGCCGGTGCCGTAGCCGGGCAGCACGTAGTCGCCGACCCAGATCGGGATCCGCTCGTCGGTCATCGGGTTGACGGCGTACGCGCCGGTGAAGGCGCCGCTCTTCTCGCGGTTGGCGCTCAGCCGCTCGATCTCCGTCTCGCGGCGGGAGGCCGCGACGTACGTGTCGACATCGGCCTTGCGGTCGTCGGCGGTCAACACGGGCACCAGCGCATGCTCGGGCGCCAGCACCATGAAGGTCGCGCCGAAGATCGTGTCCGGTCGAGTCGTGAAGACCCGAATCGGATCGACCCCCTCCGCCTCCACAGGAAAGTCGATCTCCGTCCCCTCGGAACGACCGATCCAGGTCGTCTGCATCAGCCGGATCGGCTCGGGCCAATCGATCCCGGAGAAATCGAGCAGCTCGTCGGCGTAGTTCGTGATCCGGAAGAACCATTGCTCCAGGTCGCGCTTGACGACCGGCGTACCGCAGCGCCAGCAGTGGCGATCGGCGCCCTCCACCTGCTCGCGGGCCAGGACCACCTGGTCCTTCGGGCACCAGTCGACGGGCGCCATGGCCCGATAGGCCAGCCCGGCCTTGTAGAGCTGCAGGAACAACCACTGCGTCCAGCGGTAGTAGGCCGGATCGCTCACGACGACCTCGCGGTCCCAATCGAAGCCGCTGCCGGTCGTCCGGAACTGGGCGCGCATCCGTTCGATGTTCGCCGCGGTCCACTTCGCCGGGTGGACGTTGCGATCGATCGCCGCGTTCTCGGCGGGCAGGCCGAACGAGTCGAAGCCCATCGGGAACATGACGTTGAGGCCCTGCATGCGGCGCATACGGGCCACGATGTCCGGCCCGACCGCCGCATACCAGTGCCCGATGTGGAGGTCGCCCGAGGGGTACGGGTACATCGTCAGCAGGTAGTGCTTCTGACGGGGGTCGGCGTCATCGGCCCGATACAGGCCATCAGCCTCCCATCGCTCGCGCCAGCGCCCTTCGAACGAGGCGGGATCGAACCGTTCCCGGCGCGTGGCGCGCCCCGGCGTGTCGGTCGAGGTGGTCATGCGTCTCTCCTTCGAGCGGTCCACAGGTCGATGCGGTAGGGGACGGCGAATCGTCGGCCGTCGTTGAGGCGGTGGCGTCCAAGAAGCTCCGCCAGCTCCAGTCGGAATCGGTCCTGCTGTTCGGGCGTCCTGCCCAGGCGGACATACGAGGCAGTGAATGCCATGCCGATGAACTCCTCGGCGGTCATCTCAACCTCGTGGCGCAGCTGGCTCAGCTCGGGCGCGTCGAACACGGTGCTGTGCTGCTCTATCGCCCGTCTGGTCTTGTCCTTGCCTTCCGACTCGTAACGGCCAATCCCGGGATCCTCCGTGCTGCCCGTCGATCGCCCGAGCAGCTCGGCGTAGTCGGACAGGAAGGCCGACCGCTCGCTGTCGCGCACGTTCCAGAAGAGCGCCATGCCGCCGGACGGCTTCAGGATTCGCGCGATCTCGGTCAGGGCCCGCTGCTGGTCGAACCAGTGAAAGGCCTGCGCCGCGGTCACCAGGTCCGCGGAGGCAGGGTCGAGTCCAGTCTCCTCGCCGCTGGCCTGCACCGTCGAAACCAGCAACCCCTCGTTCGTGGCACGGCCGCGAAGCAGATCAAGCATCGGCTTGCCCGGCTCAACGGCAGACACCCGCCAGCCCAACCTGGCCATCGCCAGCGAGGCACGCCCGGTGCCTGCCCCCAGGTCTACGACCAGCGGCCGACGCGGGATCGGCAGCTTGTTGGCGATCGCCTCGAACAGCTCAACCGGATAGCCGGGCCGATAGCGGTCGTAGTCACCGGCCCAGGCGTCGAAGCCTCGCGCGCGGGCCGCGTCGACGGCGTTCATGGCGCAACCCCGTCCGGGAACCAGGCCATCAGCAGCTCGTCTCGCAGCTCACCGCCGTCGCCGCGGTACTGGCGGTGCCGCAGGCCCTCGCGCACGAAGCCGGCACGCTCGTAGACGGCGATGGCTCGTTCGTTGTCCGGGAAGACGGCCAGCGCAACCTTGAGCAGGCCGTGTGCCGCCGCCCACGCCTGGGCGGCGTGGACCATGGCCGAGCCGATGCCGACATCCCGCCAATCCTCGGCCACCACGATGCTCAGCGTGCCGACGTGGCTGCTGACCACGTTGCGCTCGATCGAGACGAGGACATTGCCGATCGTCTCGCCGTCCGCCTCCGCCACCAGGGCCAGACCCTCGTCGCCGCGGATCAGCTCGCCGATGAAGAAGGCCTCCGACGGCTGACTGACGGCGCTGGGCGGCGTTACCAGCCAGCGCCCCTCGCGTCGAACGTCGGCGAAAAGGCGCGCGAGGCCGCGGGAGTCGGTCGGCCGGGCGGGGCGCAGCTGCCAGCGTCGGCCATCGCTTGCCGTCCGCATCGCTGCTGCCGCTTCGGTTGCCATCGCGTCGGTCTCCATCGGTCCAAATCCTGGCCCTGGCATCACAAAGCCCCCGTTCGTCAGGACGAAGGGGGCTCCCATTCGCGGTACCACCATGACTTGACCGATGGAGGTGGTGGAGCTGGGGGGACTCGAACCCCCGACCCCCTGCATGCCATGCAGGTGCTC
>CBFGSY010000153.1:0-5106 GCA_965651545.1 uncultured bacterium | reverse complement strand
CGTAGCCCTCGGCATGCTTGACGGCCGAGGCGGCAATCAGCCTCCGCCCGATGTAGCCGACGGCAATGCCGACGAGCAGCGCGATGGCCCCCGCCACGATGACCTCGGTGCTGACAGGCATCGGCTCCTCCGTCCTGCGGAGCCCTCTTGTGGGCAATGTTCGCGCCCGCAACTCCCGGACGCCGTGGTCGATTCGAGTGCGTGGTCGCGTGCCGTGGGCCGGCTCGGACCGATCCGGGGAGTGTAGCGCAACCCGGGCGAGGGGTCGGTTTGGCGGTCAGGTCAGCCCAGCCGCCCCATCAATCGGATCATATCCAGGTCACGCGGGATGAAGTCCTGCAGCATGACCCGCTGCACGCCGGCGTCGGCGAAGGCCCGCAGGCGCTCCCCGGCCTCGTCGAGCGTGCCGGTGATCCATCGCGACTGGCGTGCTGCCAGCCATTCCTCGGCATCGGCCCCACTGCCGGATCCGGTGTCATCCAGCAGGCTCGCGATCCGGTCGTTGAGCTCGGAGGCGGTCTCCGCGATGAGCACACCGGTCATGGCGCTCCTGGTCACCTCGCTCGGGTCACGGCCGATGGCCCGGCACGCCGCGTCGACGCGGGCGTTCGCGTCGCGCGCCTGGGAGGGTGATCCCGAGGTCAGGTTGAACTCGTCGGCGTACTGCGCGGTCAGCCGCGCCAGGCGCGGCCCGCCGGACCCGCCCAGGATGATCGGTGGGTGGCGTCGTCCGGGCCGCTCCGGACGCGAGCGGAAGAGGACGTCGGCCACCCGCCAGTGCTGCCCCTGGAACACCCAGCCGTCCGGCTCGGTCCACAGGCCGTGGACGATCGCCAGCGACTCCTCGAGCATGTCGAAGCGCTCGCGCAGCGTGGGAAACGGAATGCCCAGCTGCCGGTGCTCGAGATCGTTCCAGCCGGCGCCCATGCCAACCTCCAGGCGGCCCCCGCTCATTTCGTCAACGGTCGCCGCCAGCTTGGCGAACGGCCCCGGCAGCCGGAAGGTGACCGGCGAGACCAGGGCACCGATGCGGATGGTCGTCGTCTCGCGTGCGAGGCCCGCCAGCGTGGCCCAGGCATCGGTCGTTGGCTGGTCGTCCGGGCCCGGGAAGCTGGAATAGTGATCGGACCGGAAGAACGCCTCCAGGCCCGCCTCCTCCGCCGTCCGCGCCGCGGCCAGGATCTCGTCGTAGGTCAGCCCCTGCTGGGGCTCGGTCATCAGCGCCAGGCGGACGCTCACGACTGCCGGGTCCTCCGCGACGAGGCGCGCGCGGCCGTGTAGCGCTCCACGAAGCGGTCGACGTCGGTCTCCGCGATGGCCTGCGCGATGACGTCCAGCGCCAGCGCGTCGACGCTCTTGAAGCGCACGCACGATTTGCCCATGTCCAGCTTCTTGCCGCTGGCCCGATAGCGCTCGCGAAAGCGCTGCTCGGTATCGCGGTCGCCGTAGACGTTGTTGAGGTACAGCGACATGTGGTTCTTCTGGCTGGCCAGCGCGGCGAGGCCCAGCGGCTGGCCGTTGTACGTGTCGCCGAAGCGCTCCAGCGGCACGTACCAGCCGATCATGCCGAACTGCATGCCCTCCTCGTAGCCGGGCGGCAGGTTCGCGCGCACGACATCGCGGACGCGGCGAATCGCCTCTCGGCGATCAGGCGGGAGCGATTCGATGTACTCGTCGGGGCTCTGGGCTGTGCTTTCGGGCACGTGACACCTCGCGCGGCATGGGAGCCCCACGATAGCGCCGCATCATTCTTCGAGCATCTCCTCACCGCTGGCGTTGTCCGCGGCCTGGCGCAACGTGCTCCGCACCAGCTCGGGCGTGAAGCCGCGCCGCACCAGGAAGGCGCCCAACCGTCGCAGGGCGGATTGATCGGTGGGCACCGGTCGCCCGCGCAGGTGGCGCTCCAGCGCGGCTCGCGCTCGATCCGCCTCGCTGGCCGGCAGGCCCTCGGCATCGAGCGCAGGCTCGGCGATCTCAGCGTCGCGCAACTGCTCGAGCACGTCGCGCGGGACGCCGCGCTGCCGCAGCTCAGCTTCCACCAGGCGGCGACCGCGGGGCGCGTGACGGTCGCGCTGCTCCGCCCACCACCGAGCGAAGGCGACGTCGTCCACGTACCCGAGCGAGGCGAGGCGGTTCAGCGTCACATCCACCAGTAGGTCGGACGCTGCCGCACGGCGAAGACGTCGCTCGAGCTCCCAGCGGGTGCGGGGGCGCGAGCCCAGGAAGCGTGCGGCGACCTCCATGGCAGCCTCGGCGTCGGGTGGCGGGCGGTCGCCCGATGCGCGGCCGCGGCGGCCAGTCACGAGCCGCTATTCGGCTTCGCTGATCCCCTCCACCCCAACGTCGATGGAGGCCACCTTGGCTCGGATCTCGTCCTCGATCTTGCCAGCGATCTCCGGGTTCGCCTTGAGGAAGTCGCGCGCATTCTCCCGGCCCTGGCCGAGGCGCGTGTCGCCGTAGTTGAACCAGGCGCCGGTCTTGGTCAGCACGCCGGCGGCAATGCCCACGTCCAGCAGCCCGCCCTCGCGGCTGATGCCCTCGTTGTACATGATGTCGAACTCGGCGAGCCGGAACGGCGAGGCGACCTTGTTCTTGACGACCTTGACGCGCGTGCGCGAGCCGACGGCATCGGTCCCGGTCTTGAGCGTCTCGATACGACGGATGTCGAGGCGCACGCTGGCATAGAACTTCAGCGCGCGTCCACCGGGTGTCGTCTCGGGGTTGCCGAACATGACGCCGATCTTCTCGCGGAGCTGGTTGGTGAAGACCAGCGCCGTCTTGCTGCGGTTGATGGCGCCGGTCAGCTTGCGCAGCGCCTGGCTCATCAGGCGAGCCTGCAGGCCGACGAAGCTATCCCCCATCTCGCCCTCGATCTCGGCTCGAGGCACCAAGGCGGCCACCGAGTCGACAACCACCACGTCGACTCCGTTGCTGCGGATGAGGGTCTCGGCGATCTCGAGCGCCTGCTCGCCGGTGTCCGGCTGGCTGACCAGCAGCTCATCCACGTTGACGCCCACGTTGCGGGCGTAGGTGGGGTCCAGCGCGTGCTCGGCGTCGATGAAGGCGGCCACCCCGCCGGCGCGCTGCGCGTTGGCGACGACGTGGTAGCACAGGGTGGTCTTGCCGCTCGACTCCGGTCCGTAGATCTCGGTGATGCGCCCGCGCGGCACGCCGCCGACGCCGAGCGCGAGGTCCAGCGCCACCGAGCCGGTGGGAATCACCTCCACCGCCTGGGCGCCGCGGTCGCCGAGGCGCATGATCGCGCCGCGACCGAACTGCTTCTCGATCTGCAGGATGGCCGCGTCGACGGCGCGGCTGCGCTCGCCGTTCCGCTCGGGCGGAGTCTGGGCCTGGGCCGGGGCCACCGGGGCGTCCATGGGTTGCTTGGGCTCCTTCTCTGTCGCTCCCGGCTGGCGGATCAGGTCACTCCTCCTCGCCGGGTTCGGTGCGCGGCTTGCGCTTTGGCTTGATCACCTCGACCGACGCCGGCGGCTCGTAGGCCGCCATCGGCGGCACCTTCGGCGCCTTGGCCTTCGGCTTTCGCTTCTCCTGGTGGCGCGGTCGATCTCGCCCCTTCGCCATCCTCAGCAGACCTCCGATCCGGCCGGTCGCGGTGTCGCAACAGCCTGCCGGGTGGGGCTTATCGGCCCGTTACCAGCGGCTTATCGACTCCTGCCGGCGTTCGAAACTGCGCCGCGACGACCTCCCGCAGCGATGCGAACGACCCGTCGGCCAGGGCGGCACGGATCCGCCGCATCAGGTCCAGAGTATAGGTGACGTTATGGACCGAGGAGAGCCGATACGCGAGCAGCTCCCCGGCGCGAAAGAGGTGCGCAAGGTACGCGCGGCTGTGGTTTCGGCAGGTCTCGCAGCCGCACTCGGCGTCCACCGGCGACGGGTCGTCAAGGAACCGGGCGTTGCGCAGGTTCAGCCTCCCCTCGCCGCTCCACACCTGCCCGTTGCGCGCCACCCGGGTGGGCAGCACGCAGTCGAACAGGTCGATGCCGCGCTCGATGGCGGTGAAGAAGTCCGGCGGCGCGCCGACGCCCATCAGGTAGCGGGCGCGCGGATCGTCACCCATGGCGTCGGCCACGACCTCGAGCGTGGCCGCCATCTGCGCCTTGCTCTCCCCCACCGACAGGCCGCCGATGGCGATGCCGTCGAAGGGCAGCGCGGCGGTGGCGGCAGCGCTCTCGCGTCGCAGCGCAGCATCCACCCCACCCTGCGCAATGCCAAATAGGGCCTGGTCGGGCCGGTCGCGCGCCGCCAGGCAGCGCTCTGCCCAGCGATGCGTGCGCGCCATCGCCTCTCGCACCTGCGTGGCGGGCAGCCTGGCGTCGACCAGCTGGTCGAAGGCCATGGCGATGTCGCTGCCCAGCGCCTCCTGGATCTCAATTGCTCGCTCAGGTGTCAGTCGCTGCGGGGAGCCGTCGAGGTGGCTGGTGAAGGTCACGCCATCGTCATCGACCCGACGCAGGTGGGCCAGGCTGAAGACCTGGAAGCCGCCGGAATCGGTCAGGATCGGTCCATCCCAGCCCATGAACCGATGCAGCCCGCCAAGGCCGGCGATTCGCTCGTGACCGGGGCGCAGCGAGAGGTGGTAGGTGTTGGCCAGGATGATCTGGGCGCCAGCAGTCCACAGGTCACCCGGTGTGAGGCTCTTGACGGTGGCCTGCGTGCCAACCGGCATGAACTGCGGGGTGTCGATCGCGCCGTGCGGGGTCTCCAGCCGGCCGAGTCGCGCGCGGCCGACGCCACTGGGCCGGCTCGTGAAGGAAATCGGTCCGGCTATCTTCCGCGGACCCATGGCCGACGTCACCGCGAGAGGATAGGCTACGCATTCTCAGGAGGAGGCAGGCGTTGCGACTGGCCGACTGGCCCCGAAACCCGTACCTGAACGACGAGCTGCGAGAGTGGGTGGCGGTGCACCTGCAGTCACTCGGCGTCGAGGACCTGGCGGTGTACGCGCAGGCGGCTGCCGGGCAGGACGAGGAGCGACGGGTGCTGGTAGCCACAGAGGTCGGCCTGCTGGACTCCTGGTATGCGCCCCATGGGTCAACCGCACGGTTCTCGTTGAGCGTTCGCCTGTACCCGTGGCCAGCGGTG
>CBFGSY010000152.1:0-5115 GCA_965651545.1 uncultured bacterium | reverse complement strand
GCATCGCCCGCGCTCGAGTGCTACGCTCGCCGGACAAGCGAAGAGCGACAGGGGAGCGCCGAGGTGCGCTGAGAGTGCGGCGAGCCGCAGACCCTCGAACCTGATCTGGGTCATGCCAGCGAAGGGAGTCGGTTTGGATCGTTGCGACGGCGCGCCAATGGCGCGCCGTCTGTCGTTCTCACGGACCCAGGGCTGACCAGGAGATCGGGAATCGGTGAAGGCAGTGCTCGTGGCGTCCGGTGATCCAGTCGCGTCAGATGTCGGTTGGCTGGATGGAGTTGATCTGGTGGTGGCCGTGGACGGGGGCGCAGCCTGGCTGGAGTCGATCGGACGAACGCCGGACCTGCTTGTCGGCGACCTCGACTCGGTCGACCCGCTGCTCGTCCGGCGTCTGGAGGACGCGTCGGTTCCGATCGAGCGCCATCCGACCGACAAGGACCGCATTGACTGCGAGCTGGCGCTGGATGCCGCCAGGAGTCGCGGGGCGGACCAGATCATGGTCATCGGCGCCCTCGGCGGCGAGCGCGTGGACCACGAGCTGGCCAACGTGCTCCTGCTGGCGGCAGCGCCCGTTGGCGAGCAGCTGCAGATCGTGCGAGGGCGCACGTGCCTACGCGCGTTGCGTGGAGACGGTGCGCTGACGATCGACGCTGACGTGGGCACGCTGGTCAGCCTGCTGCCGATCGGCGGGGACGCCGACGGCGTGACCACCGATGGCCTGCGCTTCCCACTGCGTGACGAGCCGCTGCAGCTGGGCAGCAGCCGCGGCATCTCGAACGAGGTGGCTGCCCAGCCGGCGAGGGTCCGGCTACGGCACGGGACGTTGCTGGTCGTCCAGACCGGAGAGGAGTGACGAGATGACAAGCGTGACGACCGGAGCATCCGGCTGGCGCGTGGTCGACATCGTGGTGGCGGCCGTCCTGGCCGTTGCCTTCGGGGCCGTGTTCCAGGCCTGGAACCTGTTGTGGAACACGACCGAGTTCATGTTCCCGCCGCTGCGCGGCCTGGTGTATGGCGTCTGGATGATGCCTGCCGTGCTGGTGGCGCTCATCGTTCGGCGTCCCGGGGCGGCCCTGTTCGGGGAGGCGGTGGCCGCCTTCGTGTCGATGATGTTCGGCGCTCAGTGGGGGCTGCTCACCGTCGTGTATGGCCTGGCCCAGGGCGCCGCGGCGGAGCTGATCTTCGCGTTCGGGCTGTACCGCAGCTGGTCGCTGCCCTATGCCCTGCTGGCGGGCGGCGCCGCCGGCCTGGCGGGAGCGCTGATCGACCTGGCCTTCTTCTACCCGGACTGGGCCATCGAGTGGCAGGTCCTGTACTCGGCGCTGGTGGTGCTGAGCTCGGCGCTCATTGCCGGCCTCGGCTCCTGGATCCTGGTGCGTGCCATGTCGCGGACCGGCGTGCTGGCACAATTCCCGGCGGGACAAGAACAGCCGGAGGTCTGACCCTGTCGATCGCCGCGTCCGCGGTCGCGCCGGTCTCCATCGAGGCACGCGGCTGGGGCTGGCGGCACGCGGGACGCCGCGAGTGGGCGCTGCGGGGCCTGGACCTGCGTGTCGAGGAGGGCGAGAGGGTCCTTCTCGTGGGTCCCTCCGGCTCCGGCAAGTCGACGCTGCTCTCGGCAGTGGCCGGCCTGCTCGATCCGAACGCCGGCGAGTCCGAGGGCACACTGCTGGTGGCCGGACGTCATCCGCGCGAGGCGCGGGAGGCGACGGGCCTCGTCTTCCAGGACCCCGAGAGCCAGCTGATCATGGGGCACGCCGGCGATGACGTGGCCTTCGGCCTCGAGAATCGCTGCCTCCCCACGGAGGCCATCTGGCCACGCGTCGACGCGGCGTTGGCCGCCGTCGAATTCCCGTATGGGCGCGACCGGCCAACGGATGCGCTGTCCGGAGGCGAGCAGCAGCGGCTGGCCATCGCCGGCGTCCTCGCTTTGCGGCCGGGGCTGCTCCTCCTGGACGAGCCGACTGCCAACCTGGATCCCGATGGTGGCGCCGCTGTCCGCCGGGTCGTCAGCAGCGTGGTGGAGCGACTTGGCCTGACGATGGTGCTCGTCGAGCACCGCGTCGCCGAGGCGGTGGCGCTCGTCGACCGGGTCATCGCCATCGAGGCGGGAGGCGCAATCGTCGCCGACGGCCCACCTGACCACGTTTTCACCAGGTACGGCTCCGCGCTGGCCGATGCCGGTGTCTGGGTCCCGGACCGGCGCCTCCCACCCCCGCCGACGCGGGTGCGCCCTGCGCCCGAGACGATGCTGCTCGCCGAGCAGGTCGCCTTCCGCTCCCCGGGCAGCGCGCAGCCGGCACTGGCGCGCACTGACCTGCAGGTCCGGTCCGCCGAGGCGGTGGCCATTGCCGGGCCGAACGGCAGCGGCAAGTCGACGCTGCTGTTCCTGCTCGCCGGCCTGCTGCGCCCATCCCACGGTGCGGTGGTCGCCGGCGAAGCGCTGGCCCGGGGGCGAGGCCACGAGGCCATCTGGCGATGGCCGTCACCCGAGCTGGCTCGGCGCATCGGCACCGTGTTCCAGGATCCCGAGCATCAGTTCCTGACGGGCAGTGTCCTCGACGAGCTGACGCTTGGCCCGCTGCGCAGCGGCATGCCGCGAGCGGAGGCACGGGCGCGTGCGGACGAGCTGCTGGCCCGCCTGCACCTCGTCCCCCTTGCTGACGCCAACCCTTTCACGCTGTCCGGCGGCGAGAAGCGCCGGCTCTCGGTGGGGACTGCGCTGGCGAGCGCCCCAACCGTGCTCCTGCTCGACGAGCCGACCTTCGGCCAGGACCGGCGAATGGCGATCGAGCTCCTCGAGCTGCTGGCGGGGCTGCGCGACTCCGGGCATGCGGTGGGCATCGCCACTCACGACCGTGAGTTCGCCACCGCGCTGGCTGACCGGACCCTGCGCCTCTCGATGCCAACCACCAGCCAGCCGTGAAGCTGTTCACGCCGCTGCGCCCGCGGCCATCGGCCTTCCTCGCCGCCGCCAACCCGGTTGCCAAGCTCCTGGCGGCGGTGATCGTGATGGCCATCCTGCTCGTATCGGTCGACGCCGTCACCGCGCTCGTGGTGCTGGCTGGCCTGGCGGTCGCCCTTCCCTTCAGCGGGCTGCCGCTTCGTACCCTGGCCGCGCGGACCTGGCCGATCCCGATCGCCGCGCTATCGGTGGGGGTGCTCAACGTCCTGTTCGCCGATCCAGCGGGTGCCGAGCTGATCCGCATCGGCCCAATCGTGGTCGGCAGCCAGAACCTCATCTCCGGCCTGGGTCTCGGCCTGCGGCTGATGGCCGTTGCATCGTGCGGCGTGCTGGCCACGGCGACGACGGAACCGACCCGCCTCGCCGACTCGCTGATCCAGCAGCTGCACCTGTCACCTCGATTCGCGGTCGGGGCGCTGGCGGCGGCCCGCTTGGTACCGATGGTGGCCGCCGAGTGGCAGATCCTCTCGCTGGCACGCCGTGCGCGCGGCGTCTCGACGGGATCGCCACTCACCGCCGTGCGGCTCCTGCTCGGCAAGGTCCTGGCGCTGCTGGTCGGAGCGGTCCGGCGCGCCTCGCGGCTGGCCATCGCGATGGAGGCGCGCGGCTTCGGGACGCAACCCTGCCGGACCGTTGCGCGGCCCGAGCGCATCCAGCGACGCGACCTGCTGCTCGTTGGGGCGGCCGCCGCCGTCGGCATGGCGGCGGTCGGCATCTCGTTGGTGCTTGGAACGTGGCGCTTCCTGTTCGGCTAGCTATGCTCTCGCCGACCCATGATCCGGACGACGCCCTTCCACGAGCGCACCAGCGCCCTCAACGAAACCGGCCTCTGGCAGCACTGGTCCGGCCATCTGGCGGCCAATCGCTACCAGGCCTCCGACAAGTTCGAGTACTTCGCGGTGCGCAACAGTGCCGGCATCTTCGACACCTCGCCGCTGTACAAGTACCGGATCGCGGGCCGGGATGCGGAGCGCTTCCTGTCCGGCATGCTGGCCCGGGACATCCGCAGCTGCCCGCCCGGTCACGCCCACTACACCACCTGGCTCGACGAGCGAGGGTTCGTCCTCGAGGACGGCGTCATCCAGCATCGGGCGCCGGATGAATTTCTCCTCACCTCGGCGGAGCCGAACTACGCATGGTTCGCCGATCGCGTGGGCCGGCTGGCGGTTGCCGTGGAGGAAGTCAGCCTGGAGATCGGCGCGCTCGCCGTGCAGGGCCCGCGCTCGCGTGAGCTGCTGGCCAGGCTGGTGCCCTCCGTCGGGGAGCTGCCGTTCTTCGGCCTCACCGCAGGGACCATCGGTGGCCGCGACGTGACAGTCTCTCGCACCGGCTATACCGGCGACCTTGGCTACGAGATCTGGGTCGCCACACCGGACGCCGTGACGGTGTGGGACGCGCTCTGGGAGGCAGCCGACGGGCACGGCGTGCTGCCGTATGGCATGGCCGCGCTCTACATGCTCAGGATCGAGGCCGGCCTGCTGCTGCTGGGGGCCGACTTCGACTCCAGCCGCTTCGCCTTCAACGACGCGCATCGGTCCACCCCACTGGAGCTGGGCTGGGCCTGGATGTTCAAGGGGCTCGAGGACGATGACCGCCCCTTCATCGGCCGGAAGGCGCTGGAGAGGGAGCGGGCGGAGAAGACGTCGCGCTGGCGGATGGTGGGGCTGGTGGTCGATTGGCAGGACTATGACCGGGTCTACACGGAGGCCGGGCTGATCCCGCCCAAGGACCATCGCCCGGTGCACGAGGACTGGATGGTCTACGCCGAAGAGCGCTCGCGCGTCGGCTACGCGACCAGCATCATGTACTCGCCGGTGCTGCAGCACCACATCGCGCTGGCGCGCGTGCGGCCCGACCTCGCAAAGCCCGGCACGCGGGTCTTCCTCGAGTTCACGGTGGATCACCATTACGAGCAGGTGGCGGCGCAGGTCGCCCGCCTGCCGCTCTACAACCCGCAACGGAAGACCGCCTGAATGGACCGATACGACGCGATCGTCATTGGCGGGGGCCACAACGGCCTCGTCAACGGCGCCTACCTGGCACGAGGCGGGCTGCGGACCCTGATCCTGGAGCGTCGGGACGTGGTGGGCGGTGCGGCGATCACCGAGGAGCTGCGCCCCGGCTTCTGGTTCACGACCTTCAGCTACGCG
>CBFGSY010000151.1:0-5184 GCA_965651545.1 uncultured bacterium | reverse complement strand
GTGTGATGACTCCCCGTTCGCCGTGATGCCGTGCCGAAGCCTGGCCACGACGCGTCACGCGGGCGTCGGCGCAGGCGGTAGTACCCCCTCCGGGGGTGCAGTGGCCGGGCGGCCACGCCAACGGCGCCACCCTGCCAGGCTGATCGCGCCAAGCCCGAAGCAGATCACCACCAGCTTGGCCAGGAAGCCGATGGCCGGCAGTGAGGTGAGGACCACCACCACCGCGGCGCCCGCGGCCAGCAGTCCAAGCTCCTGCCACCGGCTGGCGAGCGGGCCCGATGCCACGAGGCGCCCGAGCGCAAGCCCCACCGCCACGTCGGCGAAGTAGGCGGCGGCCAGGATCAGCAGGAAGGTAACGATGCTGATGGCGAGCAGGCCGGTCACCAACTCGATGACCACCAATGCGGCCACCTGCAGCAGCCCGAAGGCGATCGCCAGGACGAGCATCAACAGGAAGGCCGCGATCATGAAGACCATGTAGCCGATGATCGTCGCCAGGCCGCTGCCCACCGACAGCAGCGGTTCGGTGCGCAGCGTGTGATCGGCGGCGCGCAGCGCCCGCGGGACGAGCCAGAGCGCCAGGGCGCCGATGATCAGCAGGATGATGAAGTGGCGGACCGCATCCAGGACCTGGTTGCCGACGGTCGGCTGGGTCGGCCGATCGCTTGGCCCCTGGCTTACGTGCTCCCCGCCGCCCGGCTCCGGTCCGCTGCGGTCGTAGGTGCCCGCGCTCGCCTCGATGGCGCCCGTCACAGCCCCTGCCACGGACACATTTCCGCCCGACACGATCAGGTCCCCGGCCACCGTCCCGCCGCTGGCCAGCGTCGCCTGCCCACCGGTCAGCACCATGTCCTCGCCGATCGCGCCCGTCACGCTCACCTGACCGCCGGCGGCTCGGACGTCACCCTCGACATCGCCGGCGACGTTGAGCGTGCCCCCGGCCACGATCAGGTCCCCGCCGACCGCCCCGTTGATGGTCACCTGACCGCCGATGGCCATCAGGTCGCCCTCAACGCTGCCATCGACGATGACCGTGCCTGCCAGGGCGTACAGGTCGTCGCTGACCTGCTCGCTGGCTGGGACGGTGACCGTGTCGCCGGTTCGCAGCTTTCCGTCGAGCAGTCTCGTCTCGGCGACCGCCAGCGTGGCGGCCACCAGCAGCAAGAGCATGGCGGCCGTGATCGCGAAGCCGGGCCGCAGCAGCATCCGTTTCATCGTTCTAGCGCCTCCTCGTTGCCGCCTCATTGTCCGTCAGCCGGACGCCGCTTGTGTCAAGCCGTGTTGGCAGCACCCGGGTGGCCGCCGTGTCACCCTATGCCGATGGGCAAGCTCATCTACTCCCTGAACGTGTCGGCGGACGGCTTTGCCGCCGCGCCCGATGGAGGGCTCGGTTGGGCGGATGTCGACGAGGAGCTTCACGGATGGTTCAACGACCAGGCGCGCGAGCTGGCGGCAACCCTCTACGGACGGCGCCTGTACGAGCTCATGGCTGGATACTGGCCGACCGCCGAGTCCGATCCATCCTCCAGCGAGGTGGAGCGCGACTTCGCGCGCATCTGGAGCGCGACGCCGAAGGTCGTCTTCTCGCGGACCCTCGAATCCGTCGAGTGGAACAGCCGGCTTGTGCGCGGCGACGTCGGCCAGGAGCTCGCTCAGCTGCGCCGCGAGTTCGATGGTGACATGGACGTTGGCGGGCCGACGCTGGCCGCCGAGTTCATCCGGCGCGGGCTGGTGGACGAGTACCGACTGCTGGTCCACCCCGTCATCCTTGGAGCTGGGTTGCCGTTCTTCCCGCAGCTGGATGCGCCGATCCCCCTGCGCCAGGTCGACCACCACACCTTCCGTTCCGGCGTGACGTACCTCGCCTTCGCGCCGGCCTAGCGGCTTACTCCTGGATGAGCGACAGGATGTTGCCGTCCGGATCCTTGAACCAGGCGATGCCGGTTGGGCCACGCGGGTCGCGCGAGATGCCCTTCTCGTCCTGGCCGAAGTCGGGGCCGTAGTGCTCGAACGCGACGCCCGCGGTAATAAGCTCGTCAACCGCCGTGTCGATGTCGTCGACCGGGAAGTTCAGGACGGTGTAGCTGGCGGGCTCGTGGTTGTCCTTGGGGTAGACGAACACGGGCCGACCACCGGCGACGCGGAGCGCGAGTCCGGCCGGCTCCATCGACGTCTCCAGCCCCAGCGTGCCGCCATAGAAGTCCTTGGCCTTCTCCAGGTCAGTGACCGAGTAGCCTGAGAAAGCCTCACTGTTCTTGAGCATCGGGTGAAAAACCTCCGGTGTCATGCCTGGCTCGCCGAACGGCAGTTGCCAGTGGCACAAGGTTAGGACCTCCCGCGGCCGCCGATTCATTCCGGCACGGTATCTGCGGGGTCTTTGCAATCAATGGCAGATGGGGGAACCGTTGGATCGGAACCGAGCCATGTTGCAGCTGGCATTGGTTCGCGCTTCGGTACGGGGTGCGCGCAAGCAGGGGACGTTCGACGATGGCTTCCGGGACCGCGCGTCCGAGATCGTCGAGCGCACTGCCGCTGCCATGATGCCCGGAGAGGATGACGCCGAGCTGTCCAGCCTGCTGGCATCACTGCGCGAGGAGATCGGCCCAGGCTAGAGCGGCTACGCTGGTTCGCGAGCGTTCAGCTCCTCTATCGCCGTCAGAAGCTCGTCGACGCTGAATGGCTTCGTCAGGGTGGCGACGCGACGCATGGAGGCCACCTCGGATTCGAGCTTGTTCAATGCCTGCAGGTCGCCGGTGCAGATCAACGTCGGCAGATCGCTCAGCTTCGGGTCGGAGCGAACCTCCTTCAGCACGTCCCAACCGTGCAGCTCTTCCCGGCCAAGTCGCAGGTCGATGATGAGGATCTGTGGCGATGCGGCTCGGATCAGATCGACGGCATTTTCGCGGTCGCCATCGATGACCGTGGTCGGATAGCGCTCGTCATGGAGCAGGTCCGCCATGAGCTCGAGAAAATCGGGATTGTCGTTAACGACGACGACGTGCGTGCGCTGTTTATTCATGGGCGCCACCTCTGCGATGGAGCCCTAGGATACGCCGCCCCGGCTATGGGTAGTGGCTCACGCGCTGGGCTTCGGGCCGGCCGGCACCTCGAATTCCTCCCGGCAGTCGGGACATCGCGCAAGGTGGCGCCCATTGACATCCATGCTGACATGTGCGGCGACCGTCGCGGTCGGGTGTCGGTGCCGCGCCATCGGATTGCCGGACTCGTCCTGGTCGATCTCCCAGCGTTCGGCTTGCTCAGATTCCATGCGGCAGCCTCTGCACGCCTCGTGCCGAGCGCTCATCGGGGTGCCGAGCGCTCATCGGTGCGGGGGTGGCGAGCAACGGCAGGGTCGCTTCGGCCCGTACCATGTGCCGCATGGATGAGCAGAGCGTTCGCGACCACGCGCAGTCTCACTGCGAAGCGCTGCTGGCCGGCGATATCGGCAGGGCGTCGCAGGACATGAGCCGTGAGCTCCAGCAGAACCTGGGTCCACTGGTGGCGATGCTGCCGTTGCCGCTGACCTCGGCCACGGTCGAATCGGTCGAGATGACGGGCAAGGCTTACAGCGCAGTCCTGCACCTGGTGGGCGACGAAGGGGAGATTCGCCTGCAGACTCGCTGGAAGGAGCGCGACGGCCGGCCGACGATCGTGGAGGCCAGCCACGTCGTCGAGCAGCCCACGCTCCCGCCCGAGGAATTAGAGGGATCGGAGGGATCGGAGGAGGAGACTTAGGCCTTCGCCTCAGCAGTTTCCTGCCGAAATTCCCGTGGGGTGGGAGTAACGGACAAGATGCTCCCGGAAGTTGCCCGAAATTCCCGTGGGGTGGGAGTAACGGACAAGAAGGCGGCCTGAATCGGCCTTGCTGACCGGAAATCAGGCTCTTCTTCGCCGTTACTCCCGTGGGGCGGGAATTCGGGTCACTCAGCGGCCAGGGCCTCGCGGACGGCCGGAACCACCTCGCCCGCGAAGCGCTCGAGCGACGGCCGATCCGGCGGCCAGAAGATGAAGGCATCGGTTCCGAGCTCGACAGCCCATTGGGTGAGCGTCGCGACCCAGCGATCAGCAGGTCCGTCGAGCGGGTTCTCGCCCGGCGGCCCATCGGTGATCAAGCCGCCCACGTTGAAGATGCGACGGATTGACTTCGGATCGCGCCCTGCCGCCATCGCCGCCTCATCCAGCCGCCCACCCGCATCGCGCAGTCCCGGCAGCCCGATGTAGCCGACCGAGGGCACCCAGCCATCGGCCATGCGTCCGATCAGGCGCAGCCCTCGAGGCCGATACGCCCCGACCCAGATCTCTACCCGATGCGCCGGCGGCGGTCCCGGCGGGTAGCCGGGCACCGGGTAGTGCGGCCCGCCGCCGCGGACCACGCGTCGTTCCGGGCCGACGTCCAGGGCAGCCCGGATAATGGGAATCGCTTCCTCCAGGGCGTCGAACGACTCGCCGGTCGTCCGCCGCGGACCGCCCATGCCGGCCACCGCATCCCAGAAGCCACCGGCACCGATCCCGAGGTCGAATCGCCCGCCGCTCATCACGTCCAGGGAAGCGGCGGCCTTGGCCAGCATGGTGGCGCCACGCATCGGCAGGCTCGCGACATCGGGGAAGAAACGGATGCGCTGGGTCCGCGCCTGGAGGTCGGCGATCAGCGAGAAGGTATCCAGGAATCGCCGCTGGTAGGGGTGGTCCTGGATGCCCACCAGCTCCAGCCCCTCTCGCTCGGCGAAGAGGACGCTGTCCACGATCTGCGGGTGCTCGGCGGCGAGCGGGACCACGGAGATCCCGAACCGAGTCGTACGCTCCACGCGGTCCACACTACCTCGGTGTCAAATAGGCGACATCGGTCCCGTATCCACATCTACACAGAATTCGTCGCAGCAGGGGCTGTCGCCGACGCGAAGAACGCACTAGGATTCACCCACTGACCTCGAACAGGGGGCAGGGGATCGAACCCCAACACAGTGGAGACAGATCTGATGTCGCATCACAAGGCCGAGGAGAACAAGGACACCGAGGGCCACATTGCTGGCAAGCCGCGGACGATCGCTGGCAAGCCGCGCACCATTGCTGGCAAGCCGCGGACGATCGCTGGCAAGCCACGGACCATCGCTGGCAAGCCGCGGACGGTCTCGGACGACAACGACGTCGAAGGCCACATGGCTGGCAAGCCGCGCACGATCGCTG
>CBFGSY010000150.1:0-5206 GCA_965651545.1 uncultured bacterium | reverse complement strand
TCTCCACCACTCAGGATGCTCGAGGAGGAGCCCCCGGTGACCCGCCGTCGACCCCCCGCCCTGACGCTGCCAGCGATCATCCTGATCGGCGTCATGGCCATGGCGTGTACCGCACCGGCGGCCTCACCCAGCGCGTCTCCATCGACCGCGGCCAGCGGATCGGCCTCCACCGAACCGAGCGCGGCGGCCTGCGCGACCGACAGCCTGCAGACGAAGGAGCCGGGAACCTTCACGATCGGGACCGATAACCCGAACTTCCCGCCCTATTTCGCATCGGCCGACAACCCGCCACAGCCGTGGGACGGGTTCGACCCCACCAGCGGCAAGGGCTTCGAGAGCGCCGTGGCCTATGCCCTGGTCGATCAGCTCGGATTCACCAGGGACCAGGTCAGGTGGATCGCCGTGACCTTCAACCAGGCGATCCAGCCCGGCCCGAAGCAGTTCGACGTCTATATCTCGCAGGTGTCGTTCACCGAGGAGCGTACCCAGGCGATCGACCTGAGCGAGGGGTACTGGTTCAGCAACCAGGCTCTGGTCACCGAAGCTGACTCGCGCCTGGCAGATGCCACGACCATCGAGGAGGTGGCCGGGTATCGCCTGGGCGCCACCATCGCCACAACCAGCCTCACCTATCTCCAGGAGAAGATCCAGCCGACCCAGGAGCCACGCATCTACGACGACTACACCGGCGTCAAGCAGGGTCTGCAGTCCGGTGACATCGAGGGCGGCATTTTCGACCTCGCGACGGCCTTCTACATCGCCAGGATCGAGATGGACAACGGCACGGTCGTGGGCCAGTTCCCGTCGGATCCAGAGGACAAGGAGCACTTCGCCTTCGCCCTCGACCTGGACAGCCCGCTGACCGATTGTGTCAACGAGGCGATCCTCACCATGGGCGAGAACGGCGAGCTGGACGACATCGCCGCCGAATGGATGGCGGACTACGTGAACGCTCCCTTCATCCGCGAGTAACGGCCGTCAGGCCTTGAGCGGGCCACAGCAGCTGGGCGAAACGGACCTGGAGCCGGCTCCATCCGCCGAGAAGCGGTCGCGCGGCGGCTTGACCGCGGGCCGTTCGCTGGCGATCGCCGCGATCTCGACGATCGTCGTCTTCTCGCTGCTCGCCCTGCTCGTGGTGAACGCGCCGGGCTGGGAGCGTGTCCGGAACGCCTTCCTCGACGGCGAGACGTTCGCCAAATCGGCGCCGGTCATCATCGGCAAGTTCGGCGTCAACGTGACCCTCTTCGTCATCGCCGAGATCCTCATCCTGGCGTTTGGGTTGGTGCTGGCCGTGATGCGCAGCCTTCCGGGTCCGGTGCTCTTCCCGCTGCGCCTGATCGCCACCATCTACGCCGACGTGTTCCGCGCCCTGCCCGGCGTGCTGGTCATCTACGTCCTTGGCTTCGGGATTCCCGGCCTGCGCATGCCCGGCGTACCGATCGACCCATTCTTCTGGGGCGTCGTCGCGCTGACGCTGCTGTACTCGGCCTACGTCTCCGAGGTGTATCGGGCGGGCATCGAATCGGTCCACCCCTCGCAGATGGCGGCTGCGCGTTCGCTGGGCCTCTCGCACCTGCAGGCGCTGCGCTACGTGGTGGTGCCGCAGGCCATACGCCGCGTCATTCCGCCCCTGCTCAACGACTTCATCGGGCTCCAGAAGGACACCGTGCTCGTCTCGTTCATCGGCGTGGTGGAGGTCTTCCGGCAGACCCAGATCCGCCAGCAGGCAACCTTCAACTTCACCCCGTTCCTCGTGACGGCGCTCGTGTTCCTGATCGTCACCATTCCCCTTGCGCGCTTCACCGACTGGCTCGTCGCGCGGGAGCGTGATCGCCGCTATGCCGCGGCCGTGACGGCTCGCGCCGCTGCCGCGCGGCGCGGTCGCTTCTGGGGCTTGGGGCGATGACCTCTGCTGGACCGATGCAGGTGCCGGCCAACGGAGCGGCGCTGCAGGTGGAAGGCCTGTGGAAGTCGTTCGGGGCGCTGGAGGTGTTGCGAGGCATCGACCTGCGGCTGGCCGAGCACGAGATCGTGGCCGTCATCGGTGCCTCCGGCTCTGGTAAGTCGACGCTGCTGCGGTGCATCAACCTGCTCGAGCCGATCGACGCCGGTAGGATCGTGGTGGAGGGCGAGGAGATCACCGCGCCGGGCGTCAACGTCGACCGGATCAGGCGGCGTATTGGGATCGTGTTCCAGGCATTCAACCTCTTCCCGCACATGACGGTGCTGCAGAACGTGACGCTGTCGCCGCGCAAGGTGCTTGGCCGCTCTCCCGCCGAAGCCGATGCGGCCGCCACTGCCCTGCTGGAACGGTTCGGGCTGGCCGACAAGGCTCATGACTACCCGGACCGTCTGTCCGGTGGTCAGCAGCAGCGCGTGGCGATCGTGAGGGCGCTGGCCGTGCAGCCAGACCTGCTGCTCCTCGACGAGGTGACGTCCGCCCTCGATCCGGAGCTGGTCGCGGAGGTGCTGAATGTCATCCGCGAGCTGGCAGCCTCCGGCATGACAATGGTCATCGCCACCCACGAGATGGGGTTCGCGCGCGATATCGCCTCGCGAGTGCTGTTCCTGGACGAGGGACGCATCCTGGAGGAAGGTCACCCGGATCAGATCTTCTCCGCCCCCCGAGAGCCCCGGACGCGCGAGTTCCTCCAACGCATCATCGACGCCGGTCGCTTGTAGCTGCACATCCGGCTCGACTGCCGGTAGCGCCACTCAACGTAACTCTATGACCGCCGAGGAACCAAGCCGGAGCTGCCCGGCGGTCTGGCGGTAATTGAAAGTGGCAAATCGACCGTGGAGACCGCCTCAAGCGCCCTGGTTCGCCACGCCGGCGGTCACAAGGCCACGATTCGTAACGGAGAGCCAGCAAGGTGGCGATAACCGACTGGTAATCACTCGCCTGTACCGTCCCACGAAATGGGAACGCGAAGCAGCGCCGTTGCCGAGGCGAGAAGGCGTGCCCGGTTCCAGCTCCAGGAGACGGTTCGCGACCTGCGCAATCGCCGGCTCATGGCTGGTCTGTCGCTGGGCATCGTGGCAGCGCAGCTCGGCTGCTCCCGTCAGCTCGTCGCGAAGTGGGAATCCGACCGGCATGTTCCGACCTCGGTTAGGTTGGCCGAGTGGGGTGCCGTCCTCGGCCTGGACATCCCGATCCGCGCATTCGACGCGGGCTCACCACTGCGTGACGCAGGCCATCTGAGGCTTCTTGCCCGGGCCAGGAAGGCGATCGGTCGGCTCTGGAACTGGCGCACCGAAGTTCCGGTGACCGATGACCCGCGTGATCGACGTGCGATCGATGCCGTCATCTCCAATCCGTCGGGACTCATCGGCCTGGAAGCCATCACCCATATGACCGATGCTCAGGCCCACGTTCGCGGTGCCGTGCAGAAGCAGCAGGCACTGCATCTGGACCGGATGATCCTGGTCCTCGCAGACTCGCGCCACAATCGAGCGGCAGTGAAAGAAGCGGCTCCCACGTTGCGGCCCGCCTTCGAGCTGGGGACGCGCGAGGTTCTTCGAGCGCTCCGTGCGGGCCGATTGCCCGCTGCGAACGGCGTCCTTCTGGTGTGAGATCGCGTAGCTCCGGTCTTGGGCGTGCCGATCTGGCTGGCCGGCGGTCGTAATGGAGTGTGTAACGTAGGCCAGCGTCCGTGGCCCACATAGCCGCCTGATCGCCGCCGAGTGAACGGCGAACGTCAGTTAGTCGTCGTCCTTCGGCTCCTCGCGTGGCGCCTGCTGCGCGGCGGAATGAGCCACCGCAAACGCTCGCGACTCGTCCCTGTACTGCTCCAGCGCGCTGTTGAACGCTTCCAGGAAGGCGTGCTTCTGGTGCGTGCTGTACTGGTCGACCTGCGCTTCAGGCAGGTCCGACACCTTCTCGTAGGGCATGCCTACTGAAATTGCAGGATCGGTGCCGGGTTCAGCTGCCGCCCCGCTGCCCCTGCGACGTGCCACCATCACCACCAGAGCCACAACCGAGCCGAGGGCGGTGCTGCAGCCCGCCCTCCTCCCAGGAGTCTCCTGGAGTACCCGCGCCGATTTTGAGGACCGCGCGTCGCGCCGTATTGGGAATTCGCCCGATGTTACTGCGCAGCGCGGCCGCGACGCTACTTCGGCGCGAGACCTGAACAAGCCTGTTTCCGGCTCGTCGCAAAGCGAGGAGCTTGGACATGACCATGCAATCGAAGCGAGTCCGCGGTTTCGTGCCAGCCATGACGATCGGGATTGGCATCGCGTTCGGGTTCGCGGCCGCCATGGGCACATCGGCCGCATGGAACAGCGGCACCTCACAGGACGCGACCACCACGGCGCCAGCGCCTGCCGGCGATGAGCTCGTTGCCCGCTTCCAGTCGGTCGTAGGGGGACTCAACGAGGCAAAGCGGCACCACGACGGGAAGATGGTGGCAACGATGCGCGCCGAAGCCCGCCTGCTCGAACGGGCCGACGTCATCACGGCGGTATCCGATCGGGCCACGGCGTTGGCGGCCAACGTCCTCGCCGCGGACGCACGCCACGACTATCGGTCCGCCGCGTACTTCAGGAGCCAGATCTCGGCTCTGTGTGCGACTCCGCCGTCGCTGGTCTTCGAATTCTGCGATTGGGACCTTCCATAGAATGGTCGGCGTGGCTCGCCGAGTCTCGAGCCCGACGTTTGTGGGCCGGTATGAAGAGCTCGCGCGCGTGCGGGCGGCGCTCACCCGCACGGCCGAGGATGGGCCTGGCTTCGTCCTCATTGCCGGTGAAGCCGGCGTGGGCAAGTCACGACTCCTGCGGGAGACACTTGCGCTCGCCGGCGCCTCCGGTGCACGAACCCTGCGCGGCACCTCTGTGGAGCTCGGCGCCAGCCTCCCGTTCGGGCCGATCGTCGAGATCCTGCGCGAGCTCGTCGCAGAGCTGCCTGCGGCCGAGCTGGACCGGCGCCTAGGGACGGGCCGGAGCGCGCTGCTACGGCTCCTGCCAGAAGCAGATCCGGACGGAGGTATGCCGAGGGAGGATTTCCGCGACCCCAGCTCGGTGCAGGGTCCGCTGTTCGAGCACTTTCTCGGATTGCTGCAGCGTCTTAGCGCGGACCAACCACTCGTCCTCGCGATAGAAGACCTCCATTGGGCCGACCTCTCGACGCTCGATCTCCTGCGCTTCGTGCTGCGCAAGCTGCATCGGGCCAGGGTTCTTCTCATCGCGACCTATCGCACCGATGAGGTGC
>CBFGSY010000149.1:0-5238 GCA_965651545.1 uncultured bacterium | reverse complement strand
GAAGAAACGGTCGACGGCTGGGTCTGGTGCTGCCTCCGGCGCCAAGACGACGCAGTGGTCGGGACCGGCGCTGGCCACCAGAACCCGTCGCCGAGACGGAGTGCCAGCGCCGGGACGAGGACCGTTCGCACGATCAGGGTGTCGAGCAGCACGCCGATGCAGATGATCGCGCCGAGTTGGGCGAGGACCACGAGTGGCAGTACGCCGAGGACCGCGAACACGGCGGCCAGGAGCACGCCGGCGCTGGTGATCACGCCGCCGGTAGCGGTGAGCGCCCGGAGCATGCCCTCGCGAGTGCCGTGGTCTCGGGCCTCCTCACGCGCCCGGGTGACCAGGAAGATGTTGTAGTCGACGCCGAGGGCCACCAGGAACAGGAAGGCCAGCAGGGGGACGCCCACGTCGAGTGCGTCGAATCCCAAGGGTCCGGTGAACAGCCACCAGGAGACGCCCATGGCGGCGGCGAAAGTCGCGACCACGGTGGCGACCAGGAGCAGCGGCGCCACGAGTGAGCGCAGGAGCAGCACGAGGGCGCCGAGAACCAGCGCCAGAATGAGTGGCAGGATCACTTTCCGGTCGTGCGCCGCGCCATCCCGCGCGTCGATCGCGGTCGCCTCGGTACCCGTGACGTGGGTGTCGTCGAACGACGAGAGGGCCTCGCGGAGGTCGTGAATGGCCGCCTCGGCCGTGCCCGAGCCCGGTGCGGCACCCAGGATGACGTCGACCTTGGTGATCCCGTTGCCTTGCTGTGAGATGGACGCCGAATCGACAACCTGGCTTCGTTGGAGGGTGCTCAGCACGGCATCGCCGTCCGCGCGTGTGACCACCTCGGTAGGAGCCGCCACGCCGGCGGGGAACGACTCGGCGAGGCGCTCGGACGCGGAGATGGCCTCAGGCTTGTCGAGGAACTGGTCGGCCTGGTCGAGTCCTGTCTCGATGCGCAGCACCCCGCTGGCCAGGACGGCGAGGAGCACCAGGGTCGCGGTGATGAACACCCCGGGACGGGCCGCCACGCGATCGCCGACGCGTCGCCACAGCGAGCGGGTGTCCACCAGTGCGGGGTCGCCCAGGTGCGGGACCCGAGGCCAGAAGATCCAGCGGCCGAACAACACCAGTGCCGACGGCAGCACCACCAGCGCAAAGATCGCTGCCACTGCGATGCCGACGGCGCAGGCGATGCCCAGGCCGCGGGAGGTCGGGACCAGGGAGAGCGCGAGAGTGAGGACGCCCAGGATCACGGTGGTGGCGCTCGCCAGGACCGCTTCGGCGGTACGTCGTACGGCGACGATCATCGCGTCGTAGCGCGAGGCGTGCCCGCGCAGCTCGTCACGGTACCGGGAGATGAGCAGCAGGGCGTAGTCGGTGCCGGCGCCGAAGACGAGCACGGACAGGATGCCGACGGTCGACTCGTCCCAGGCCATGCCCAGCGCGTCGAGCGTCTGCGTGGCCAGTACGGCCGCGAGTCGATCGGCGACGGCGACCACGGTGAGCGGCACGATCCAGAGGATCGGGCTGCGGTAGGTGATCATCAACAAGATCGCCACCACCGATGCCGTCGCGATCAGCAGCCGCTCGTCCGCACCCTCGAACACGGCGGTCAGGTCTGCCTCGATGGCCGCTGGCCCGGTCACCTGGGCGTCGACGCCGTCGGGAAGGTCGGCGCGAACCTGCCCACGCAGCTCCTCGATGCGGTCTGCGGTGTCGGTGGCACTGGCGGCGACGATCGGGACCACCGCAATCGCCGCCGTGCCGTCTTCGGAGGGTATGAGCTGCACGGCCTTGCCCAGGCCCTGGGCGCGGTTGCGGATCTGGTCAGTCGGGATCCTGCCTGTCTCGACCGACCACAGCACCACCGCGATGGAGGCGTCCTCCTCGGGGAGCTCCGCGGCCAGCTCTGTGCCGAGCGTGCTGTCGTAGCCGGCCGGAAGCGAGTCTGTGGGTCCCGGTTCGTGTACTGCCTCGCCGAGACCCACGATCACGGCGCCCGCAAGCAGAAGCGGCACCGACACCATCAGCCACGCCGTGCGCCGGCTCAGCCACGCGGTCATGCCAGGCTCCTGATCGTTCTCGAGGTGGGGGCGGCGGGCGGGGGCAGAGGATGGGCCGGAGCCCGGTCCAGGGGTGCGCGCGGGCCCGGGGGAGGCCGCCCGGGCCCGCGCGGCGGCGACGGAGCGGCTTCCGGTCGCCGTCACCCCGGCCTTAGCTGCACCAGGGGTAGATGAACAGGCTGGATGATCCGGCGCGGTGGTCGGCCAGCACGACCGAGAACGGCAGCGGATCCGGCAGGGATGCGACGTCGGTGCCGGGACGTGGTGTCACGCCCACGGCAACGGCGGTCGCGATCGGGAGCCCGTCGCGTGTCACAGACGTGAACAGCCCGGCGCTCTTGAGCGTGGCGATGCCCGCGCGCATGCAGGAGGTGTCCTGCTTCGCCGAGGCCGTGCCAGCCGGAGCGACGATGGCTGCGGCGGCGACTGTCGCGATGGCGGCGAGCTGAATCGTGTGGTTCATGGCGTTCCCCTGACGACGTTGGCGGATCTGACGATTTGTTGCTTGCAGCAGCAGTGTGCGCTGAACACGCTGCCGGTTGTCAAGGGTTTGTCCAAGGTATGTTGTAGGATTGTCTCGTGTACACGGTGAAGCATGCGGCCCAGTTGACCGGGATCCCTGCCGCCACGCTGCGGATGTGGGAGCGCCGCTACGGGGTCGTCACCCCGTCGCGGAGCGACGCGGGCTATCGGCTCTACGACGAGAACGCGCTGCGGAGGCTACGGACCATGGGGTCGCTGGTCGAGGCGGGATGGTCCGCGCGGCAAGCGGCCGAACGCGTGCTTGCCGAGGCTCCCGGTGACGGGGTGTTGGCGTCATCGCAACGGAGCGAACCACCCTTGGGCGATTTCGACGCGCTCGTGCGCATCGCCGTCGATTTCGACGCGGCCGGTCTCGAAGAAGTCCTGGATGCGACCTTGGGCGCCGCGAGTTTCGAGCATGTGGCCGACGGCTGGCTGCTTCCCGCGCTCACCCGTGTCGGCGATGCCTGGAGCAATGGGGAGGTGAACATCGCCGGCGAGCATTTCGTCAGCGCCAGCGTGCAGCGCAGGCTCGCTGCCGCCTACGAAGCGGCAGGACAGCCGATCGGTGCAGGTCGCGTCGCGGTCGGACTGGCACGAGGCTCGCGTCACGAACTGGGCATCCTGGCCTTCGCGGTGGCGCTCCGGCGTTGCGGGCTGGACGTCGTCTACGTTGGCGCTGACCTGCCGGTGGAGGCATGGCTGGAACTGGTTGAGGACAGGAGCCCGATGGCCGTGGTGCTCGCGGCCCCGACCTCGGACGACGTCGTGGCGGTGACGGAGACCGTCCAAGCAGTCTCGGGCGCCCACCCGCACGTAAAGCCCTTTGTCGGCGGCGCGTGGCAGGCGCAGGTGGATGGTGCCGAATCGCTGGGACACTCGATCGGACCAGCAGCCCGCTCGGTTGCCAGCGCGCTGGGATCGTGAGGCCGGCACGGGCGCAGCGGTGGTTCGTCAGCCTGCGCGGCGCAGCACACACCCGGGCCCTCGCGCAGGACCCGCGAATATCACTGACCTCTCGGCGCGCGATTCATGGGTCGCGGTCCACGGCACGGCCGCCGTAGTCGATGACCGGAACAAGCTCGCCGAACTGTGGAACACCTTCGCCGAGGCGTGGCTCCCTGGCGGACCTGAGGACCCGAACGCAGCCCCAGCACCCTGGTGCGGATGCGTCCCTCCGGCACATCGGGAGCGAAGCACCATCTCGCGGGGCAACTCGGGGGAGCTGCATTCTTCGCTGGGGACTGGGTCATAGGCCAATGCCGGCTCGCCGGCGGGAGGTCCCGCACGGTTTGCCCACGGTACCGCCGCCCACCTGTCACCCGAAGCCGGCGGCTGTGTCAAGGTGACGGACGCGGAACGCGGAGGCATGCCGTCGTGCTGTTAGCCCAGCCTTGGGCGGTCCATGGGGTGGGGACCATGGACAGACGCGGCCTGGTCGGTCAGCCGAGGGCGACGACGCGCCGCAGCAGGTCGATGCTGGGGAACCGGTCGCCGCGGATCTTGTCGATCAAGATCTCCGCATACGACGCCACATCCTCGGGGCGGAGCATCTGCTCGACCATGTTCATCATGGTGACCGAGGGGTAGGGGTCGTCCTCGATCTTCTCCAGCAGGACCTGGAGCACCTCGCGGTGCAGTTGGGTTGCCACGTCAGCCATCCCCGCTTCTCCTCCCTCGCCGTGTGTGCGGAGCGAGTACCCGATCGCGTCTGTTCTGAACACGAACGCGACGTGCCGGCTTGTGTTTTCACCCCTTGGGGTGGTTTCGCGGGCGCGGCGATTGCCAACCCAGTCGGCAGGACGGGCGGGGACATGTCAACGCCATCGCAGGCCATCGAACGGGATGAGCCGCAAACCGAAGGGAGTGACCGTGGACATCGGTCAAAGCTTCGAGAACGCCTTCGACACCATCGTCGGGTTCTTGCCGAACCTGCTGGGTGCCGTACTGATCCTGGTCATCGGCTATGTGATCGCCAGGCTGGTTGCCACCGCCGTGCGCAAAGTGTTGGAGCAGGTCGGGATCGACCGGAAGCTGCAAGCCTCGCAAGCCAACCGCTACGTGGACGCGGTGCTGCCGGGCGCGTCGCCGGCCAACGGCATCGCCCGGCTGGTGTTCTGGCTGATCTTCATCTTCTTCATCGTTGCCGCAATCGGAGCACTCCAGATCCCGACCGCAACCGCCTTCATGAACCAAGTCCTGGCGTTCCTCCCCAACGTCATCGTCGCCATCCTCATCTTCGTCGTCGCAGCACTGCTGTCGGGCGCTGTGGCCGGCGGCGTGACGAAGGTGATGGGCGAGACCACCACCGGGAAGGTGGTGGCGTCGACGGTGCCCGCGCTGATCATGGTGATCGCGATGTTCATGATCCTGGAGCAGCTCCAGATCGCCCCCGAGATCGTTCGGATCGCCTTCGCCGCCACGATGGGCGCGCTCGCCCTGGGCCTCGCGCTGGCATTCGGCCTCGGTGGACGCGGAATCGCCGAGCGGATGCTCGAGGACGCCTACCGCAAGGGCGTCGAGGCACGCCAGCAGGTGCGCGACGACATCGCCACGGCTCGCGACAACGTCTCCGGCGAGACGTCCACGACCGGTACGTCGACGACGTACCCGTCGGCCGCGGGCACCGGTGCGCCGGCTGCGGGCTCGGCGCAGGGTCCCACCGCGGACT
>CBFGSY010000148.1:0-5289 GCA_965651545.1 uncultured bacterium | reverse complement strand
TGGAACCGAGGGTCGTCGAGGACCCACTCAAGATCCTTTGCGTACGCGTCAAGCTGCTCCTGCGTGAAGCCGTGGTGCCGCCGCCACAGCTCGCGGACGTCCGACATCATTTCCCTCCCTCGAAGACCGTGGCCCAGTCGTCCTTCATGCTCACCACCGTCCAACCGCCCTGCTTCGCCGCAGCCAGCAGTTCTTCCGCGGCTTCGGTGTATGCGTACTCCCGCTCGGCGTCGTCGTGCAGGATCACTACACGGAAGTCGGCCGCCTGCAACATCTCAAGATCGACATCGCCGTTTCCGCCGGCGAAACGCGGCAGCCTGCCGGTGCGCGCGTAGATGTCTTCGGGTTTGCCTGGGCCGAGCGCGACGGGACCATGTTGCGAGGGCGTGCGGACCAGCCGATGGTCCCGGTACTCATACTCCGGAGCCGAACCGATCACGTTCTCCTTGCGGACGCCCCAGACGTCCTCTGCGATCACCCGCATAAAGTCGCGTCCGCCTCCGGAACAGACGTACACCCGCCAACCGTGACTTCGGAGCAGATCGAACAGCTCCAGCATTGGCTGATAGATCAGCTCGGTGTACGGCCGCGCGAACCGCTGGTGTGGGTTGGCAGTGAAGTACTCTCGGACCTCCTCGTCGAACTCCTCGGGCGTGGTGCCCGCCCAGGCCTCGCCCACCCCTTTCAGGAAGGTGCGAATCGCTTCCGGCTCCTGTCTCGCCACCGCGCCGAGGAAGGACATGTCCCGCGCGGCGATTGAGCGATACGGGTCTCGCTCGGCGAGCGTGGGATCGGCCTTCACCTGCGCAGCCAGCTTCTGCAGCAGGAACGGCACCTGCGGCGGGGCCGGTTGCTCGACCCATAGGGTGCCATCGTTGTCGAACGTGGCAATCCGATCCGGCTCCGGGATGTAGTGTGGCGAGCCTTCGGTCGCCGATCCGGTGATGAACTCCACGATGGCGTCCTTAACCCCGCCGCCCCTCCAGCTCTGCAACACGTCACGCTCCATCGACACGCCTCCTCATCTGCGCGGGACTAAACATCAAGGCGCCACAGGGCAACTCGGCGACACCCCGCGGGACGCAGCGAACTACTTCTTGGCCAGCCGGATCATTTTGTAGTCGGCTCACCACCTCACAGCCCATCACCGCAGCACCTCCTCTGTTTCACGCTAAATCGAACGTGCCCCCATGGCTTCATCCATAACGGATGATTAGACCCCGGCCAGCTGCCCAACCGTTTCGTCCATCAGACTGATGAACCGGAATCAAGGCACCATGCAAATGGCGGCCGCAGGCAGGGCTCGCGGGTTCCACGGCCCCGTTTCGCTACGTGCGTTGCCGCCCTCCTCCTGCAGGGTTGCGGATCGTCGGCGGCACGACTTATTGCGGCTTCGACGCCATTCCCATCTCAGATCCGCAATTCGATGACTTACCGTCTGCGCCACGATGAGTCGGCTGGAGCCGTGGGGCGAATTCTTGCCGTCCGAGATCGTGCGCGCCCGGGCCGGTTAAATAGACTGAAGCGTCCGTTAGCCAAAAGCATCGGTGCAGCCATGGGTGTGGCGGAAGTTCCTTTCGACCTCTTGGAGGTGAAGCTCGCCGCGCCGTCGATCCGACCCGGCACCGTAGTGAAGCAGGACATCATCGCGCGGCTGCGCGCGTCGCGGCTGCCCGTGGTGACCGTGATCGCGCCCGCCGGGTACGGCAAGACGACGCTGCTGGCGCGGTGGGCCGAGCTGGATCCGCGGCCGTTCGCGTGGGTCGCTCTGGACGGGCGAGACGACGACAGCATCGTGTTCCTCCGCTACATCGCCGCCGCGATGCACCGGGTCGAGCCGCTCGCGCCCGCAGTCTTCGACGCCCTGTCTGGCCCGGGCGCGTCGATCTGGTCGACGGGCGTGCCGCGCGTCGGCAGTGCGTTAGCGACGCTCCAGGGCCCGCTGGTGCTGGCGCTGGACGACCTGCACCTTGTCGGGAACCCGTCGTCCCTAGACGTGCTGGCCGCGTTGTGCGAGTACGTCCCGTCAGGATCACAGATCGCCGTGGCCAGCCGAGAAAGGCCAGCGCTGCCCCTGGCCCGCTGGCGGACGCAGGGATGGCTGCAGGAGGTCGCCGTTGCCGATCTGCGCCTCGACGAGCAAGAAGCCGAGGTGCTGCTGCGCGGCGCAGGCGTGGAGCTCGACGCGGCCGCGGTTGCCGACCTGACCAGCCGGACCGAGGGCTGGCCTGCTGGATTGTATTTGTCCGCGCTCTCGCTGCAGGCTGGGGCGGCCCGGCCTGCGTCCGCCGAGGCCTTCACCGGCGACGACCGCTTGGTGGCCGAGTACTTCCGCTTCGAGCTGCTGTCTCGTTTGCCGGAGGCCGAGGCCCGGTTCCTTCTGCACACTTCGGTGCTGGAGCGGATGTGCGGTGGTCTCTGCGACGCGGTGCTGGAGACCACCCGATCCGCACACGCGCTAGAGGCGCTGGAGCTCTCGAACCGCTTTGTGGTGCCGCTGGACCGGCGGGGCGAGTGGTACCGCTACCACCACCTATTCGGCCAGTTGCTGCGAAACGAGCTCCAGCGCAGCGACCCGCAAGCCGTGGCGGAACTCAATCGCCGCGCCATGGCCTGGTGCATGGCCAACGATCTGGCAGAGGAGGCGGTCCGCTACGGGCACGCCGCGGGCGAGAACGTCACCGTCGCCGGCCTAGTCGACAGGCTCTTCTTTCCGCTGTACTACGACGGACGCATGGCGACCACGGAGGAGTGGCTTGGGTGGTTCGACGACGACGACCTGGTGCGTTTCCCCGCGGTCGCCGTCTACGGCGCCTGGGTTCGCACGTTGACCGGGCGGCCGGCCGAGGCCGAGCGGTGGCTGTCGCTTGCCGATGGAGCGACTTCGGCTATCCCGCTCTCGGACGGCAGCGCCACAATCGCGCCCTGGGTCGCCAACCTGCGTGCATACATGATGCCGGACGGCGTCGAGCGCGCGCTCGTGGACGCCCATCTGGCGCTGGAGCAGTTCGCCCCCGACAGCGGCTGGCGACCCAGCGCGCTGCTCATTCGCGGGGTCGCCCATGCGCTGGGTGGCGCCACCGACCGCGCCACGGCCGACCTCGCGGCAGCCGTCGATACGGGGTTGGCCATCGGCGCCGTGGACGACGTCTTCATCGCGCAGGCCGAGCTCGCGCTCCTCGCCGTGAAGCAGGGCGCCTGGGGCGCGGCCGGACGGCACACCCGGCAGGCACAAGCGCTCGTCGAGGAAACGCGCCTCGACCACTATGCGGGGAGCGCGATCGTGCATGTTGTGGTGGCCCGCCTCGCCCTCCATGAGGGCAGGCAGTCCGATGCCCGCGCAGCCCTGACCCGCACCCATCGCCTGCGGCCGGTGCTCGACCACGGCTTCCCCTGGCACACCATCCAGGTCGGCCTGGAGCTTGCCCGCGCCCATCTCGCCCTGGGTGAGGCCGCCGCCGCTCGCACGGTCTTCGCCGAAGCCGAACAGGTGCTCGAGCGCCGCCCCGGCCTCGGCTCCCTCGTCCCCGAGGTACGGGAGGTGCGCGAGCGCGTGGCGGCGGCGTCGGGCCCGACCGGCCGCTTGGCGATGAACCTGACGGGCGCCGAGCTTCGGGTGCTTCCCTATCTCGCCACCCATCTCACCTATCGGGAGATCGGCCAGCGACTGTACCTCTCCCAGTACACAGTCAAGACCGAGGCGCTGTCGCTGTACCGAAAACTCAGTGCTTCCTCGCGTAGTGCGGCGATCGAGCACGCCGTTGAGGTCGGGCTTCTGGAGAGCAGCATCTACCCACCGCGGGAGAATCTTTGAAGGAGTGAGCCGGCCGGGCGCCTATTCGTCATTTCCAGAGCCCAACGTGGGCTGCGCCGCCATCCGCGGTCGTCGGAGGATGGTAGGTCGGTTCTTTGGGAGCGGTCATGCCTTGCCATGACGGACTTGAGCCATTTCGTCGCGGCTGGGTGGCAGCGGTTGTGGCCTCGGAGCATCCCACGGTCAAGCTAAGGGGACGCCAATGAGCCGGCAGACCTCGGGCCCCGAATCGGCTGGACCGACCGCAGTTCATCGCCGCATCGGGGTGAACGTCAGAGGCCCGAAGCGACCAGGGTTGGAACCCCGACACCAGTTCTTTCATCCAATTCGGACGATGGCTGCGGCTGGGTGCATATCTACGGTGAGAGGGGATGGCAGAAAACCCAGAGTCCGACCCACAGAATGCCTAGCAGATTGCCAAGGAGGACCGCAATGACCGAGTTGATTGGTGAGGCTCGAGGGAGGCGCACCATGACAGACCTCACAGCGATCGACATTCTCATTAATCCGGACGAAACGATGCTCGAGCGGGCGAGGGAAGTGAACGCCCGCTTCCGCGAGAACCTCCCGGAGGGCTTCGCGCTCGACGTGCAGCACACACCGCACATCACGACTCTGCAGCGCTATGTGCGAACGGCTGACCTCCACGGTGTCTTCGCCGCGGTCGGTGAGGTCGTCGGCTCCCGCGATCTGTCCAGGCTCGACCTCACAGCCGTCGAGTACGCGCACCTGCCGATGGCGAGCCTTCCGGGTGTCGGCCTCGCGGCTATGGTCGTGGCACCGACCCCGGAGGTGCTTGAGTTGCAGGGCGCCTTGATTGAGGCCGTCGGACCGTTCGTCGAGTCGGGCGGGACCGCGGCCGCCTACGTCACGACGCCGCAGGAGCCCGACATCAATGAGGACACGCTGCGCTACGTCGAGCACTACGTGCCCCGCCACAGCGGCCCCAACTACATCGGCCATGTGACGGTCGGCCTCGGCAAGCTCGATTACCTCCAGGCACTGGAGGCAGAGCCATTTGAGGAGTTTGTGTTCCATCCGGCGGCTTTTGCAATATTCAAACTCGGCAATAACGGGACCGCCCGGGCCGAGCTGCAGACGTGGAAGGTCGGCTGAACCGCCAGAACGGCCGGCGGCCGTACGAGGAGATCAGAACATGAGCGTGCAGGAAGTCGAGGCGCCGGGGCGGAGCCGGCACTTCAGTGTGCTTGAGGGCATCAGGCCCTTCGACCGTTCCGTGCTGGTTAAGGATGTCGTCGCGGGCGTTACCCTCGCCGCGCTGGCGATCCCGGAGGTGATGGGTTACACGCAGATCGCGGGCACGCCGGTGATCACCGGCCTATACACGATCCTTATCCCGGCGATCGCCTTCGCGCTGCTCGGATCGTCACGGCATCTGGTTGTCGGCGGTGACTCGGCGACGGCGGCGATCATGTTCGCTGGCATCGCAGGCCTCGGGGTTTCCGGCCTCAATC
>CBFGSY010000147.1:0-5293 GCA_965651545.1 uncultured bacterium | reverse complement strand
GCTTGCAGCCCTCCTGGCCGACGAGCACTGACAGAGCTGAACAGCGTCAGCTGAAAAGCGCGGCCAGCAGAGACCAGATCAGCCAGGCGGTGACGAGCGCAATGCCGCCAACCACCGCAGCGGCCACCCCGAAGAAGGCCCAGGAGCCGGCGGTCGACGCGTTCGGATTGTCCGCGTAACGACGCAGCAGGCCGATGTTGCGCGCGTTCGACTTGTACCACAGGTCGAAAGCATCGCCGAGCACGGGAATGGCGCCCACCGCGAAGTCCAGGCCCACGTTGGCGAGCATCCGCGCCACCACGATGGGCGGCAGGCCGCGCTGCACTCCGCGGGCGACCACCAGCAGGCCCAGCCCACCGGAGAGGATGTCCCCGAGGCCTGGCACCAGCCCGATGACCGCGTCCACGCCGATCCTGCGCCCGGTGCCCGGGATCGGGATGCTGTTGTCGAGCAGCCAGGCAAGGAGCTCGGCGTCCTCGGCGCCGGCAGTCGGCTGGCGCATCGCGGCCCGGCTCATGCGCATTCCGAAGACCAAGTGGCGTGCCAGTCTCCCAGCGCGCCAGCGCCCCAGCGCGCTCGCTCAGGCGCCTCGGTCAGTCCGCCAGGCTGGCCAGGTCGTTCTCGATGACCTCGCGGTCCTCGTCCTCGGCGATGGCCGCGGTGGCGGTTCGAGCCTTCTCACGCCACTCCTCGAAGGCGCGGCGATCACCGGCCACCCGCGAGGCGCGGGCCATCGCCTCGTACGAGGCGGCGACTGCCCAGTCCTCGATCCCCTCCGCCGCGGCCAGCTCGACGCAGCGACGCGCATGGAAGAGCGCTGGCTCGCCACGCTCCAGCACGGCATAGACGCGGGAACACTGCCACTCCCCCACCGCCAGGCGCTGACGCAGATCGGGCACGCCGGTCTGGCTCCAGTGCCAGCGCGACGCATGCGCCGCGTGAGCCATCTCGTCGTCCTGCTCCTGGCTGCGATCCTCGGTCTCGAGCAAAGACCAGACGTGGTCGAACAGGTGGGCGGCCATCCGGCGGTGCTGGTCCGCGTCGAGGATGTCCGGCTTGGCGGGGATAGTGGTCACGGTTCCTCCTGTTCAGTTTGTGAAGGATGAGCTGCAGTCGAAAGTTGCGGGCCTCCACCGGATTGTGGCGCGCTAGTTGTGGCGCGCTACTTGCGGTACGCAGGCGTGCAGCCATGACCTTTCGTCGTAATGCCCGGCTGAAGCCGGGCCAGGTTCGCGACCTTCGGGGCGGCGGCCTGGCGCTCGGCGGCGGCCTGGGCGGCGTGATCCTGCTGGTGGCGGTCATGCTGCTCGGTGGGGACCCATCGCAGATCCCGTCGGAGCTGCTGGACGGCATCACCACCGGCACCGCTCAGGAGAACGACCTGTCGGACGAGTGCCAGACGGGCGAGGATGCCAATCGTCGGCAGGACTGCCGCATCGTCGGCTACGTGAACAGCGTCCAGGACTACTGGCAGGGCAACGTCAGCGGATACCAGCTGGCGCCGACGACGTTCTTCACGGGCGGCGTGAACACCGGGTGCGGCAGCGCGAACAGCAACGTCGGGCCGTTCTATTGCCCCAACGACAAGACCGTGTACATCGACCTGACGTTCTTCGACCAGCTGGAATCGACGCTGGGCGCGGAGGATGGGCCCTTGTCCGAGGCGTACGTCATCGCCCACGAGTACGGCCACCACGTGCAGAACCTGACCGGGGCTCTGCAACAGGGCGGAGGGACCGGACCCGAATCGGGGTCAGTGCGTGTCGAGCTGCAGGCCGACTGTTACGCCGGCGTCTGGATCGCCAACGCCGTGGAGACCGGCTACCTCGAACCCATCACGCAGGAGCAGATTGCGAACGCCATGAACACTGCGAAGGCGATTGGCGACGATCGGATCCAGAGGCAGACGCAGGGCGAGGTCAACAAGGAGGCCTGGACGCACGGCTCCTCGGAACAGCGTCAGCAGTGGCTGAGCACCGGCTTCACGTCCGGCGATCCGAATGACTGCGATACCTTCAACGCTGACATTTGAGCTATTGCAACGGATGGCCGTCCGCCCGCGTCATTCGCGCACATGGACCTCGCCGCCATCCTTCGCGCATCCATCCTCATCGGTGGCTTCATCGCGGCAGTCACCGGCGTGTTCGCGGTGGTCGGCGTGCTGCAGCTGCTGAAGGGCGCGGGCATCGATCGCCAGCCGCCGATCTCCCGGTCGAGCATCGTCGCCCGCCAGCGCGCCGTCGACGCCCGATTGCGTGCGCGCTACCTCCAGCGGCGATCAGCCCGACCGGTCGACGCTCGCCCAACGGTCGAGCCCCCACGGCCCGAAGCGGCCGCGCCGGCCGATGATGTGGCAGCTGCCTGGTCGGAGCCCCAGCCAGCCGCCGTCATCGGCTGAGACGGGGGCGACCCAGCGACGCCGCGCGCTCGGCGCGTACATGCCCGGGTATCAGCTCGACCCGGGGGTGATCCTGGCCCGATACGTCGAGCTCAGCGGACGCCCGCCCGCCGTCGTCCACTGGTTCCAGCGTTGGTCGCCCGGTGGCGAGTTCGACCCGCGTCCGGCGGAGGCGGCGCAAGCCATCGGTGCCGCGCCGATGATCAGCTGGGAGCCGTGGCAGGGCCTGGAGCCGATCGTCAGCGGCGCGCTGGACGACTACGTCCGGCGCTATGCGCGGTCGGCCGCCGACTTCGGCGGACCGCTGCTCCTGCGTTTCGGCCATGAGGCGAACCTTCGCGGCATCCCCTGGTACGGCGCGACGGACCTCTTGGGCTAGGAGTGGCCGCCCTTCCGCGCCATCTTCCACGAGATCGGCTCGGACAACGTTCGGCTGGTGTGGTGCCCCTACGTGGTCGGACGCAACGCGGACGCATTCGAGCCCTACTTTCCCGGTCGCGAGCAGGTCGACTGGGTGGCGCTGGACGGCTACAACTGGGGTCGGAGGCACTGGTGGGACCGATGGCCACGCTTCGACGCCATCTTTGGCGCCAGCTACCGCCTGCTGACCGAGCTCGCACCGGGGAAGCCGATGATGCTGGCCGAGATCGGATGCGCGGTCCAGGGCGGCGATAAGGCTGGCTGGATGGAGGATGCGCTGCTGCACGCCATCCCGGAACGCCATCCGTTGATCGACGCCGTGGTCTGGTTCAACCAGGACCGTCCCGACCATGCCGATTGGCGCTTCGACTCCTCGCCGCAGGCCCACGCGGTGTGGCGGCGTGCAGCGGCAGATCCGCGCTATTCCCTCTCCGGCAACGAGATGCTGGAGCTGCCCGCGACGGCCTGACGGCGGAAACCACCGTTCCTGCAGGAAGCGATGCTCTCGCCTAGCATGGGGCCATGGCTGCCGAGCCCCGAGCCTCCTCCCAGGACGCCGTCATTCAGGTCCGTGACCTCGTCAAGGTCTACGGCGGTGACACGCGCGCCCTGGATGGGATCGATTTCCAGGTCGCCGCGGGCGAGCTCTTCGGATTCCTGGGCCCGAACGGCGCCGGCAAGACGACCACCATCCGGATCCTGGCGACCCTCCTGAAGGCAACGTCCGGCTTCGCCAGCGTGGCGGGGTTCGACGTTGCCACCCAGCCGAATGAGGTCCGGCATCGTCTGGGTCTCGCCATGCAGCAGCCGGCGCTCGACTCCTTCTCCACCGGGCGGGAGTCGATCGAGCTGAGCGGGCGCATGCACCGCGTTCCCGCGGACGAGCTGAAGCGGCGCACGGACGAGCTCCTGGAGCTGATGGCCCTCACCTCGGTGGCCGGCAAGCTGACCGGCACGTACTCGGGCGGGATGAAGCGCCGACTGGACCTTGCCACCGCGCTGGTCCATCGGCCGGCGGTCCTGATCCTCGATGAGCCGACCGAGGGACTGGATCCGCAAAGCCGGACCGCCCTCTGGGAGGAGCTGGAGCGGATCAGCAAGGCTGGCACCACCATGCTGCTGACCACGCACTACATGGAGGAGGCGGATCGGCTTTGCAGCCGGCTCGCCATCATCGACAGCGGGCAGATCGTGGTGCAGGGCGCGCCGTCCGAGCTGAAGCGAGGGATCGGCGCTGACACGGTCGTCATCGAGCTCGAGGGGGCGGCCGATGGCGACGGGCTGGTCCACCAGCAGGCAGAGGCAAGGCGACTGCTGGACGGGCTGGTCGACACCGATTCCATCAATCCGCATCCGGTGGGATTGAGCATGGCAGTGCCGAATGCCAGCAGCGCGATCCCGGCGCTGCTGCGCCGGCTGGACGCCAGCTCGAACGGGCTGAAGATCGCCGGGCTGGCGATGCACCAGCCGTCGCTGGACGACGTGTTCATGAAGTACACCGGGCGATCCATTCGCCAGGAGGCGGCGGATCAGCCGCTGCAGATCTATTGGTGACCCGATGACGGCCTTCGCCTACGAGACCTACCACCTGGGACGGCGCACCACCCTGCGCTTCATCCGCGTGCCGGCAAACTCGATCAGCATCATCTTCTTCCCGCTGGTGCAGCTGCTGATCTTCAGCCAGCTGTACCAGGACATCGTCCAGGTCCCTGGGTTCGGCGGGGAGCAGAACTACCTCGCCTACCTGGCTCCTGGCCAGGTTGCGTTCACCGCCTTCCTGGCAGTCGGCTGGTCGGCAGTCGGGATGCTGATGGAGTACCGCTCCGGCTACCTGGACAAGCTGCGCGCGCTGCCCATCAACCGCTGGTCCATCCTGGCCGGCGAGCTCATCCCGCTCTTCTTCCAGGGAGCCGTCATGGCGGGCGTCGTGCTGGCCGTCAGCCTCCTGCTCGGCGCCACGATCGCAACCGGGCCCCTTGGCTTCCTGCTGGCCATCAGCCTCGCCGGCCTCTTCGGCATGGCGTGGGCGGGAACGTCATTCATCCCCGCCCTGCTGACCAAGAGCGAGCAGGCCACTGGCACCCTGTCGCTGGTCTTCTTCCCGCTCGCCTTCATGTCGACCGCGTTCGTGCCGGCCGCACTGATGCCGGGGTGGATGCAATTCATCAACGAGTGGAACCCGATCACCTTCCTGATCGAGGCGATCCGCGCGCTGATGACCACCGGCTTCGAGTGGGGCGCCATCGGAGCCGCGCTGCTGGCGATCGCCATCATGGGCGTAGTGCTGCAGGCTGGGACGATGTGGGCATTCAGCCGCCTGACCCGCTAAACGCCTAACTCGCGGCCCGCCATGCACACGCTGTAGCCCATCGACGCCAGCGGCGATCGCTTTCGGCGCTCCCGACGTCGCGTGGCTTCGTGTCGTAGCAGGATCTCGTCTGGGACGCCGCGCCGAACCCTTTCGGCTCCCGATGG
>CBFGSY010000146.1:0-5388 GCA_965651545.1 uncultured bacterium | reverse complement strand
TCTTGTAGAGGTCGCCGATGGGCTGCAGGGCGGCGGCCATGTCGCCGTGCAGCGTGCCGTAGCCCAGTAGCGCCTCGGTCTTGTTGGAGGTGCCGACCACCAGGCCATCGAAGGCGGCAGATCGGTCGTAGAGGACGATCATGCGCTGTCGTGCCATCACGTTGCCGCGCCGCACGCGGGTGGCGTCCGTATCGCCCTCGATCAACGCCAGCATCGGATCGACCATGGCGCTGATGTCCACCCGCTCGGTTCGGCATCCGAGCGCCTCCACCACGCGCAACGCATCCGCCTCGGACTCCGCTGATGAGGCGCGGTACGGCATCCGCACGGCGAGCAGGTTCTCCGCGCCGACAGCTCGCGCCGCCAGGAATGCGGTCGTGGCCGAGTCGACGCCGCCGGACAGTCCGACCACCAGCCGGCTGAAGCCGGTCTGCGCCAGTTGTGAGCCGATGAAGCCGGTGATCACCGCCACCGCCTGGGCTGCGTCGATCTGCGGGAGGGGCGCCTCTTCACGCTCCTCGCTCACTCGGCAATCTCCTCGGGCGTCGGGAGGTCGGCGCGCTCGGCGATGACCCGGTCGAGCTCCCGCCGTACCAGCTCCAGCCGTTCGTCGGCCAGCAGGGGGAGCTGGTAGCGCTGCATCCGCAGGTCGTCCGTCTCCAGCGTGCCAACCACCAGGGCCTCCTCGTACAGCGGCCCCTCGGCGACCACCGAGCCGTCGGCCGCCAGCAGGCGCGAGCCTCCCCAGAACGTGAGCCCCTCCTCGTTGCCGACCCGATTGCAGAAGGCGATCGCCACCGTGCCGAGCAACGCGTAGGTGTCCTGCATCTTGTGCCAGCCGGCCACCGCCCGCGTTCCCGCCGCGCTACCCGGCGCTCGCGCCGGCCCGGCAGCGATGTTCACCAGCAGGGAGGCTCCCTCCTGGGCCTGGAGCATCGGCAGGCTGGGGTGCCAGAAGTCCTCGCACACGGAGAGGCCGATGCGTCCCAGCGGCTCCCCCACGTCGTGCGTCCGGATCCGGTCGCCCGCGCGAGTGAAGCGTCCCTCGTCGAAGAGGCCGTAGGTCGGCAGGTACACCTTGCGGTGCAGGCCGATCAGCTCGCCGTCGCGCAGCAGCGCGGCGCTGTTGCAGTAGCGATGGTCCTCCGTCTCCTCCACGAAGCCGATGGCCACCAGGCCGCCGGCAAAGCCCCGGCTCAGCGCCGCCAGCCTGGGTTCGCTTGCGCGGATCGCAACCTCCGGGACGAGATCGGAGAGCAGGTAGCCGCTGAGCGCCAGCTCGGGGAAGGCCGCCAACTGCGCGCCATCGGCCTCGGCGCGTCGCAGCCAATCGGCAGCCAGCTCGAAATTGGCGTCCAGCATGCCGAGGCGCGGCGCCAGCTGCGCTAGCGCAACGCGAAACTCCACGCCGGAAGGCTAACCCGAATCAGTGCGGCGTTGGGTTGGCCGTTGGGTCAGCCGCACCTCCAAGGGCCACGGCAGGGCCGGCCTCCTCGCCTTCGGCCATCTCCTCGACCTCGATCTTCTTCGGCAGGTCGGACGCTGCAATCGGGAAGTGACAGGCGACCTTGTGGCCAGGAGCCAGCTCGATGAGCGGCGGGACCTCGACCGCGCAGCGCTCCTGCGCCTGGAAGCATCGGGTCCGGAAGACGCATCCGCTGGGAGGATCGATCGGGCTGGGCAGGTCGCCCTGCAGCACGATGCGGGTCCGATGCCGCTGCCGCGCGGGATCGGGAATGGGGACCGCGGACAGCAGCGAGTGCGTGTACGGGTGCAGCGGATTCGAGTAGATCACCTGGCTGGGAGCTGTCTCGACGATGTGCCCGAGGTACATCACCGCCACGCGGTGCGAGACCTGTCGCACGACCGCCAGGTCGTGGGCGACGAACAGGTACGCGATGTCGAACTCTCGCTGGAGATCGCGCAGCAGGTTCAGGATCTGGGCCTGGATCGAGACGTCGAGCGCCGAGACGGGCTCGTCGCAGACGATCAGCTTCGGCCGCAGGGCAATCGCCCGCGCGATCCCGATGCGCTGCCGCTGGCCGCCGGAGAACTCGTTCGGGTATCGGTTGTAGTGCTCCGGATTCAGGCCAACGCGGTCCATGAGCTGCAGCACGGCGTTCTTCACGCCGCCGGGGGGCGTCACGTCCTGCACCTTGAAAGGGGCGCTGACGATGCTGCCGACGGTGTGGCGCGGATTGAGCGCGTTGTAGGGGTCCTGGAAGATCATCTGCGCCTTGCGCCGGACGGGGGTCAGCTTGTTCTTCGACAGGCCGGTGACCTCCTGGCCATCGATCTCGATCCGACCCTCCGTGGGGCGCACGAGCATCAGGATCGACCTGGCTGCGGTGGTCTTGCCCGATCCGCTTTCGCCCACGAGCCCCAGCGTCTCGCCTGAGGCCAGGTTCAGGTCGATGCCGTCAACGGCCTTCACCATGCCGACGGTACGAGGAATGATTCCGCGCGAACGAACGGGGAAATAGGTGCGAAGGCCTGAGACCTGAAGGATCTCCTTCGCCCCCTTCGTCTCCTTCAGCTCGCCCGTCTCCGTGGTCACTGAGGCGATCCCGTCACGACGCTCAGCACCTCGCTGGCGATCGCGCGACGCTCTTCGGAGGGGATGTGGCAGCGCACCAGGTGGTCGGACTCCTGCGCCTCGAGAAGCTCGGGTCGAACCGTGAAACAGGCTCCATTGGGCACCCGCGTGTAGTAGTTGCACCGCGGTTGGAAGACGCAGCCCTTCGGAAGATTGATCGGTGATGGCGGATTGCCGCGAATCGGGTCGAGGCGTTCCAGCACCGCGCGGTCCATGCGAGGGACAGAGGAGATCAGCCCGAGGGTGTAGGGCATCTCCGGTCGTTCATACAGCTCCCTCGTCGGTGCTCGCTCCACGATCCGGCCGCCGTACATGACGGCGACCTCATCGGCGATGTCGGCGACGATGCCGAGGTCGTGGGTGATCACGATCACCGTGGTCCCGAACTCGCCCTGCAGCCGCTGGATGAGCTCCAGGATCTGTGCCTGGACGGTGACGTCCAGCGCGGTGGTCGGCTCGTCGGCGATCAAGAGCTGCGGCGAGTTGATGAGGGCCATCGCTATCATCACGCGCTGACGCATGCCGCCAGAGAGCTGGTGCGGGTACGCGTCGATTCGGCGCTCGACGGCCGGAATCCCGACATGACGGAGCATGTCCAGTACTTCCTGCCGGGCGGCCGACTTCGAGATGCGCCGATGGACGCGGATCGCCTCCACGATCTGGTCGCCGATCCGGTAGAAGGGATGAAGGCTCGACATCGGGTCCTGGAAGACCATCGCGACCTCGGAACCCATGAGCTCCTGGACCTCGGCCTGGGGCAGTGCGATGAGCTCCTGGCCGTCGAGCCAGATCTCACCCGAAATCCTGGCCGCCTTGCGATTGACCAGGCCCATGATCGCCTGCGCGGTCACGCTCTTGCCTGAGCCAGACTCTCCCACGATGGCGAGCGTCTTGCCGCGCTCCACTGACAGCGAGACGCCGTCGACAGCCCGAACCAGCCCATCCTCGGTGGGAAAGGCGACAGAGAGGTCGTTTACCTCCAGGAACGCTCGGCCGGTCTCGACCTTGTTCGAGATCATCCGACGCGAACTCGTGGATCGACGACGGCATAGAGGATGTCGACGACCATGTTCGCGACGATGATAAGGCTGGCTGTCACCAGCGTGATCCCGGTAATCACCGGGAGGTCCGACTCGATGACCGAGTCGATGGCGAGCGAGCCGAGCCCTGGCAGCGTGAAGATGTTCTCCGAGATGATCGCGCCGCCCAGCAGGCCGGCGAGATCGAGCCCCGCCGCGGTCACGATGGGCGTCAGGCCGGCGCGCAGCGCGTGCTTGACCACCACCACCCGCTCGGGCAGGCCCTTGGCGCGAGCAGTGCGGACGTAATCCTCCCCGAATGTCTCGAGCACCTGGTTGCGCGTGAGTCGTATGTAGAACGCGGCGTACAGGATCGCGAGCGTGATCCACGGCAGGATCATCGTCTGGAGGAAGCCGATCGGGTCCTCGAAGGGTGACACGTACTGGGCATACGGCAGCCACTCCAGGTTGATGACCACGACGAAGACCAGCAGCAGCCCGATGAAGAACGAGGGCATCGAGTAGCCCATCAGCGAGATCGCCATGATCAACCGGTCGCCCCAGCGGCCGCGATTGAGGGCGGCGATGATGCCGAAGAACAGGCCGATCACGATCCAGATGGCGAACGCTCCCACCGCTAACCAGAAGGTGACCGGCGCCGCGCGGGCGATGAGCGCACCGACCGTCTCGTTGCGGAAGAACGAGTAGCCCAGGCAGGGGGCCTCGCACATGATCGGTTCGGGCGATTCAGGGGAGAAGACACGACCGGCAAAGATTCCGGTCACGAACTTCGTGTACTGCGTCAGGACGGGCTCGTCCAGGCCAAGGCGGTGTCGGTTCGCCTCGATGGTTGCCGGCGAGCACGCCTTCCCGCAGCTGAGGCGCGCGGGGTCGCCCGGGATGAGGCTGAAGAGAATGAAGACGCTGATGCTGAGGATGAAGAGCAGCACCACCATGCCCAGGATCCGGCGAATCAGGAATGCGAGCACGCGGCCTGCCCTCCGCTAAAACGAGTGGTGACTGTTCTTCTGTTTGGGTGTCCTACGGTGTTTGGGTGTCCTCGGGGGAGCGGATTGGCCCGCTCCCCCGAGCGTAACTGGTCGTTTAGCGCCTACTCCTGGACGACGTACATCTCAGCGTACGGCCACGAGCCATACGGCGGCCACTGGTAGGTCGGCTGGACCTTGTCTCCGGCGATCGTCTGCGTGAGACCGAACCGGGTGGGGATCACCCAGCCGTGCAGCATCGCTTCCTTGTTCAGGTCCTGCCACATGGTGGCCTGGGTGGCGCGGTCCAGCTCGGTCTGCGCCTCCTTGACCTTCGCGTTGAAGTCCGGGTCGTCGACCTGCGACAGGTCCCAGCCGCCCTCAACGGTGAAGAGCGGCGGGATGACGGTCGAGGCGTTCGGCCAGTCCGGACCCCAGCCACCAGCACCGAACTCTCCGGCCTTCTCAGGATCGAAGACGATGCTGTAGTAGGGACCTGCCTGGAGCGGCGCCGGCTCAACGGTGAACCCGGCCCTCTCGAGGGAGTCCTTCACGATCGCGGCTGCCCGGTCATTGACCTCGCTGGCCACGTAGTTGAAGTGCAGGACCGGCGGTTCCTCGCCAGACTCTTCGAGCATCTGCTGCGCCAGCTCCGGGTTACCCTCAGGCGGGATTGCCTCCCCGAAGAGGTCTTCCGCCCAACCGGTAGGCGCGTAGTCCTGCCCGATGTTCGGCTTGATCACACCATCGGCGAGCTCACCGGCGAAGACGCCACCGGCGTTGATTC
>CBFGSY010000145.1:0-5398 GCA_965651545.1 uncultured bacterium | reverse complement strand
CCCGCCCCAGCTCCTCCTCCAGCAGGTACCGGTCGGCCAGCGCGTCGGCGAGACGCTCGTCAGTCATTGAATCGATCGTGTGGTAGGAATGCGGTCGAATCTAGGCATGGGTGCCGGGCCTTACCACCGCCCCGGCGTGCAATCCGTTGCGCTCACCCGCTCGCCGTGTCGCGTCCGAATGATCCTGGAGTGTGATCCACGTAGTTGCGGCCAAAGCCGGCGAGTGACACCTTGGATGGCAAGCTTCCCTCGCAAGGACATGGCGTGGACGCCAGGTCTACCTTCGTCAGGCGATTCGGCGATCTGATCGCCCTGCTGCGGGCCGATCCTGGCAACGATGCCGCCCAGGATCTCGCTCTGACCGCGGCAGCAGACGCCGTGGAGAGCCTGGGAGTCGAGGTCGAGGCCGGCGTCGAGTGGAGCGTGATCCCGGACGATCTCACCCTGAAAGGGCGTCTCATCGCACGGCGGGTCGAGCTGGTCCGCATCGCCGCCGGCGCCGAGGCGCACGAGCTGCTGGCGCTGGCCCGCGCGCTGTCCCACGATCACGTGCCCATCCCCTCGTCGCCCAACGTCGTCGTCGAGATGGTCGAGGCGCTCGTCCCGACTCCAGCGACGGCGACTGCTCCTTCGTTCCCACCGCCGCACGTGCACCACGCGCGTCGGCCGTCCGAGCAACGATCCTGGAAAGAGCGGCGCCATCCGGGCCGCGCCAGGTACCCCGCCACCGAGCGCCGGCGGCGCCCGGACCGGCGCACCGCCGGCGAGCGTCGCTTGTGCTTGATCGAAGGCCAGCAGGCGGAGATCGCACGTCTTCAGGGGGTGCTCGAGCGGAGCACACGCAACCTGGACTGGGAGACGGTGCTGACTACGGGCGTCTCGCTCGTGCGGCTGGTGCCCAAGGTGCCCGCCGCCGACCGGCGAGGCTACGGGATCCAGGTCCGTCGCGCCATCCCGCGGCGTGCCGTCGAGGCGATCGTGGATCTCGCCGAGCGCGACGTCGCGCTCCGCGACCCGGCGGCCGAGGTGCTGCGCTGGGTCGGGCTCGATGCGGCGGAAGCCATTCTCGCGCGTCTGGTGCAGGGCGAGGCCGTGGGCGTTCGGACGTTCTATTACGACGTCCTGGGCGGCATGCCCGGCGCCTACGCGCTGGTTACCCCGCTGCTAGCCAGCCACCACCCACATGAGGTCCGCCACGGCGCCGTGCTGCTCGGCAGGCTGGGCCAGCCGGCGGGCATTGCGGAGCTGTCGTCACTGATGGCGCACCCCGACGAGAGCGTTCGGGTAGCCGCGGTGCGCGCCATCGGCGAGATCCACGACGGGCCCGCGGCCGAGCCGCTCCGCCAGGCGCTGCATCATCTGGATCATCACGTACGCGCGGCCGCCGCGGAGGCCATCGCCGTGTGGCGCGGCGGCGCGCTTGCGCTGCTGCTGGTGAGCGCGCTCGAGACCGAGCGCGACCGCGATGCGTGGCAGGCCCTGCTTACCGCCCTCGGCCGGCTCGGCACCTTCGAGAGTGCAGGGGCGCTGGCCGGCGTCGCGCTCGCCCGCCGAAGCCTGCTTCGCCGCCAGGGTTACTCCAGCGGCCAGCGCCTCGCGGCGGTGGAGGCCCTTTCCCTCTCCGACTCACCGCCGGCGCTGACCACGCTCGAGCGGCTGGCCCGCGACGCCGAGGGCGTCATCCGCTACGCCGCCGATCGCATCCTCCGGGCCGAGCGCCGGCACGCGGGGTAGCTCAGCGGTGCACGTCGAAGCCTTCGACGTGCACGTCGAGGTTGTGGTTCACCCTCAGTCCCACTGTGCCGTTCACATCGCCCGCTTTGGCATCCATGGTGTAGACAGACTCTCCGTTCACCTTGAAGACCACCTTGCTCGGATCGCGCTTGGCGTCGATCTCCAGCAGGTTCGTGGCCGAGCCCTGTCCGGCCGGCTTCTTCACCGCGGCGGACTCGACCCAGCCCTTGGTGACGTCGGTGGTCTTCTCGCCCTCGCGGCGCTTGACCAGGTACTTCCCGTCCTGCCGGATGAGGAAGTAGGTGTACTTCTGCCCCGCGCCGGCGAGCGCCTGGCCGTTGAAGAAGAGGCCGTAGCCCTCGGGATGGGTCGACGGCTTGGTTTGGGTGAAGGTCGCCAGCGTGTGGAACGGCCCGGTGCCGGCGTGCTTGTCCTGGTAGAGGATGATGGCGGGGCCCAGGGTCACGTGGATGCCCTGGCCCATCGGCACGACCTTGACGTTGGCCTGGTCCTTGTTGCCGTCGGTGCGCACCGTCCAGCCCGCCGGAACGCTGCCGCCACCCGCGACGGCGTGGTCGGGATCGTCGTGCTGGGCCTTGTCGCCGTGCCCGGCCTGCTGGGCCGCCTCCTGGGCGGCGAGCGGCGTGATCCCGGCGGCAAAGAGCAGGGCGGGGAGCGCCAGAAGTCCGGAAGCCGAGAATGCGCGCATGCGTGACCTCATCGAAGGAATGTGGAACGGGTTGCGGAGTTGGGCGGGGCTGGATAACCTACGGCCCTGCCGTTCCCCAGCACCGGGAGATGCGTGATGCTGCTGCTCAACTGGATCGGAGTTCTGCTGGCCACCATCGGGGCCACGCTCATCCTGAGCGCCCTGGCCTTCGTGTCTACGCTCGTCGGTGTGCTGGTGAACCTGATGATCGTGCTGGTCTGCGGCCCCCTGATCGACCGTCTGCTCGGCCGTCGGGGCGGGGCCGTGGCCCGCTAGCCTACTCAGGCTCATCCAGCGCGCCCGGCTCGGGCGTGGTGGCCACCCGCATCGCCGCGTCGTAGTTGATCTTGAGGCTGCCCAAGAGCTCGCGAAGTCCCCGTACCTTCATCTGCAGGCCGCCGCCCCGCCGGGTCATGGTGCTCATGATGCCGGCGGTTTCCGCCAGCCCCGTCAGGCTCAGCGCCCCCGCCTCCGCCTTGATCTGGTCCAGCAGGCGCGCGAGCCCCCGCACCACCACGTCGTCGGCACGCAACGCTGCCATCTCTTCGACGATCGAATGGATGCGCCCGAACTTCGGCGGCAGCGTCTCCAGGTAGGCGAGCTGCGCGAGCTGACGTGACGAGAGTTTGACAGCCATCCCTGAATCTCTCGCGGACGTGTTCCGTAGGGCAACAGCCTGCCGCCCCGACGCCGCGGGGACGGGCTAAGTACGTGTCGCTACTACCCGCAGGGACCATCGTATGAAGCTCTCGGATCTGTCTATTCGCCGTCCCGTGCTGGCCAGCATGGTGAGCCTGGCGTTGGTGCTCTTCGGCGCCATCGGGTACACCCGACTGGCGGTGCGCGAGTTTCCGGACGTCGACCCGCCGATCGTCTCGGTCAGCACCGAGCTCCCGGGCGCGAACCCGCAGGTAGTGGAGTCGGCGGTGACCGACATCCTGGAGGAGGAGCTCAGCACGGTCGAGGGGCTGCGTACCCTTACGAGCTCGAGCGCCGAAGGGTTCAGCAACATCACGCTCGAGTTCAACCTCGAGCGCCCCGTCGAGGCCGCCGCCCAGGACGTGCGCGACAAGGTCGCCCGGATCCGGGGCCGCCTGCCTGAAGACGTGCGGGAGCCCGTGGTGGCCAAGCAGGAGGCGGACGCCCAGCCCTTCTTCTGGCTGGCGCTCTCCGGCGCCAACTACGACCTGCTCCAGCTCTCCGACATCGGCGACCGCTTGGTCAAGGCGCGGCTGCAGACTCTGCCCGGCGTGGGCCAGGCCCGGATCTTCGGCGAGCGGCGCTTCTCGATGCGGGTGTGGCTCTCCGCGGCCGAGCTGTCGGCCCGCGGGCTCACGGTGCAGGACGTGCAGCAGGCCATCCGCACCCGGAACGTCGAGGTGCCGGCCGGGCGGATCGAGTCGGATCGGCGCGAGTTCACCGTGCGCTCGCTGGGCGAGCTCAAGACGCCCGACGAGTTCTCCGAGCTCGTGGTCTCGAACGACAGCGGCGTGCTGGTCAAGCTCAAGGACCTGGGCCGGGTCGAGCTCGGCGCGGAGGACGAGCGGAGCGCGCTCCGGTACAAGGGGACCTCCGCCGTCGCCATCGGCGTGGTGCGCCAGTCCAAGGCCAACATCATCCAGGTGGCCGACGCCATCCGGCAGGAGCTGCCGCGGGTGCAGGAGTCGCTCCCGCCGGGGGTCAAGCTCGACATCGCGTTCGACGAGTCGATCTTCGTCTCCCGCTCGATCCGCGAGGCGGAGGAGACCCTGATGATCGCCGCCGCGCTGGTGGTGATCATCATCTTCGTCTTCCTCCGGAACCTCCGGGCCACGATCATCCCCGGCCTGGCGATCCCGACATCGATCGTGGCGACGTTCGCGATCATGTATTTCCTCGGCTTCTCGATCAACAACTTCACTCTGCTCGCCCTCACGCTCGCCATCGGTATCGTGGTGGACGACGCGATCATCGTGCTGGAGAACGCCTACCGCCACCAGGAGGAGCTGGGGCAGAGCCCCGAGGAGGCGGCCACCAGCGGCACCCGGGAGATCGCCTTCGCGGTCATCGCCACCACCATCTCGCTGGTGGCGGTGTTCACCCCGCTCGCCTTTCTCAAGGGCTCGACCGGACGGCTGTTCAATGAGTTCGGCATCGCGGTGGCGGGCTCGGTGGTGATCTCGGGCTTCGTCGCCCTGACGCTCACGCCGATGCTGTGCGCCAAGGTGCTCCGGGTGCCCCAGCGGCACGGGACGCTCTACCGGGCGCTGGAGAACGGATTCAACGCGCTGGCGGCCGGCTACGCGCGGACCCTCCGGGCGGCGGTCCGCAACCGGTGGGGCGTCGTGGGCGCGGTCGTGCTGCTGACCCTCGGCGCGGCGCTCGTGTTCCGCACGCTCAAGCGCGAGTTCGTGCCGCCGGAGGACAAGGGCTGGTTCTTCTCGATCATCATCGCTCCGGAGGGCTCGTCGCTGGCCTACACCGACGGTTACCAGCGGCGCGCCGAGGCGGTGCTGGACAAGACCAAGGACGTCGACAGCTACTTCAGCGTGGTGAACATCGGCGATGGTGTGAGCCGGGGCATGATCTTCACCAACCTGGTCGACTTCGAGCACCGGACCCGGTCGATCCAGGACATCATCGGCGAGGTTCAGGGCGGCTACTTCGCCATCCCGGGCGTCTTCGCCTTCGCCAACAACCCGCCGGCCTTCGGCTTCGGCAGCCCGGTGCAGTTCGTGCTGCAGAACCCGGATTTCGATCTGCTGGTCAAAGGCAACGACACCTTGCTGGCCCGCGCCCGCCAGGTACAGGGCCTGATCAACGTGGACAGCGACCTCCGGGTGAACAAGCCGGAGCTCACCGTCAACTTCGACCGCGACCGCGCGGAGGACCTCGGTGTCCCGGTGGCGGATGTAGCCACCACGCTGCAGGTGCTGCTCGGCGGGAACCGGACCAGCACGTTCACCCGGAACAACA
>CBFGSY010000144.1:0-5408 GCA_965651545.1 uncultured bacterium | reverse complement strand
ACTACGAGACCGACGGGATCGTGATCAAGGTCGACGACGCGGGGGCGCAGCGCACGCTGGGCTTCGTGTCGCGCGCACCGCGCTGGGCGACCGCCTACAAGTTCCCGGCGCAGCAGGTCACCACCAAGCTGGAGGAGATCGAGGTCTATGTCGGCCGCACCGGCGCCCTGACGCCGGTGGCGCACGTGACGCCGGTCTTCGTTGGCGGCACCACGGTGCGCAACGCGACGCTGCACAACATCGAGGAGATCCGGCGCCGCGACCTGCGGGTCGGCGACACGATCGTGCTGCAGCGAGCCGGCGACGTGATCCCGGAGGTCGTGTCGGCCGTGACGGATGCCAGGGACGGCACCGAAGTCGTGTGGGAGATGCCGCAGTCCTGCCCGGTGTGCGGGACCGATGCCGTCCGTGAGGAGGGCGAGGTCGTCTGGCGCTGCCCGAACCCGTGGTGCCCGGCGCAGCGCATCGGTGGGCTGCTGCATTTCACCGGTCGTGGTGGCTTCGATATCGAGGGTGCCGGCTACGCCGTCGTCAACCAGCTGGCCGAGAAAGGGCTCCTCGACGAGCCCGCGGACCTCTTCAGGCTGGACGTCGAGACGCTCGAGGGGCTGGACCGATACGCCCGCAAGTCGGCGGAGAACCTGCACGGCGCCATCCAGGCTGCGCGACGCCGGCCCCTGGCCCGCATCATCAACTCGCTGGGCATCCGGCACGTCGGTTTCCAGACCGCCATCGACCTCGCCAACTGGCTCACCGCAGAGACACCGCGCGCCGTGGACGAGTCGGAAGCCGATTGGACTGGCCGCGTGGCCGACCGGCTGCGCAACGCAACCGCCGAAGAGCTGACGGCCGTATTCGGCGTCGGCAAGGTCGTGGCGGACGGGATCGCCGCCTATTTTGCCGACGAGCACACGCGCGACACGCTGCACCATCTGCTGGATGCCGGCGTGGTCGCCGAAGCGCCGGAGGCCGGAGCACCGGTGCCGGAGCCCGGCACGGGGCCGCTGGCCGGCAAGACGCTCGTCGTCACCGGCACGCTGCCCGGCTTCAGCCGCCAGGAGGCAGAGGAGGCGATCCGCGCCGCCGGTGGCCATGCCGCCGGGTCGGTCTCAAAGACGACCGACTATCTCATCGCCGGCGACAAGGCCGGCAGCAAGCTGGCAAAGGCCGAGAAGCTGGGCGTGCCTGTGCTCGACGAGGACGGCTTCCGCGCGCTCCTCCGCAAAGGCGAGTGAGCTCCGTCGCCACGAAGTCCGACATCAGCCGCGATCCCCCTCGGCAAGGAAGCGCTCGACGAGGTCGTCATAGCCCTCGAACGAGGAGCGGACCGTGTGACCGCAGGCGTCGTCGACCTGCAGCCGGGCGCCGGGAATGCGCTCCGCCACGAGCTGCGTCGCCTCGGTCGGCACCACCTGGTCGAGCGCGCCGGACAGGACGAGGGTGGGAACGGAGATCTCACCCAGGCGACTCGTGACGAAAGAGCTCGGATCCAGCGTGGCTCGCAGCTCGGCGATGAACCGCTCAGGGGTGGCCGGTCGCGGCTGGAGGCGGGCCGCTGCCTCGAAGGACGGTGCCTGGCCGCCGGTGGCGGGTCTCATGACCACCGCCATGTGGCTGAAGAACATGCCCCAGTCGTCACCCTCCGCCATCGCGATCCATTGACCCATCCGCTCGGCCATCGCTGAGTCCGCCGGCGTCTCGGATGCAACCGAGGAGAGGACGAGCCGTGCCACCAGCTCCGGATGGTCGACCGTCAGCCACAGTGAGATGCGACCACCGCCGGACTCCGCCTCGACTGCGAACGGCGGTTCCGGCCCGCCGTTGGCCTCCAGCCAACCGATGGCCGTGGCTACCGCGTCGGCGATCACGCGAGGATGGAGGAGGTGCTCGATCTGGGCCGGATCGTCCGCCAGCGGACGGCCGAGGACGACTACCGGACGACGCTGCGCCCGACCCTCCCATCGGCGCAGGAGGACCTGCTCCGTGCCCGCCAGCGGGCGCAGGCCTGTCTCCACGCCACCCAGCACCAGCAGCGGCGTCCCCATGGCGCCGCTGGCGGCGGGCAGCCGGAAGGCCTCGATCCGGCCGCCGCGGATCGGGATCGAGACAGCGCCTGACTGCTCAGCCATGGCCCGCATTGTCGCCTGCTAGCATCGGCCCATGATCACCCGCGAGGACGTGGTGCACGTCGCCGCCCTTGCCCGGCTGGGCCTGACCGACGAGGAGATCGACCGCATGCAGGGCCAGCTGAACCGCATCCTGGAGGCCGTCGGCGAGCTCCAATCGGTCGATACCAGCAGCGTGGGGCCAACGGCGCAGGTCATCGCCCTGGAGAACGTGATGCGCGACGACGTCGCCCGGCCTGGGATCGGTCGCGACGCGGCGCTGGCCAACGCCCCGCTCCACGAGGGGCCGCTCCTGCGAGTCCCGGTCATCCTCGAGGAAGGCCGCTAGGCCGATGGAGACGGCCGCGCTGCCGCTCGCCGATCGCACGATCACCGAGATCGGCGGACTCCTCCGTCGTCGAGAGCTGAGCTCGCGAGAGCTGACGGAAGCCTGCCTGGCGCGCATCGAGCGCGATGGCGAGCGGCTGAACACCTTCCTGGCGGTGGGACGTGAACGGGCGCTGGCGGCCGCCGATGCCGCGGACGCCACGCTGGCCGCGGCTGACGGCGCTGACCAGCCGTTGCTGGGCATTCCCTACGCCCTGAAGGACATCTTCGTCACGCGCGCCCTCGACGACGAGGGACGGCCGGACGGCGGCCTGCCGACGACCGCCGGCTCGCGGATCCTGGAGGGCTATCGCTCGCCGTATGGCGGCGACGCGGAGGAGCGTTTGACCGCTGCCGGCGCCGTCTTGCTCGGCAAGACGAACTGCGACGAATTCGCCATGGGTTCGAGCAACGAGAACAGCGCCTACGGCCCGGTCCGCAACCCATGGGACGAGTCGACCGTGCCGGGCGGCTCTTCTGGCGGCTCATCGGCCGGCGTGGCCGGCGGGCAGATGTTCTTCGCGCTGGGCACCGATACCGGCGGCAGCATCCGGCAGCCCGCCTCGCTGACGGGCACCATCGGCCTGAAGCCCACCTACGGGCGCATCAGCCGCTACGGGATGGTGGCCTTTGCCTCCAGCCTGGACCAGTGTGGCCCGTTCACGCGGAGCGTCAGCGACTGCGCCCTGGTCCTCGGCGCGGTGGCCGGGCATGACCCGCGCGACTCGACCAGCGTGGATGTCCCCGTCCCGGACTACGCAGCCGCGCTCAGCGGCGAGATCAAGGGGCTGCGCCTGGGCGTCCCGCGCGAGTACTTCGTGTCCGGCATGGAGCCGGGAGTCGAGGCCGCCGTGCGGGAGGCGATCCGCGTGCTGGAGGGGCTGGGCGCGGAGGTGGTGGAGGTCTCCTTGCCATCCACGGACAAGGGACTGGCCACCTACTACATCATCGCGCCGGCCGAGGCGAGTGCGAACCTGGCCCGCTATGACGGGGTGAAGTACGGCCTCTCCGCCGGCGAGGACGACCTGCTGACGAACTACCTGCGGACCCGCGGCGACGGCTTCGGAGCCGAGGTGAAGCGCCGGATCATGCTCGGCACCTACGCCCTGTCCGCCGGCTACTACGACGCCTACTACGTGAAGGCGCAGCAGGTGCGGACCCTGATCAAGGCCGAGTTCGACACGGTCCTGGCCGATGTCGACGCCCTGATCGCGCCAACCTCGCCCAGCGTCGCGTTCAAGATCGGGGCCAAGACCCAGGACCCGCTGCTCATGTACCTCAACGACGCCTGCACGCTGCCGGTGAATATCGCAGGGCTGCCGGGCATATCGGTCCCGTGCGGCCTGTCCGATGGGCTGCCGGTGGGCCTGCAGGTGATCGGGCGCGCCTTCGACGAGCCGACGATCCTGCGCGTGGCCGATGCCTATGAGCGCGCCGCCGGCTTCGCCCAGCTCCGACCGCCCACAGCGCACGACTGATCCGCACATGCCCGAGATCAGCCACGTGCGCCTCGAGGTTCCCCAGCAGGCGCCGCTCAACCGGGTCCTGCGCGAGGGCGGCGCACAGTCGTTCCCGCAGTGGCTGTACGCCGAGCCGGGGCCTGAGCTGCGCATCCTGTGGTGGGGCCTGCGGGGCGCGATCGAGCCCGTCGCAGTGCCCGACGACGAACGGGCCGGGCTCTTCCCGCGGTCAGTCGACGACTGGACGGAGGCTCCGCGAGCCCTGGTGCTGGCGACCGCCGATGCCGACCGGGCAGCCTCCGACCTGGAGCCGCTGATCGGTTCAGGTTGGCACGAGACGGGCGCAGACGACGTGCTGGCCGCGAGCTGTCGGCGGATGACACTCGGACGGGGCGTGCTGGTCCTGGCCCAGCCCGCCGGCGAGGGCTACACGGCGGAGTGCCTGGCATCTGCCGGGGAGGGGCCAATTGCGGTCGCTCTGGACGGCACCACCGCCATGGGCCGCGCGGTGATCCACAACCCCGTGACCGATGGCCGGGCAAGCTGGGTCCGGCTGGGTCCCGGCACTGCACCGTACCTGCTCTTCCTGCCTGCCCGATGACGCCCGAGGAGCACGCTGGGCGGGTGATCGAATGGTGGGCGGCTCGCGATGAGCGCCTTCGGGATCCTGACGGCTGGCTGACACTGGTCGGCCTCTACTGGCTGAGCCCCGGCGAGAACACCGTCGGCGCCGATGCGTCGAACGCCATCGTGCTGACCGGTCGGGACGTGCCCGCGCACGCCGGCTCGCTGTGGCTGGTCGATGGCGAGGTGCGTCTGCAGCGCGCGGGCGGACCCGTGGAGGAGCAACCGCTGGCCAATGACGTGAGCGGCGAGCCGGACGCGGTGGACCTCGGCGGCCTGCGGCTGATCGTGATCGAGCGCGGCGGTCGCATCGGGCTGCGGGTGCGGGACCGCGACTCGCCCCTGCCAGCGGCCTTTCGCGGCATGGACCACTTCAAGATCGATCCGGCCTGGCGGCTGGAAGGCCGGCTGGAGCCGGCGGCGCCGGGCGAGACGATTGAGATCGTGGACGTGACGGGCGACGTCAGCCACGACGAGACCCCGGGCCGCGTCGCGTTCGAGGTTGACGGCGCCACACGGCGCATCACCGCCCTGCCGGGGACCGGCGACGGCTGCGTGTGGCTGATCTTCGGTGATGCCACCAACGGCAGTGAGACGTACGGCGGCGGCCGCTTCCTCTACACGGAGCCGGTGGCGGACGACGGCAGCGTGGTGGTCGACTTCAACCTGGCCTACAACCCACCGTGCGTCTTCTCGCAGTACGCGACGTGCCCGCTGCCGCCGGCCGAGAACAGGCTGCCGAGCCGTATCGAGGCGGGGGAGCGGGACGACCGCGCCTAGGCCTCGGCGCGCATATCCTCGAGGTCCAGGTCGCGCTCGACGATCCGCAGGG
>CBFGSY010000143.1:0-5477 GCA_965651545.1 uncultured bacterium | reverse complement strand
TACCATCAGCACGTGGATCTAGCCCGCCTGCGGGCGGCTCCGGCCGCAGTGGTGCAGCGCATCGCGCGCACGCAGGCCCCGGCGGAGCCGACCCATTCCATCGACGACGTCCTCGAGGAGGCGCGTCGTCATCGGCCGAGCATCAACCTCGGCCTGATCGAGCGTGCCCATCAGGTTGCCGACCAGGCCCACGAGGACCAGCTGCGCGCCTCCGGCGAGCCCTACATCGGCCATCCGGTGGAGGTCGCGTATTACCTGGCGACCCTCCAGATGGACGCCGAGACGCTCGCCGCCGGGCTGCTCCACGACGTCCCCGAAGACACCGACATGACCATCGGTGACATCGAGAAGCGCTTCGGGCGCGAGGTTGGCAGGCTGGTGGACGGGGTGACCAAGCTCTCCAAGTTCGGCAGCGCGCGGAGCATGGAGGAGCAGCAGGCCGAGAACATCAGAAAGATGTTCATGGCCATGGCCGAGGACGTGCGGGTGGTCATCATCAAGCTCGCCGACCGGCTGCACAACATGCGCACCCTCAGCTTCCTGCCCCAGGAGAAGCAGGCGCGCATCGCCCGCCAGACGATGGAGATCTACGCCCCGCTGGCGCATCGGCTGGGGATGTGGCAGATCAAGTGGGAGCTGGAGGATCTCAGCTTCAAGTACATCGAGCCTGAGAAATACCGCCAGCTGGTCGAGATGCTGGCGGACCGGCGCAAGGTCCGCGAGAGCTTCATCAACAAGAGCATCGGCATCCTCCGCCGGGAGCTGGCCAAGGTGAATATCTCCGCCGAGATCACGGGCCGGCCAAAGCACCTCTACTCGATCGCCAAGAAGATGGACCGCAAGGGCGTCGAGTTCGACGAGATCTACGACGTCAACGCCATCCGGCTGCTGGTCGACGACGTCAAGGACTGCTACGCGGCGCTCGGCGTCGTTCACTCCCTATGGAGGCCGATCCCCGGGCAGTTCGACGACTACATCGCCATGCCGAAGGCGAACATGTACCAGAGCCTGCACACCGCCGTCATCGGGCCCGATGCAAAGCCGTTGGAGGTCCAGATCCGGACCCGCCAGATGCACGACGTGGCGGAGGCGGGCATCGCCGCTCACTGGCGCTACAAGGAAGGCTCGCGCGGCGACCGCCGCTACGACGAGAAGCTCGCCTGGGTGCGCCAGCTGATCGATTGGCAGCGGGAAGTGGCCGATGCCACCGAGTTCGTGGAGGGCCTGAAGCTGGAGGTCTTCCAGGACCAGGTCTTCGTCTTCACCCCCAAGGGTGACGTCAAGGACCTGCCGGCGGGGGCGACGCCGCTGGACTTCGCCTACCGCATCCATACCGATGTGGGGCATCGGACGATCGGCGCCAAGGCCAACAACCGATTGGTGCCGCTCGACTACCGGCTGCGCAACGGCGACATCGTCGAGATCATCACGACCAAGGCGGCGCACGGCCCGTCGCGAGACTGGCTCTCGATCGTTCGCACCTCGGCGGCGCGCGAGAAGATTCGCCAATGGTTCAAACGGCAGCAGCGCGAGGAGAACATCGCGCAGGGCAAGGAGCTCCTCGACCGGGAGCTCCGCCGCCTGGCGCACGAGACGCTGGTAACCGTCTCGAACGAGAAGCTCTCTGAGATCGCGGCCCAGGCGCACTACAAGGAGCTGGACGACTTCTTCGCCGCCATCGGCTATGGGGCTGTCTCGCCGGGGTCGGTGGTCTCCAAGCTGGAAGTCCACGACGACGCGGCCATCGCGCTCCCCGAGGTTGCTCCCCCGTCCGTGGCGCCGTCCACCACCGGCGTCAGGGTCAAGGGGGTGGGCGACCTGCTGGTGCGCTTCGCGAACTGCTGCTCACCGATCCCGGGCGACCCGATCACCGGCTATGTCACCCGCGGCAAGGGCGTCACCATCCACCGCGCGAATTGCCCCTCGGTGCTGTCGGAGAAGGACATCGAGCGGCTGATCGACGTGGACTGGGAGAGCGTGGACCAGCAGACGTACCCGATCACCGTGCGCATCGAGGCGCTCGACCGTGCCGGCCTGCTGAACGAGATCACCAACGTGGTCGCCGAGGCGAAGGTGAACATCGTGGCGGCCTCGATCGGGACGCACGCGGACGGCACCGCCACCATCAGCGCCACCCTGAAGGTGACGTCGCTCGACCAGCTCTCCAAGGTGCTCACCAAGATCGAACGCATCCGGGACGTCACCTCGGTTACCCGCGAGGCGCGCTAGTCCGTTCCCGGACGCGTCTCGCGGCGGGTCAGCGGCGAGTCAGCAGCGCAGTGGGTTCTGCCAGATCACGCCCTGGTCGCGCTTAGGCAGGCTGGTCTCGGTGGGTCCTGCCAGATCACGCCCTGGTCGCGCTTAGGCGCCCGATTGCCTCTGGTCTGGGGTTGGAGGCGCGCTCAATGAGCTCGGGGACGCGCGTGCGCAGCGCCTCCGCTGGGGTCCGGCTCGCCTAACGTCATGCACATCGCGATTTGGCAGAACCTGAAGCTCGCGCCGGGCTCTCCAGCCGCCGCGCAGCGGTCCCGCCGACCAGCAGCGACACCCATACCAGCGCCGCAGCCATCATCGTCAGCCCGATCACCCACACCGTCGGCGGCGCGCGCATCACGTCGTAGATCTCCGGCGTCAGCGCGCCGCGATTGATGAAGCTGAGCGCGTACAGCAGCGACGCGGCGAACGCCGCGCTCAGGGCGAGGTAGGCCACGAGGCTCCGCCACGAGACGGCCGCGAACGGCGCCAGCAGCGCCATGGCCGGGAAGAGGTACCTCTCGTGGGCACGCGTCGGCAGGAAGTAGACCGCGAAGATGAGCAGCGTGCCGGCGGCCAGCAGCGCCGCGATGTCCTGGCGGCGCCAGACGGGCACCGTGGCGGCGCCAAGGCCGGCCAGCAGGAGCGCGCCTCCGACGTAGACAAGGTTCCCGTCGGGCTTCTCGAATCCGATGAACAGGCCCCACGGGTTCATCGCGAAGAGCGAGGTCATCGGCTGGTAGGACGCGATCGAGCCGAGCTGGGCGGCATACCTGATCGGGTCGAGCAGCAGCGGCGTCGCGATCACCGCGTAGGTCGCGACGGCAGCAACCACCGACCGCACGATCGGCCGCGGGCTGCGCTCCTGGCGGGTTGCCTGGAAAGCGGCCACGCCAACCAGGATCACCACCAGCCCGAACTGCGGCTTGGCAAGCCCGGCCAGGACGGTCAGGGCGCCGGCGGTCGCCCACCGCCTGCCGCTGGCCGCGACCAGTGCGCCGAGCATGAAGAGGGTGCCGGCGGCGTCGATCTGCCCCCACATCGGTCCGGCGATGATCACGGCCGGATTCAGCAGGTACAGCGCGGAGGCCGCGACAGCCGCCAGGTCGCCGGCAACCCGGCGCACCAACAGCCACAACAGCAGTCCGATGGTCAGGTCGAAGGGAATGGACGACCCCTTGATGACGAGGTCGAGCGCCTCGCCGTCGAGGAGCAGGCCCATCGGCCAATACAGGTAGAGCAGTGCCGGATAGACGGTCAGCTGTCCCTCGTAGAAGCTCCACGAACCGACCGCGGCCAGCCGCTCAGCCCAGCCGTGGATGATGTGCACGTCGCCGTTGTGCCCATCCAGGCCCAGGGCCCACAGCCGCAGGGCGATGCCGGCCACGACGACCAGGGCGAGGCCCAGCAGCCCCACCACCGGACGCTGGACAGGTGGCTCGGGCACCATCCGTCGCAGGCTAGCGCCTCGGTACACTCCAGCGCATGGCCCGTCAGATCGGCGCCCCACGCGGCACACGTGACCTGCTGCCCGAAGAGGGCGCCGCGTGGTCGCGGATGGAGGTCATCGCGCGCGACCTGAGCGAACGCTACGCCTTCGATCGCATCGACACGCCCCTCTTCGAACGGGTCGAGCTCTTCGCCCGCGGCCTGGGTGAGTCGTCCGACGCCGTGGAGAAGGAGATGTTCCGCGTGTCGGGGGCATCGGGCTCGGAGGAAGAGCGGGCCGAATGGGCGCTGAGACCAGAGCCGACGGCAGGGATCGTGCGGGCCTACATCGAGCACGGCATGCACGTCCGGCCGGGGCCATTGCGGTTCTGGATGCTGGGACCGATGTTCCGGTACGACCGGCCACAGGCGGGCCGATTCCGCCAGTTCGCGCAGTGGGATGTCGAGGTGCTGGGCGATCCCGGCCCGATGGTCGACGCCGAGCTGATCGAGCTGGCCCACCGGTTCTTCGCAGAGGCGGGGATCGACGATGCGGTCGCCTACCTCAACTCCATCGGCGACGCCAACTGCCGGCCAGGGTACCGCCAGGCGTTGGTGGACTACTTTACCGGGCACGCGGATCGGCTGACCGATGACTCTCGGCGGCGGCTCCAGGTCAACCCGCTGAGGGTGCTCGACGACAAGCTGCTGGATCCGGAGCTGGCTGCCGGCGCGCCGCGCAGCGTGGACCACCTGTGCGATGCCTGTCGGGATCACTTCAACGGGGTCCTGCGCCTGCTCGATGCGCTGGGCGTGCGCTACGAGATCGACCCGTCGATCGTCCGCGGCCTCGACTACTACACCCGGACCACGTTCGAGTTCTACGTGGCGGGTCGTCGGGGGCAGCAGCAGGCGCTGGCGGGCGGTGGCCGATACGACGGCCTGGCCGAGCTGCTGGGTGGGCGGCCGACGCCGGGCATCGGCTTTGGGCTGGGCATCGATCGGGCGGTCCTGGCGGCTGCCGAGCACGGGATTGCTGCCCCCGAGGGGACGCTGATAGCGGTGGTATCGGCTGAGCCCGAGGCGTACGAGCAGCGGCTGCGGGTGGCTGGCTCGCTACGCGACGCGGGCTTGCGGGTCCGCGCCGACGGCAGCGACCGCAAGCTCGGCCGCCAGCTGGAGGCGGCGGCAAAGGCGGGCGCTCATTGGGCGGTGATCGTGGGCGAGGAGCTGGAGCGGGGGAACGTGGTGCTCCGTGACCTCACCACCGGCGAGCAGCAGGAGCTGGGGCTGCAGGAGGTGGCTGGCGCCGTCGGCTCGGGCTGAACTCGTACGCCAGCGGTTGCGCGTTGGCGGCTGTGGGCGGCGCCGTCTGGGTGGGTTCTGCCAGATCGCGCCCTGGTCGCGCTTAGGCAGCGCCGTCTGGGCGGGTTCTGCCAGATCGCGCCCTGGTCGCGCTTAGGCAGGGCCGTCTGGGCGGGTTCTGCCAGATCGCGCCCTGGTCGCGCTTAGGCAGCGCCGTCTGGGCGGGTTCTGCCAGATCGCGCCCTGGTCGCGCTTAGGCAGGGCCGTCTGGGCGGGTTCTGCCAGATCGCGCCCTGGTCGCGCTTAGGCGCTTGATCGCGGCTCGCCGGAAGCAGGAACCGCGAGGGGCGAGCTCGCCTTTGGACGATCAGCGCCGATTCACCGGCGCCCGCCTTGCCTAGCGTCAGCCTGATCGCGATTTGGCAGAACCTTGGAGCATGCACTACATGTTACTATCGGTTAGCACGTTTCAGCAGCACGGTCGAGGCCGT
>CBFGSY010000142.1:0-5517 GCA_965651545.1 uncultured bacterium | reverse complement strand
TGCTGCGTCGCACGTAGACGCCACCGCTCTGGGCATCGGTGTAGACGACCATCACCCGATCCCTGAAGCGGACGACGTCGGCAACTCCCGCCTCTCCATCGGCCGCCGTGAGCTGGACCGGCGCCTCCCAATCGGCGCCACCGTTCTCACTTCGGTGGTACCAGACCACCCTGTTGCCCGATACGTCCTCCTCCCCGATCACGACATCGAGAATCGTGTCCCACGAGGCATCCATGGCAGCGCCGTACACCGTGTGTGCCTCGGGCCGCGAGATCTGGATCGGCGTGCCCCAGGAGACCCCGCCATCCGGGGACCGTCGGTGCATGGCGACGCTCAAGCCGTCGGTCGACTCCGTGTACACGACGTGCACTGACTTGAGCCTGGTGACGGCCGTCGAGTTGATGCTGGTCGTGCCGTGACCGCTGTCACTCACGGCTGCCGGCTCGGCCCACACGATGGCGGTGGCCGGCTGAGCGGTCAGCAGGGTCAGCGCCACTGCGAGCGCCACCCAACGTCCCGACCGGGTGACCATGCGAGTCATCGTTCCTCCGTAGGTGTTGTGCGTTGTGCTTCACACGGTACGACGGGCGGCCTGCGGCAAGACTGCGGATGTGCCATTGGCCAAGGCGTCAGTCGAATAGCGGTGCTAAACGGCAACATTCCCCTAGACGCGCTGAGAAGTGCTGGTCACACTGCCCTCCCTCAGGACTTTCGTACCAGTACGCCGCCGACGACCTGAGTCGCCGACGCGGGAATCGGGGGGCTTCGTGGCACGTACCTTCATATCGTCCTTCGCTGCGCTGGCGCTTCTTGTCGCTTTCGCCATGCCGGCCGTCGGCGCCAACTCCGCGGTTCGGCGCACGATTCTGACTTCCAGCTGGGCGACGCCGAGTCCGGACCCGACCGGGATCGCAGTGCTGCCATCGGGCGCGCTGCTCGTCGTCGACTCTGAAGTCGACGAGACGCCGCTCTTCGCCGGCAAGAACATGTGGCGCGCCACGTCGGCCGGTGCAGTCAAGGCCACCATGAGCACCTCCAGCTTCACCACTGAGCCGACCGACGTCGCGGTCGACGGCGCCGCGGGCACCTGGTACTTCTCTGACGACCGGGCCTTCGCTGGATTGCGGGGCAAGGTCTTCGTCCGGAACCTGGGACCCGACGGAAAATACGGGACGGCCGACGATTCGCGCCGCAGCTTCTCCACCTTTGCGATGGGAGCCACCGATCCCGAGGCACTGGCCGTCGGCGGTGGCAGCCTGTGGATCGGGAACGGCACGGGCGGCCAGGTCTTCCGAATCCAGCCTGGCACCAACGGCTTGATTGAGGGCGGTGGCGACGATGTCATCACCTCGTTCAGCGTGGCTCAGTTCGGCGTGCTCGACCTGGAGGGCGTCGCCTACAAGTCCAATGGCAACCTCCTGGTGCTTGGCAACCAGCCCGACGCCGATATCGTGGAAGTGACGTCTTCCGGTCAGCTGGTCCGGCTCATCGACCTGCAGCGCGTACCGATCGTGGCCCCGTCAGGGCTCGCCATCGGGCCGTCCAGCCGCGATCCGAACCGGACGAGCATGTACCTGACGGACCGGGGTGTGGACAACGGCACCGATCCCGGTGAGAACGACGGTCGCATCTTCGAGATCGGCACGACCGCGCCGCCGGCGAACCTGATCAACAACGCCAGTTTCGAGCGCGTCGACGCCGACGGCGCGCCGGATGCCTGGAGCGCGAACGCCAACTTCGGCCGAAGCGCGGAAGAGGCCCACGCCGGGACGTACTCAGGGAAGCACGCTGGTGCAGAGGCCACGTACAGCGTCCGGCAGACGCTCGCGAGCGTGCACGCGAATGGCAGCTACGCCTTCTCGGGCTGGGTCAACATCCCGACCACGGCCGATGAGTTCTCGTTCCAGATTCGGGCGGTGTGGTTCGGCTCAGATGGCGCCACTATCGGGTCCAGCGGCATCAAGGGCTTCACAGCAAGCACGGCCGGCTGGGTCGAGGTGACGCGCACTGTCACGGCACCGGCCGGAACCATCTACGGCAAGCTGGTGATGTCGACCAGCCTGATGAGCGCAACCGTCTACGTGGATGCGTTCCAGTTGACAGCGGTTCCGTGACGACCCGGCCACGGGGCGCCGGGTGAAGTAGGCCTACCAGGCGCTCAGTGGCTGGTCTGACCGACCGTTTTCGGCGGTTTCTGGCACCCACGTGTACACCACGCGTCCGTCTGCGTCCATGTCCTTCGTCCGCAGGTAATAGCCATAGCCGCCAAAGGCGCTGAGGCGAGGCGGCGGCGGCAGTAGGTAATCGTCCTGCCCGGCGTACGGGCCTCCTCGGTAGACGATGGGCATGCAAGGCGGCAGTGCACTGCGGATGCCACCGGGCCTGCGGCGGTGCGTCCAGGCAACGGAGGATGTGGATTTGAAGTCTTGGGCCTTGCCAATTCTTACGCGTCGCTTTCCCACCCGTCGCTCATGCGACGCTGCTCATCTGCTAGCCGAGCGGCAGGGCGGCTACACAGGCCGTCCAGGCTTGTGTTCGGGCGCCGGGGGGCACAAGAGCGGCTAGGGAGACGGTGTGACCAGGATCTTGGTCTCGCAGCCGCCCGCCTGGTCTTCTGGATCGAGGTACACGACGTCGGTCCCGCCGCCACAATGGACGAAGTCGACCGCACCATCGCCGTTGACCACGATCGTGTCGTTCCCACGCTGGCCGTAGACGGAGTCGATCCCCCGACCACCGTCGAGATGGTCGTCACCCCAGCCACCATCGATGTAATCGCGTTCGTTTCCGCCGCGGATCGTGTCGTTGCCAGCCCTACCCTCGAGCTGATCGCGGCCTGCGTAGCCAACGATAAGGTCCCGCCCCTTCAGGGCGTAGATCCGGTCGTTGTCCGGCGTTCCGTACAACCGATCGTTGCCATCGGTGCCATAGATGACCACCGCCGCGACGGCGGTTGCGCCGACAAGGATGAGGATCGTGGCAGCGATGCCGCCAGCCATGAAGCGCCGCCTATGCATCTGAGTCCTCCGTCTACCCGCGGAGACCATCCCCCCTATGGCCCAGCGATCGCCCAACTCTAGGCCTTCCAGACTGCGGGCAGACTACGGAGAGGCCGGTCGTCAGGTGCATCCCCGGTGACCGAGGGCATGGGGCGCGGTGCGACTAGGCCTTACGAATGGCATTAACGCCCGGTCCGCTCGCTGAATCGGTCAGGAAGCCGATCGCGCTCAGAGGAGGTGGAGGCGACGACGGGAATCGAACCCGTGTACGCGGTTTTGCAGACCGCTCCCTGACCACTCGGGCACGTCGCCATCGGTCAATGCGTGCGCTTGCACGCCGGCTGCCATCCTGGCTGCCCCGCGAGGATTCGAACCTCGGTTCGCGGATCCAAAGTCCGCTGTCCTACCACTAGACGACGGGGCAATCGAGCCACCGACGAAGGTAGCAGGTCACCGCCACGAGGGCATAAAAATGGAGCGGAAGACGGGACTCGAACCCGCGACCCTCACCTTGGCAAGGTGATGCTCTACCAACTGAGCCACTTCCGCCCGCTTGCCCGATGCGCGTCGCCGAACGTGGTGCCGAGGGTCAGATTCGAACTGACGACACCCGCCTCTTCAGGGCGGTGCTCTACCAACTGAGCTACCTCGGCCCGTCAGGCGGCGGCCTCGCTCGTCGTCGCGTATCGGCTTCCGACGATAGCACAGGGCCCGATTCAGCGGCAACCAATCGGACCAGTGATGGATCCTGCGCCCTCATAGGCTGGGGAGAACCGCTATTCACAGGTGAATGTACGCCCGCCCGAGCGCCCTCGGAGCTCCCGAGCCATTCAGCCAAGAATGACCGGCCGAATCATGGCTGCACCCATCCAGATGTGAATGAGCTCAGGGCGCAAGGCTAACCGATGTTCGCGGACATCCATCTGTGAATGCGCGCATCTGCGCATTGCGCGGAGCCTCGCGCCCGCACCTCAGCCGACCGCGGTCGGATCCTGGCCGAACTGGCCGGCCAGGTTGCGAAGCACCTCGATCCGCTCGCCGAGCGGCGGGTGCGTGTCCCACATCGACTTCGACCGCTCCTCGAAGGACTTGATCGGGTTGATGATGTAGAGGTGCTGCGTGGCGCGATTGGCGACCTCCAGCACCTCCTTGTCATCGGAGATGGTGCGCAGCGCCCGCGCCAGGCCGAGCGGGTTGCGAGTCAGCTCCACCGCGGAAACGTCGGCCAGCGCCTCGCGGCGCCGCGAGACTGCCAGCTGCACGAGCCGCCCGATCAGCGGCGCCACGATCGCCAGCACCAGGGCCAGCGCGAAGAGGATCAGGGCCGCTCCCCCCCCCCCCCCCCGGGCGCGTTGGCGGCGGCGGCCGCCCCCCCCCCACCCGAACCGCCCGAACCAAAACCCCCCGCGGGCGCTAGAGCCCACCAGCACGCCGACCAGCAGCGCGAAGCGGATGTCGAAGTTGCCAATGTGGCTCAGCTCGTGAGCCATCACGCCCTGCAGCTGCTCGCGGTCCATCTTCTGCAGCAGCCCGGTGGTCACCGCCACCGACGCGTGCTTCGGGTCACGGCCGGTGGCGAAGGCGTTCGGCGCGGTGTCATTGATGACGTACACCTTCGGCATCGGCAGGCCACCGGCGATGGTCATCTCCGTGACCACGTTGACGAGCTGCTTGTACTCGTCCGGCGGGTTTGCCACCGGAACCTCGTGGGCTCCCGACGAGAGGAGCACCAGCTGGTCGCCGGCGAAGAAGGAACCGACGCTCATCACCGTCGCCACGATCAGCGCCACCACCACGCCACCCCAGCCGAATCCGGTCGCATAGCCGATGGCGGCGCCCAGCGCCGCCAGCACCAGCGCGACGATCCCGACCAGCAGCCAGGAGTTGCGTCGGTTGCGGTCGATCTCCCGGTAGAAAGTCGACGGGGCCGGCCGCGCAGTCATCGGCCCTGTCGCCGGGTTGGAGGTATCGGCCTAGGCTCCCGGCGAAGCCGGGGGTGTCTGGGGCGGAGCTGCCGCTGGCGGCTCAGTGCGCAGGTTGACCTCGGGCACCGCGGCATCGGCCTCTTCGATCTGGAAGTAGTCGCGCTCGCGGAAGCCGAACATCCCCGCGATCAACACGTTCGGGAAGGTCTGAATGCTGGTGTTGAACTCCCGGACGGTGCTGTTGTAGTGCTGGCGGCTGAAGCCGATCTGGTTCTCGGTGGTCGTCAGCTCCTCCTGAAGCTGGAGGACGTTCTGGTTGGCTTTCAGGTCAGGGTAGTTCTCAACCAGGGCGAACAGCTGCCGCAGGGCGCTGGTCAGGAAGTTCTCCGCCTGGGCCGATTGCGCCGCGCCACCCGGGCCCGCCTGCTGCGCAGTGACGGCCGCCGATCGGGCCTCGATGACTCGGGTCAGCGTCTCCTGCTCGAAGTCCATGTAGCCCTTCACGGCGTTGACCAGGTTCGGGATCAGGTCATGCCGCCGCTTGAGCTGGACGCTGATCTGGTTCCACGCCTCGTCGACCATGTTCCGCAGCC
>CBFGSY010000141.1:0-5618 GCA_965651545.1 uncultured bacterium | reverse complement strand
CGGTTGGGCAGACGCGTGGTGGCTTCGAATACGGGCGGTCGGACAACCCGACCCGACGAGCGCTGGAGGCGGCCATCGCCGCCCTGGAGGGGGCGACGCACGGCCTGGCCTACGCGTCGGGCCTGGCCGCCACCCAGAACCTCCTCTACCTGACGGAGCCGGGCCAGCGGATCCTGATGTGCGACGACGTGTATGGGGGGACGTGGCGCCTGGCCGACAAGGTCTGGGCCCGATACGGCGTCCGGGTCGACCCGGTCGATGTGGCCGATGTCGACGCCGTTCGCGCCGCCCTCTCGCCCGAGGCCCTCACGGAGCGCAGGCCGGTGGCCATGGTCTGGATCGAGACCCCCACCAATCCGCTGCTCAAGATCGCTGACATCGAGGCGATCGCGGCCGCGGCCCGTGAGGCCGGGGCGCTGACCGTGGTCGACAACACCTTTGCCACCCCCTTCCTGCAGCGGCCGTTGGAGCTCGGCGCGGACGCCGTCCTGCACTCGGCCACCAAGTACCTGGGCGGACACTCGGACGTGGTCGGCGGACTGGTGGCGACCAGCCGCGACGACCTCGCCGAGCGCCTCCGCTTCCACCAGAACGCCGCCGGTGCCGTCCCGTCGCCCTTCGACTGCTGGCTGGTGCTGCGCGGCCTGCGGACGCTGGCCGTCCGCATGGAGCGCTCCTGCGCCAACGCGACCGCGATCGCGCAGTGGCTGGAGGGACGGCCGGAGGTCAAGCGGGTCTACTACCCGGGCCTTCCGGGGAATCCTCAGCGGGAACTGTGCATGCGGCAGATGAGCCTGCCGGGCGCCATGCTCAGCTTCGAGCTCAATGCCGATGACGAGACGGCCCGCCGCTTCGTGGCCTGCACCCGCCTCTTCACGCTGGCCGAGTCGCTTGGCGCGGTGGAGTCGCTGATCGAGCTGCCTGCGGCGATGACGCACGTCTCGGTCGCCGACTCGCCGCTCGCCGTGCCGCCCGGGCTGGTGCGGCTGTCGGTCGGCATCGAGGCGGCAGACGACCTGGTCGCCGACCTGGCAGCCGCTTTCGAGGGCTCCGGCGTCAGCCCTGCATGAGCGAGGAACCGCGACTCCCGCCGGATGGCCCGACCGAGCTGGTCGAGGGCCGGGACGGCGAGATGGTCGAGCGCCTCTCCACCGGCACGGCGACCCTGCTTCTCGCCTGGCTGATCGGCACCGGGGCCGCCAGTGCGCTGCTCGCCGCCTGGCTCGTCGCCGCCATCTTCCTGCAGCGTCGCCTGGGGCCGGCCGAGCTGTTCAGCGCGACTGGCTTCTACGTGGCGCTGTTCGGCGCTTCCGGCCCGATCCTGCTGTGGCTCACCGGGCGGGCGCAGGGCCATTCGCTGGGATGGTTCGCGCTGACGGCGGCCAAGATCGGGCTGGCCATGATCGGCAGCATCATCGCGGTGATCGCGCTGGGTGCGCTGCTGCTGGGCGCCCAGATCGGCAGCGGGTTCCTGCCGCTGGCCGCGGCATTGCTGGCGGCGACGCTTGGGCTATCGATGCTGTGGGCGCTGGTCACCTGGTCGGCGGACCGCTGGATCGCCCGTGCCCGGATCGAGGGCACCGAGGCCGGCTAGACCTCGTAGCTGCGCAGCGGCTCGGCGATCTCGAGCGGGCCGTGGAACTCAGTGGCTGCCTCGGCCATCGCCCATTCGCCCCGGTCCGGGAGCGGAATGTGCGTCAGCAGCAGCCGCCTGGCGTTCGACTCGCGCGCGACGCGCCCCGCCTCAGATGGCAGCAGGTGGCCCCTGCTCTGTGGCTCCGGGTCGTCCTCCGCCAGCGATCGCAAGCCGGCCTCGCACAGGAACAGGTCGGCGCCATCGGCCAGGCGAGGGAGGGCCGGGCAGGGACCCGCATCGGCCGAGTAGGAGAGGATGCGCTCAGGGTCCTCGCCGTCTCCGCGGGCGCTGATCCGGAAGCCCCAGGTGCGCACGAAGTGCTGCGTCTCATCGGGCTCCAGGCGGAGGTTGCCTACCTCGATGGGGCGCTTGCCGTCGTGCTCGACGAAGATGAAGCTCTTGTCGAAGAAATTCATGTAGCCGGCGCCCAGCGCCATCTCGGCCAGCTGCGCGGTCGCCCCCGGCGGCACGATGACCAGGAGCCGCTTCTTGGCGACGTCGATCCACGGGTAGCAGTAGCGCAGGGTGACCAGGTCCAGGCAGTGGTCGGTGTGCATGTGGCTGATGACCACCGCATCCAGCTCGTCCGGCGTGTTGCGGCGCAGCAGCTGGGCGACGACGCCCGGGCCGATGTCCATCATCACGCGCGAGCCGCCGCCCTCGACAAGGTAGCCGGCGCAGGCCTCCCCGGGGTTCGGACGGGCAGGGCTCCGCCCGAGGATGGTCAGCTTCATGTGCGGCCGATCTTAGGGCGGCAGCCTCGGATGCCGTCAGTCACATCTGCGACTGAGGATCGCCGGGCAGTCGCAGCATCGGGCTAGCGGGCGTCGATCGGGACGTACGTTCGCTCGGTTGGCCCGGTGTAGACCTGCCGTGGGCGTCCGATCTTCGTCTCGGGGTCGCGGATCATCTCCTGCCACTGGGCGATCCAGCCCGGCAGCCGCCCGATGGCGAAGCAGTTGGTGAACATGTTCTTCGGGAAGCCGAGCGCGTGGTAGATCAGGCCTGAGTAAAAGTCGACGTTGGCGTACAGCTTGCGTTCGACGAAGTACTCGTCGTGGATGGCCACTTCCTCGAGCTTCTTGGCCACCTCGAACAGCTCGCCGCTGGCTCCCATGGCCGCCAGCACCCGCTCGGCGGCGCGCTTGATGATGGTCGCCCGTGGGTCGAAGTTCTTGTAGACCCGGTGGCCGAAGCCCGGCAGCTTGAAGTTCGAGCTCGGGTCCTTGGCGCGGTCGACCCACTTCTGGACGTTGCCGCCATCGTCCACGATCCGCTCCAGCGTCCTGATCACCGCCTCATTGGCCCCGCCGTGCAGCGGCCCCCACAGCGCGGAGATGCCGGCGCTGATCGAGGCGTACAGGTTCACGTGCGTGCTGCCGACTAGCCGCACGGTGGCGGCCGATGCGTTCTGCTCGTGGTCGGCGTGCAGGATGAGGAGCAGGTCGAGCGCATCGGCGACCTCCGGCTTGACCTCGTACGGCTCGGACGGCACCGCGAACATCATGTGCAGCAGGTTGGCGGCGTAGCCCAGGTCGTTGCGCGGGTACACGTATGGCTGGCCGATGGCCTTCTTGAAGGACCAGGCCGCCAGCGTCGGCAGCTTGGCGATGAGCCGCAGGATGGTGAGCTCCACCGCCGCCGGATCGGCGATCTCGTGACTGTCCGGGTAGAAGGTGCTCATGCCAACCGTCCCGGAGGCGAGCACCGCCATAGGGTGTGCGTCGTGCGGGAACGAGTCGAAGAAGTGGCGCATCTCCTCGCGGATGAGGGTGTGATGCGTGACCTCGGCGGTGAACGTGTCCAGCTGCTCGCGCGACGGGAGGTCGCCGTTGATCAGCAGGTAGGCGACCTCCAGGAAGTTGCTCTGCTCGGCGAGCTGATCGATCGGGTAGCCCCGGTAGCGCAGGATTCCCTGCTCGCCGTCGACGTAGGTAATGGCCGATCGGGTGGAGCCGGTGTTGCCGTAGCCGGGATCCAGGGTGATCAGCCCCGTCTCGGCCCGCAGCTTCGAGATGTCGGCGGCCAGCTCATCCTCGCTGCCGCGGATGACCGGCAGCTCCAGGGTGCGATCTTCGAAGGTGATCGAGGCGGTATCGGTCCTGGGCGGCGCCTGGTTGGTCATGGCAGAAGGTCCTTCACAGCCTCTCGCTCCTCGACGAGCTCGTCGCGGGTGGCGTCGATCTTCGACTGGGCCCACGGATTGTGCTCGATGCCCTGCACGATCTCCACCTGGCCCGATGCGGTGGCCACCAGCGGATAGCCAAAGACAAGGCCCTCGCTGATGCCGTAGCCCGATGCGCCCGCCGGCGCCCGTACCGCGGCGCTGAAGATGCGTCCGGTGGGCCGGCTGATGTTGCGCACCGTGTCGATCACCGCGTTGGCGGCGCTGGCGGCGCTGGACTGGCCGCGCGCCTCGATGATGGCGGCGCCGCGCTGCTGGACGGTGGTGATGAACTCACCCTGCAGCCAGGCCTCGTCGTCGATGGCATCGGTCGCCGGGCGTCCGCCGACGGTGGCGTGGTAGAAGTCGGGGAACTGGGTGCTCGAATGGTTCCCCCAGACCGCCAGGTCACGAACCTCCACGACTGCCACGCCGGCACGCTGGGCGAGCTGGCTGCGTCCCCGGTTCTCGTCGAGCATGGTCATGGCGTACCAGCGATCTGCCGGCACCTCCGGGGCATTGGCCGCCGCGATGAGGCAGTTCGTGTTGCACGGGTTGCCGACCACCAGCACCCGCACGTCGCCGGCGGCGTTGGCGGCGATCGCCCGGCCCTGATCGGTGAAGATGCCGCCGTTGATGGTCAGCAGGTCCTTGCGCTCCATGCCGGCCTTGCGCGGGACCGCCCCCACCAGCAGCGCCCAGTTGGCGCCGGCGAAGGCCTCATTCGCGTCCGAGGTGCGAACCACATTGCGCAGCAGCGGGAAGGCGCAGTCGTCCAGCTCCATGGCCACGCCTTCGAGTGCGGGCAGCGCGGCCTCGAGCTCCAGCAGCCGCAGCTCGACGCTGGTCGTGGGGCCGAACATCTCACCCGATGCGATGCGGAAGAGGAGCGCGTAGCCGATCTGGCCGGCGGCGCCGGTGACGGCGACCTTCACGTGAGCGTCGGGCATCGGGCCGAGTGTAACGCAGGCGGCGGGGAGGGCAGCCATCGGGCATCTGGGTCTGGTATCCCCGGCCCGGCCGTGGTAAGACTGACGACCCTCAGCTCTGGAGGCGAGCGTGAACGGCGATCAACAGATGGGACCGATGAGCTCCATGGGCCCGGCCAATCGGGTCAACTATGCCGGCTCACCCTTCCCGCCGATCGCCGAGTACGGCTTCCTGTCCGACTGCGAGACGACGGCGCTGGTCGCGCCATCGGGCAACATCGAGTGGCTGTGCGTTCCGCGCGTCGACTCGCCCAGCGTCTTCGGCGCCATCCTGGACCGGGATGCCGGCCGCTTCCGCTTTGGGCCGGCCGACGTGCAGGTCCCTGCCTCGCGACGGTACCTGCCCGGCACCAACGTGCTCGAGACGAGCTGGGGCACCAGCACCGGCTGGATCATCGTGCGCGACGTTCTGCTCATCGGCCCGTGGCATGCCGAGGAGGAGCGGTCACGCTCCCAGCGCCGCGCCCCCACCGACTACGACGCCGAGCACATCCTGCTGCGCACGGTGCGCTGCGTGAACGGCGAGGTGCAGCTGATCATGGACTGCGAGCCGGTCTTCGACTATGGGCGGACCTTCGGATCCTGGGAGTACACCGAGTCCGGCTATCACCAGGGCGTCTGCAGCTGCTCGTCGACCGACGACGCGCTCATCCTGACGAGCGACCTGAACATCGGCTTCGAGGGCCCGCGGGCCATCGCGCGCACGATGCTCAAGGAGGGGGAGAATCGCTTCGTTGCCCTCTCGTGGGGGCGCCCAACACCGCCACGCACCTTCGACGACGCCTACAAGCGGCTGGTCTGGACGGCGCATCACTGGCAGCACTGGCTG
>CBFGSY010000140.1:0-5625 GCA_965651545.1 uncultured bacterium | reverse complement strand
GATACCGAGGATGACGGTGGCGATGACGATCCTGACTGGCGACCAGCTGCGCATCGAATCTCCCTTCCAGGACGATGACGGCGTTGCCGCGTTCGCCGCCGAACGGAATTCCCCACTGCCCCCGCGGATCGCCGGAGCATGGCACAGCCCACGGAAAAGGGTCAACGATTCCGCCGCATCTCCGGAATCCGCCGCTCGGCAGGCGACGCAAGCCGGAATCCACGTTGCCGCTGCGGCATACTCGGCGCCGCATGCCAACCCCAACCGGCCGCGCGCTGGTCAACGCGCAGACCGTCATCGAATCCTTCAGCCTGTCCGCCAACGGTGACCTCGTCTACGCGCTGCGCCGCGTGCGCGGCGGTCGCTACGTGTCGCACCTGTGGCGCACCGGCTGGAATGGCGGTCGCGCCAAACGCCTGACGAGGGGCGCGGTGCGCGACGTGAACCCGGCCATCTCGCCCGACGGGACGCGGGTAGCGTTCGCCCGGTCGCCCGTCGGGCCAGAGCCAGCCGAGCCGCAGATCTGGATCCAGCCGCTGGATGGCGGAGAGGCTTGGCAGCTGACACGACTGCGCCACGGCGCCAGCGGGCCTATCTGGAGCCCTGACGGGACGAAGCTGGCCTTCCTGGGAGCTGCCGGGCCGGATCGGTTCGCGATCGGCCCCCGTCGCGCCAAGCTTGCGCCTATCGCAAGGCGCATCACGCGCACCGATTTCCGCGACGACGAGACAGGCCTGCTCAGCCGACGCGCCCACCTCTGGACAGCAGCCGCGCGACGGGGAGCCAGGCCGCGCCGCCTGACCTCCGGCGACTTCGACGTGCAGGAGCCGACCTGGTCGCCGGACGGCAGCTGGCTGGCCTTCACCGCCGACATCGGCGACGACTGGAACATCATGCCGCGCACCGAGCTGTTCCGCGTGTCATCGGGCGGCGGCCCCCACCGACCTCTCGCCTCACTCCGCGGTGACGCGTCCCATCCGGCCATCTCGCCGGATGGCCTCCAGGTTGCCTTCATCGGCACCGACGTCGCCGACCCGCCCGAGCACGCGCTGGCCCGCCTCTGGGTCGCGCCCACTGCCGGAGGAGTGCCGCACTGCCTCACTCCCGCCCTCGACCGGTCCATCGGCAATGGGGCATGGGCGGACCTGGTCATGGCCGATGATGGGCCCGGTCCGCTGTGGCTGGAGGACGGCAGCCTGGTGGCCATGGTCGGCGACCGCGGACGCAACCTGCCGTATCGGATCACGTCTGACGGCGAGGTCGCCCCTCTGGTCGAGCCGGGTCGCGTCGTCGGGAGCGCGCTCGCCGCCGCGGGAAATCGGCTGGCGATGAGCGCAGGCGTCGATCGCCACGCCGCCGAGCTCTATGCGATCGAGCCCGGAGCGAGGGGAGGACGGCACAGGCTGCGGCGGCTGACCACGCAGGGTTCGGCCTGGCAGGACCGATTCCCCCTGCCGACTTGGGATGAGCTGTGGATAGACGGGCCGGTTGGTCCCATCCAGGCCTGGGTGGTGTCGCCCGCCCGCGCCCGACGCCGCCCGCTGCCGACGATCGCGGTGCTCCATGGCGGGCCGACCGGCTCCCATGCCCCTGGAGGCACCATGGACACGACGCTCCTGGCGGCACATGGGTATCGGCTGGTGCTGCCAAACATCCGCGGCTCCGACACGCATGGCACGGGATGGATCAAGGGGCTCGACGGCCGCTGGGGAGATGCGGACCAGGCCGACGTCCTCGCCGTGCTGGATGCGCTGGTAGCGCAGGGCCTGACGGATCCGAAGCGGATTGGGGTGATGGGCCTCTCTTACGGCGGCTACCTGGCCCAGTGGCTGATCGGACATACCGATCGTTTCGCCGCCGCGGCGGCGGAGAACGGCGTGGCCAACCAGGTGTCGGCGTGGGCCAACTCGTACTTCGGGGTTCACTACAACCGGCGCCACAACATGGACGACCCGCTCTCGGAAGGCGGGATGAGGCACCTGTGGAAGATGTCGCCGCTCAGCGCGGCGAGAGAGATCCATACCCCGCTGCTCATGCTCCAGGCAGAGGAGGACCGGATCTGCCCGGCCTCGGATAACGAGCAGCTCTTCACCGCCCTGAAGGTCCTTGGCCGCCCCGTCGAATACATCCTCTATCCGGAGGAGCACCACGAGATGAAGAACTACGGTCGCCCAGACCGGCGCATCGACCGCATGGATCGGATCCTCGCCTGGTTCGACCGCTACCTGGGGCCCGCGTCAGGCGGGTGACTTCCGGCTGAGCCGATCGGCCAGACCGCCAACCGTGAGCGCCAGCCCGAGCCCGATGATGCCGAGCGCGGCCACCAGCCTGAAGGCCTCCTCACCGCCGAAGGCGGTTGCGAAGACCAGGTAGGCGAGGACGCCACCGGCCGCGACCCCGGAGCCGATCCATTTGAAGGCCGGCGCATCGGCGATCCAGCCGGCGGCGTACATGCCCAGGCCAAGGCTGAAGGGCAGGAGCGTCCAGAGAGAGGTCCATGAGCCCCATCGGTCCGTCAGGCTCATGTACAGGAGCCCTCCACCGGCGCCGGCCAGCAGCGCTCCGGGGATCACCATGCCCGCCCGCAGCCGTCGATTCTGACGGCCGAACAGTGCCGGCAACAGGAAGAAGAGGCTGAGCACGACGAGCAGCACTGGCCACCATGCCCAGAGCTCGGGGCTCACTCCCAGGTCGGCGACCCAGGAGCGGACCCACTCCCCAAACAGGATGGCCACGCCAATCACCAGCAGGGTCAAGCCAGCAAACAGCTCGATGGTGCGGCTCACCCGGCCGAGTATACCGACGGCCCATGGTCGCTCGACCCACCCGGCTTGACGCGCCCACGCTGTGAATGCACCGTCCCGCCATGCGCCAGCTGGTTCGGCTCCTTGGCCGCCGGCTTCCCCGCACGTCCGGAAGCCTCCGGCTTGACGGCGTGGAGGCGCGGCTGCGCATCCGCCGCGACGAATGGGGCATCCCTCACGTCGACGCCGCTTCGGAGGCCGATGCGTGGTTCGGGCTCGGCTTCTGTCATGCCCAGGACCGCGCCTTCCAGCTCGAGCTGCTCCTCAGAGTTGGTCGCGGAACCCTGGCCGCGCTGGTTGGGGAGGGCGGCCTGGCAGCGGATCGCATGTCACGGCGCCTCGGATTCCGCCACGTCGCCGCCGCGCAGCTGGAGGTGCTCGACGAGGACGTGCGCCGCGGCGCAGATGCCTACGTGCGCGGCATCAACCAGGGATTGGCCCACGGCCTGCGCCGACGGCCGCACGAGTTCGTCCTTCTGCGAGCGCAGCCCACGCGGTGGTCCATCACCGATGTCCTGGCCTTTGCCGTCCTGCAGTCGTTCGCGCTCGGCGGCAACTGGGACGCCGAGCTGGCTCGCCTGAGGATCCTTTCAGAGGACGGGCCCGATGCGCTGCTGGCACTGGACCACGAATACCCCACGGGCCACCCGCTGACGTTGCCGGCGGCGGCCTCTGCCGGGCCCGCACTCTCGCGCCTGGCCGATGACCTGGCGTCTTTCGCGGCCGCGGCGCCGTCGGCCGGCGCGTCCAACAACTGGGCGATCGCCGGCTCACGGACCGCGTCCGGCAAGCCGCTGCTGGCGAACGACCCGCATCTCGCCCCGCGGCTCCCGGCTCCGTGGTATCTGGTCCACCTGCGATGCCCAGCCTGGGAAGTCGCGGGAGCCTCGTTCGTCGGCGGGCCGGCGTTGCCGATCGCCTACAACGGTCATGCGGCCTGGGGCATCACCGCCGGGATCACGGACCAGGCCGATCTCTTCATCGAGGAGATCGGCCCCGACGGCGCCAGCGTGCGCCAGGGCGGCGGCTTCGTTGCGTGCCGGGTACGCGACGAGGTGATCGAGGTGCGTGGTGGCCGGTCGGTCACCGAGCGGGTGCTGGTCACGCCACGCGGGCCGATCGTGTCGCCCTTCCTGGAGGGCGCGCCGGCCGCCCTCTCGCTCTCCGCCGTGTGGCTGCGACCCCTTCCGATTCGCGGCCTGCTGACCTGCCTCGGTGCGCGCGACTTCGAAGCCTTCCGCGCCAACTTCGCCGCGTGGCCCGGGCCGGCCCTGAACGTGGTCTACGCCGATGCCGCCGGCCACATCGGGTACCAGCTCATCGGCCAGCTTCCGCGCCGGCGACTCGGCCATGGCACGCTGCCGCTCCCCGGCTGGCTGGAGGGGGTCGGCTGGGAGGACGAGCTGGTGCCGTTCGCTGAGATGCCCTCGACCCTGGATCCGCCGACCGGCTTCGTGGCCAGCGCCAACAACCGGCCGGTCGCCGACGGCGAGGGCCCGTTCCTGGGCATGGACTGGATGGACGGCTACCGCCAGGAGCGCATCGTCGAGGAGCTGGCGGCACGCAACGCCTGGGACGTCGATGCCTGTACCGAGCTGCAGCTGGACGTGACCAGCTTGCCGTGGCGCCGGGTGCGTGAGCTGGTGCTCCGCCTCCCGGTCGCCGATGCGGGCGGTCGGCTGGCGGTCGAGATGCTTGGCGCCTGGGATGGGCGGCTGACCGTCGACTCGGCTCCTGCATCGGTCTTCGAGCTGTGGCTGGCCGGGATGGGGCGCCGCATCGCGCGCGCAAAGGCACCCGCCAGCTGGCGCTATGCGCTCGGCGAGGGATTCGGCGAGATCGTGCCGCTCACCATGTTCCACGCGGGCGCGGCGGCGCAGACAATCGAGCGCCTCTGTGCGCAGCCGGACGGCTGGTTCGAGCGCGGCTGGCCGGCCGAGGCGGCCGATGCACTGTCCGCCGCGGTTCGGCACCTGCAGGGGCAGCACGGGCCAGATCCGGCCGATTGGGCATGGGGCAGCTTACGCACGCTGACGATGCACCACCCGGTCGGCGCCCGGTGGCTGCTGGCAGACGCGTTCAACATCGGTCCGGTGCCGATGCCGGGCGACGGCACCACGCCGCTGCAGGCCGCCAACGGGCCCCTCCGCCCGTTCGGCAATCCTGGCTACGTGCCGAACACGCGGGCCGTGATCGACCTCTCCAACGTGGAGGCCAGCCGCTGGTCGCTGGCCGGCGGCCAGTCCGGCAACCCGATGTCGCCGCACTACCGCGACCTCTTCGCCCTTTGGCACCGCGGCGAAGGCGTGCCGATCCCGTGGTCAGACGCATCGGTGGCGGCAGCCACCGTCAGCACGCTGACCATAGACCCGACGAAGCGGTAATGGCTGGCTGAGCCGCCTCCGCTGGATGGGCGTATCCGAAGCCTCGATCGTCATCGGCGCGTCGGCGTGGCCCTCGCAACCATTGGCCACTGCTGGGCGATGCCGGCCCAAGCGGCCGATAAGCGGCTGATAAGGGGCAGCAGTTCAACATGCTCGCCTGAACGATGTCGAGCTCGCGGCGATCATTCGGGCTCTCCGTCATCGGCGAGGCTGGCGACAGGTCGACCTTGCGCTGCGTGCCAGCGTCGGACCCGGTGCCGTCGGCATGCTCGAGCGCGGGCGCGCCGATGGCGTTTCCCTGCGCACGATTCGAGGCATCGCACAGGCGCTGGGCCTGCGACTGGATTGGGACGTAGGCTGGCGGGGTTCCGAGCTCGCCCGCCTGCGCGACAGCGATCACGCGGCACTCGCGGAGGCGCTCAGCCGCTTCTTGCAGT
>CBFGSY010000139.1:0-5645 GCA_965651545.1 uncultured bacterium | reverse complement strand
AGCTCCGAGAGGAAGACGGGCTTCCCGTCCCGGTCGTTGGCAATCGGCTGGCTGGCGAGGTCAACGTCGACGCGGCCCGCCAGCGCGAAGGCGACCACCAGCGGCGGCGACGCGAGGTAGCTGGCGCGCGCGTTCGGATGGATGCGGCCCTCGAAGTTCCGGTTGCCGGACAGAACCGCCACGCCAACCAGGTCGTTGTCCTCGATGGCGGCCGCGATCGGCTCGGCCAGCGGACCTGAGTTGCCGATGCAGGTCGTGCAGCCGTACCCGACCAGGTCGAAGCCAAGCTCCTCCAGCGGCTCCATCAGCCCAGCCCCGGCCAGGTAGTCGGTCACCGCCCGCGAGCCGGGCGCCAGCGAGGTCTTGACCCAGGGCGGCGTGGAGAGGCCGCGGGCCACCGCGTTCCGCGCCAGCAGGCCGGCGGCCACCATCACGCTCGGGTTGCTGGTGTTCGTGCAGGAGGTGATGGCGGCGATGACAACGGATCCGGAGCGCAGCTTCATCGTCTCGCCGTCCACATCGACCTCGACCGCGCGGTAGTGGGCCTGGGCGTGGTTGGTATGCGTCGCCACGACGCCTGGCGCCGCCTGGCCGGGTTGCGGACCGGAGTCCCCCTCGCTTCGCTGGGTGTAGGAAGGCGGATCCGATGCCGGGAAGGACTCGTCCGACGCCTCCTCCACGACCGATTCGATGGCCGGCATCGGCTGATCGTGCTCGTGAGTCGACCCGTCCTGGTGGGTGTGCAGCCCTGCCGCGAAGGTGCCACGGAAGTTCTCTACCAGCCCGGTAAGTGGAACGCGGTCCTGTGGACGTCGCGGCCCGGCCACCGAAGGCTCCACCGTCCCCAGGTCCAGGCTCAACGACTCGTTGAATTGAGGCTCTTCGGCGTCATCGGTCCTGAACAGACCCTGCTCCTTGGCGTAGGCCTCGACCCGGGCCACCGTCTCCGCCGGTCGCCCGGTCATGCGCAGGTAGCGCAGCGTCTCGTCGTCGACAGGAAAGAGCGTGGCCGTGGCGCCGAACTCCGGCGACATGTTGCTGATCGTCGCCCGGTCGGCCAGGCCCAGCCGCGACAGGCCGGGGCCGTGGAACTCGACGAACTTGCCGACCACTCCGTGGGCGCGGAGGATCTCGGTCACCGTCAGGACCAGGTCCGTGGCGGTCGCGCCGGCCGGCAGCTCGCCGTCCAGGCGGAAGCCGACCACGATCGGCAGCGGCTGATACAGCGGCTGGCCGAGCAGGGCCGCCTCGGCCTCGATCCCGCCAACGCCCCAGCCCAGCACGCCAAGGCCATTGATCATGGTCGTATGCGAGTCCGTGCCGACCAGCGTGTCCGGGAAGGCCACCAGCTCGCCCCCCTCGTCCGGCCGAGCCGAGACGACGTCCGCCAGGAACTCGAGGTTGACCTGGTGCACGATCCCCGTGCCCGGCGGCACCACGCGGAAGTTATCGAACGCCTGCTGCGCCCAGCGCAGCAGGGCATAGCGCTCGCCGTTGCGCTCGTACTCGCGATCGACGTTGATGAGGAAGGCTGCGTCGCTGCCGTACTGGTCGACCTGCACGGAGTGGTCGATCACCAGGTCGGCGGGCACCAGCGGATTGATGCGGGCGGGATCGCCGCCCATCTCGGCCACCGCGTCGCGCATGGCCGCCAGGTCGACGACGCACGGCACCCCGGTGAAGTCCTGGAGGATGACCCGGCCCGGCATGAAGGGAAGCTCATACTCTCCCGGGGCCGATGGATCCCAGCCCGCCAGCGCGCGCACGTCTTCGGCACCGACCAGGCCCGACCCTCCGGCGGCGTGGCGCAGCGCGTTCTCGAGCAGGATCTTGACGGTGTGCGGCAGCCGTCCCAGGTCGCCGGCGCCAGCCGCATCGAGGTGGTGGTAGGTGTACGTGGCCTCGCCGACGCGCAGCGACGCACGCGCGGACGACGGATCGATGAGGGGAGGACGAGATGCCACTTGGGCGCCTCCTTCGCATTCACCCGTGCCGGAGCTCGGGATGTGGAATTCGGCGCCGGACGGGAGCGCCCGTCGCGGGTCGACTAGCTAGGTCAAGTATACGCCCGCCCTCAGTCCGGGTCGTCACGCAATCGGGAGTACGTCACCAGGTCGTGGTAGCCCCCGGCGCGGTACTGGGCCCGGCGCTGAATGCCCTCGCGGACGAAGCCGGCCTTCTCCAGCGACCGCTGCTCGGCGATGTTCTCGACGTCGGTGGACGCCTCGACCCTGTTCAGGTCGTAGGTCTCGAAGAGATAGGCGGCCAGCTGACGCTGCGCCTCCGTGCCATAGCCCATCCCGCGGTGCTCAGGCCGAAGCTCGATGCCGCAGTTCCAGGCATCTGACTCGGGGTTCGGGCCGTATCGGACGCGATGCCAGCTGACCGTCCCGACGAGGCTCTCGTCCTGAACGAGCTCCACCATCAGCAAGCCGTTGTGCTCGTTGCGCAGCGGACCCTCCGCCAGCACGTCGCGTGGCGCGGGGCGGAACTCCTCGTCGAAATCGTTGAACTCTGACTGGGAACCCTGCCGGTTCCAGTCGTCGAGCAGGTCCGCGTCAGCCAGGGTTACGTCGCGCAAGCGGACGCGCATATGAGGCGCACCGGTCATCTACTGGCTCGCTCGGTGTCAAGGGCGCCCAGCGCACGCAGCGTGACATCCACCGGGTCGCGGCGGGCTGGCACCGGGATCCGCACCTGGTTCGAGCCCACGCTCGGCCGGAAGCCTGCCACCGACAGCGCGAGCGACACCGCCGAGCGGTCGAAGCGCGGCCACTTGAAGGTGACCTGGCGCTCTTCCGCACGCACCTCCGGCACGCCGGCGGCCTCTGCCGCCATCCGCACGGCCACGGCGCGAAACAGCCCCTCGGCCGGTTCCGGAATCGGGCCGAAGCGGTCCCGCAGCTCCTCGCGCAGATGCTCGGCGTCCCCGTCGGACCGGATGGCCGCGAAGCGGCGATACATCTCGAGCTTGGCGCCGGAGTTGCCGACATACACATCGGGCAGGTAGGCGGAGCCCGGCAGGTCCATGCGCACCGGCGCAGGCTCGACACCGACCACCCGGCCGCGACGCACGTCCACCGCTTCGGCCAGCATCCGGGTGTAGAGCTCGAAGCCGACCGCTGCCATATGGCCGTGCTGCTCGGCGCCGAGGATATTGCCCGCGCCGCGGATCTCCAGGTCCGACAGCGCGATCTGATAGCCCGCGCCCAGGTCGGATGCGCTGAAGATGGCGTGGAGCCGTTTGCGCGCCACCGAAGACAGCGGCTGGCCGCGTCGGTGGAGCAGGTAGGCGTATGCGCGGCGGTCGGATCGGCCCACCCTCCCGCGCAGCTGGTAGAGCTGCGCCAGGCCGAAGGTATCGGCCCGGCTGATGATGATGGTGTTGGTGTTCGGAATGTCCAGGCCGGACTCGATGATGGTGGTGCACACCAGGACATCGAAGCGCCCGGCATCGAAGTCGAGCATCACCCGCTCGAGCATCCCCTCGGCCATCTGCCCATGCCCGATGGCGATCTTGGCTCGCGGCACAAGCCGCCGCACGCGCTCGGCCGCGCTCTCGATGGTGTCGACCCGGTTGTGGACGAAGAACACCTGCCCGCCGCGATCCAGCTCGCGGTTGATGGCATCGCGCACCAGCCCGTCGTCGTCCTCGGCGATGCGCGTCTGGATCGGCAGGCGTGCCTCCGGCGGCGTCTCGATGACCGACAGGTCGCGGATGCCGACCAGGCTCAGATGCAGCGTGCGCGGGATCGGCGTGGCTGACAGGGTCAGGACGTCGACCTCCTTGCGGAAGGACTTGATGCGTTCCTTGTGCGCGACCCCGAAGCGCTGCTCCTCGTCGACGACGAGCAACCCCAGGTCGGCGAAGCCGATGTCCTTCGACAGGATCCGATGAGTGCCGATCAGCACGTCAACCGAGCCGTCGCTGACGCCGGCCACGATCTGCTCCTGCTGGCGTTTGGGGACGAAGCGGCTGAGCATCGCCACCTCGATCGGAAACGGCGCAAGACGGCGCTGGAATGTGCCCAGGTGCTGCTGCGCCAGGACGGTGGTCGGCACCAGCACCGCCACCTGCTTGCCGTCCTGCACCGCCTTGAAGGCGGCACGCAGCGCCACCTCCGTCTTGCCGTAGCCAACGTCGCCGCACACCAGCCGGTCCATCGGCCGGCGACGGAGCATGTCGCCCTTGACCTCCTCGATGGTGCGCACCTGGTCCGGCGTCTCGGTGTACGGGAAGGCCTCTTCCAGCTCTCGCTGCCAGACGGTGTCCGGCGAGAAGCTGAAGCCTGGAGCCGCCTCGCGGGCTGCATAGATCTCGAGCAGGTCCTCGGCCAGCTCGGCGACGGCCTGCCGGACGCGACGCTTGGTCCGTTCCCAATCTGTGCCGCCCAGCCGGCTGAGCGTTGGGCCCGCGCCACCCGAGTACCGCGTGATGCGGCCGATCTGGTCGGCGGGCAGGAAGATCTTGTCGTCGCCGGCAAAGTCGAGCTGCAGGTATTCCTTGACGTCGCCGCCGTACTCGCGCTGCGTCATGCCCGCATATCGGGCGATGCCGTGGTCCACGTGAACGACCAGGTCGGCAGGCTCCAGCTTCCCGATCAGGTCGCGCGTCACCACCCGCTTGGACGAGGTCAGGCGGCGCACCCTGGTGGCGCCGAACAGCTCCCGGTCGGTGAGCACCAGCAGCCTCGAGGGTTCGTGGCTGAAGCCGGCGGACAGCGAGCCATGCACGAGCCCGATGGCTCCGGTGGACGGCAGCTCTCGCAGCTCCGACGCCGCGGCGGTCGGCAGGCCGGCCTCCTCCAGCAGCTCCCCGATGCGGCTCGCCTGGTCGGTGGTGAGCACCACCCGCTGGCTTCGCGTCAGCTCGGCCAGCCACTCGCCGAGGCGCTCCACCCGCCCCGGCAGCACGGGCGCTGCGGAATACCCCACGTCACTGCCCGCCTGCTCGTCCAGGTTCTCCGCGGCTCGCTCGCCCAGGTCGGCCAGCGTCGCAGCCGCGGCGAACGGCAGTGGCCAGTCGGCGGGCAGCTCACCGGCCCGCGCCAGGCCCGCGCGGCGGTCGGCTGCCTGCCCATCCAGCTCGGCAGCGATGGCGCGCAGCTCGTCCGGATCGGTCAACGCCACATGCGCGTCCGGCGGCAGATGCTCGACGGCCGGCGCCGCTGTCAGCAGCGCGGCCCACGTTTCGGCGGCCTCGGCCAGATCACCCTGCTCCAGGCGAACGAGGTCTGCCTGGAGCTGCTCGGACAGGCTGCCCGGGGCGCGCTCCGCCAACGAGGACCAGCCGTCGGCCGGCAGGAATTCCCCGGCCGGCAGGAGGACGACCTGCTCGAGGCGTCGCCGTGAACCCTGGGTCACCGGATCGAAGGCCCGGATCGATTCCACCCCGTCGCCGAAGAGCTCAACCCGCACGGGCTCGGCCATTCCCGGCGGCCAGACGTCGACAATGCCGCCACGCGATGCGAACTCGCCGATGCCGCTCACCTCGACGGCGGCCTCGTAGCCGCCGCCAACCAGGGCCGTCAACAACGTTCGCTGCGCGATCCGCTCGCTGAGGTTGAGGGTGACGGTCGCGCCGGCCAGGTGTGCTGGCGATAGCGTCCGCTGAACCAGGGCCAGCAGCGGGGCCCCCCGGGCGG
>CBFGSY010000138.1:0-5647 GCA_965651545.1 uncultured bacterium | reverse complement strand
GTGGTCACCGAGATCGACCGCAGGGGACGCGTCAACCTGAGCCGCCGCGCGGCGATGGAGCGGCACATGGCCAAGACACCCGTCGCAAGCGGAGCAGACAACTCCTGACCGATGCCGCCGTCGCGCCCCGGGCGCGGCGGCGGAAGGCCCAACCCCGAACGGGCAGGGAGGCGCCAGGCCGGATGGGCTCCGAGACGGTGCTGGGGGAGGTCGCGAGCGAGGTTCGCGTCTGCCAGCGCTGCCCGCTGCATCGAGGTCGCACCAACGCGGTGCCCGGCGAGGGCAACCCGCTCTCCGACGTGCTGCTGGTGGGCGAAGGGCCCGGCGCTCGCGAGGATGCGACCGGGCGGCCCTTCGTCGGCCCCGCCGGGCAGCTCCTCAACGAGCTGCTGCGCTCGCTCGGCTGGGCGCGCGAGGACGTCTTCATCGCCAACGTGGTCAAGTGCCGCCCTCCGGCAAACCGGGACCCCGAGCCTGATGAGATCGCAGCCTGTTCCGGCTACCTCGACCGGCAGGAGGCGGCGCTCGAGCCGGCCGTGATCGTCACCCTGGGACGCCACTCGCTGGCGCGTTACCTGCCCGGCGCACGCATCTCGGCAGTCCATGGCCAGCTGCGCCGTTCCGGCGGGCGCTTCATTTTCCCGATGTACCATCCTGCTGCGGCGCTGCACCAGGCCTCGCTGCGAGAGACGCTGTTCGCGGACATCCGCGGGCTGCCGGCGGCGCTGCTCGCCGCGCGGCAGGCGCTGGAGGAGGAGCGGATGGCATCGGTTCCCGAGCCAGGTTCGGAACCGGAGCCGGTCTCGGTCTCGGTGGGTGCCGCTCCTGATGAGGAGCAGCTGACCCTCTTTCAGGAGTCGAGATGACGGACGTCCTGCGCATCATCCCGCTGGGCGGCGTGGGTGAGGTCGGTAAGAACATCACGGTCATCGAGGTGGGCGGCGAGCTGCTGGTCGTCGACTGCGGGCTCGCCTTCCCCGAGCCGGAGATGCTGGGCATCGATTTCGTCATCCCGGACGTGACCTACCTGGAGCAGAACCGCGACCGCATCGTCGGGATCGTGCTGACGCACGGCCATGAGGATCACACCGGCGGCCTGCCGTACGTCCTGCCCAAGCTGCCCGGCGTGCCGGTCTATGCCGGGAAGCTGACCAGCGGGCTGGTCCGCGGCAAGCTGCGGGAGCATCGGCTCCTGGAGTCGACTCGCCTCGAGCCGTTGGAGTCGGCCGTGGAGACGCGCATCGGCCCGTTCGAAATCCTGCCGTTCCGCGTGAATCACTCGATCCCCGATGGGATGGGCTTCGCCATTCGCACCCCGCTCGGGATGGTGGTGCACACCGGCGACTTCAAGTTCGACCACACGCCGCCGGACGGCAACCGGGCCGACCTGGGGCTCATCGCCGAGATCGGCAACCGGGGCGTGGAGTTCCTGCTCTCGGACTCGACCCGATCCGAGAAAGACGGCTACACCCTGTCCGAGGCGACGGTGGGGGAGTCATTGCACCAGCTGGTGGGCGAGGCGGCCGGGCGCGTGATCGTGGCCACCTTCGCCAGCAACATCGGGCGCGTGCAGCAGGTGCTCGACGCGGCCTGGGCCCATGGCCGCAAGATGGTGGCGCTCGGACGCAGCATGGAGCAGAACATCGCGATCGCCGTGGAGCTCGGCTACCTCGATCCGCGCGGGGAGACGCTGGCCCGCAAGGACCAGCTGCAACGCCTGCGCAGCGAAGAGCTGGTGGTGATGACCACGGGCTCGCAGGGTGAGCCGATGTCCGGCCTGACGCGCATGAGCAACCGTGACCACCGCAACATCACCATCGAGCCCGGCGATACCGTCATCGTCTCCGCCTCACCGATCCCGGGCAACGAGGAGGCCGTGGCGCGGACCATCGACAATCTCTTCAAGGAAGGGGCCATGGTCCACTACGAGCCCCTGAAGCACTGCCACGTGTCGGGCCACGGGTCGCGCGAGGAGCTGAAGCTGATGCTCGGCCTGGTCAAGCCGCGTCACTTCGTGCCGGTGCACGGCGAGTACCGGATGCTGGTGCAGCACGGCCTGCTGGCGGAGGGCGCGGGGGTGGCGATCGACAACATCTTCGTGCTGGAGAACGGCCAGGTGGTCGAATTCGACGGTTCGCGCGCGCGGCTGGCCGGCAATGTCCCAGCCGGCGACGTGCTGGTCGACGGGATTGCGTCCATCGACGGCATCGACGGGGTGGTGCTGCGCGATCGACGCATGCTCGCGTCCGACGGGGTGGTGATGGTGGCGCTCACGGTGGAGGCGGCCAGCGGCCGCGCGATCTCCGGCCCTGACCTGGTTGGGCGCGGCTTCCTGCCCAATCCGGACGACCCCATCCTGGCGGAGGCGCGCGACCACCTCGCCCAGGAGCTGAGCCAGCCAGCGGGTGGCGATGACCATGCCGCCGAGCCCGGGTACCTCAAGACGAAGATCCGCGACACGCTGGCGCGCTTCTTCTTCGATCGAACCAAGCGACGGCCGATGATCCTGCCGATCGTGATGGAGGTATAGCTGGCGGATGGCGACGCGACGATCCACCAGGCGCCGGACGGCCACGAGCCGGAGGCGCAAGACCCAGACCTTCAACATCAGCGGCCGGCTGGTGAGGGAGCTGATGGCCTTGGTGCTCGTGCTGCTGGCGATCGTGAGCACCATCGCGCTGTTCGCGCCGAGCGAGGGGGCCGTGGTGAAACCCCTGCGCGACGTGCTCAGCTACCTGCTGGGCTGGGGGATCGCCTTCGCGCCGCCGCTGCTGGCCGGCTTCGCGCTGATGCTGTGGATGCGTTCGATGCCGTCCGAGCGCTGGATGGCCGCCACCGGGGCGGCGGTGGTCGCGGTCTCGCTGCTCGGCATGTTCCACCTCACCGTCGGCGGCGGCCTGCGCTCGGTGAACAACGGCGAGGGTGGGGGCGCCATCGGGTTCGGCGTCAGCTGGCTGCTGGCCGGCGCCATTGGCCAGGTCGGTGCGTGGGTGGTGCTGGCGCTCCTCTTCCTGGTGGGGATGCTGCTCTACTTCAACATGACCGTGGGCGACCTGCTGGCCGCCTGGCTGCAGCGTCGCGAGCATCGTGCGGAGCTGGCGGCGGTCGAGGAGCGGCAGGCGGCACGGGCCGGCGCGCGCGCGGAGCCGATCCCGGTAGCTCCCCTCGAGGGGCCCTCGCAGGGCATCCTGGGACGCGTGCGCAGCGCGCTGGGGGTGGGAGCTGCGGACGAGGAGCCGCCGCTCATCGTGCGCCGAAGCCGCACGGAGGGACCGATCACGGTGACGCCGCACGTCCCCGCCGCCACGCCACCGGCCGATGAAAGCCCCGCGCTGGCGGCCGATGGCGACGAGCCCGCGCCGATGGCCGCCGTCAGCGTCGAAGCCCTCAGGAGCGAGGAGGAGCACCACCTCGCCGAGGTGGGGGAGTCCGACGCGCTGGATGCCGCGCTGGTGTCACCTGACCGCGTCTGGGAGTTGCCGGGGCTGCACGCCCTGGCCGACGCGCCCGCCAGCAGCGCGGCGCAGCTCGATCTGACCAGCAAGGGAAAGCGGATCCAGGAGACGCTGGCCCACTTCGGCATCGGCGTGAAGGTGGCGCGTATCCAGGAGGGTCCGGTCGTCACCCAATACGCGCTGGACGTGGAGCCGGGCATCAAGCTATCGCGCATTGAGGGCCTGGCCGATAACCTAGCGCTGGCACTCGCCGCCCGCTCGATCCGCATCGAAGCGCCGATCCCCGGCGAGCCGTACGTCGGGATCGAGATCCCCAACAGCGCCTTCGACCTGGTCACGCTGAAGGAAGTGCTCGCCTCGCCGAACTTCGAGGCGGTCGGCAAGCAGAGCCAGCTCGCCTTCGCGCTCGGCCAGGACGTGGCCGGCCAGCCGTTCAGCGCCGATCTGGCCAAGATGCCACACGTGCTGATCGCCGGCGCCACCGGCAGTGGCAAGAGCGTGTGCGTCAACGCGATCATCTGCTCGCTGCTGATGCGCGCCACGCCGAACGAGGTGAAGCTGATCCTGGTCGACCCGAAGCGGGTCGAGCTGGCCCAGTACAAGGGCGTGCCCCACCTGTACACCGAGGTCATCGTCGAGACGGAGAAGGCGGTCAACGCTCTGAAGTGGACCGTCGGCACCATGGAAGCGCGCTACCACGAGTTCGCGCAGCGTGGCGTGCGCAATATCGCCGCCTTCAACGAGGCGCTGCGGGCCGGCGAGCCCCGGATGCCGTACATCGTGATCGTGATCGACGAGCTCGCCGACCTCATGATGGTCAGCGCCTACGAGGTGGAGGCCACCATCACCCGCATCGCGCAGCTGGCGCGGGCGACCGGCATCCACCTGGTGGTGGCCACCCAGCGACCATCGGTCCAGGTCATCACCGGCCTGATCAAGGCCAATATCCCGAGCCGCATCGCCTTCGCCATGACGTCGGGCATCGACTCGCGCACCATCCTGGACACGACCGGCGCCGAGGACCTGCTCGGCCGCGGCGACATGCTCTACCAGCCGATCGATGCCCCGCGCGCGGTGCGCCTGCAGGGGGTGCTGGTGACCGACGCCGAGATCGAGCAGGTGGCGCGGCACTGGCGACAGCAGGGCGGACCCCAATACCGGCCGGAGATCACGGCGCCGAAACGGGACGGCCGGGGTGGCGGACGGCCCGGCGAGGGCGAGGACGATGACGCCGACCAGCTGCTGCAGCAGGCGGTGGACATCGTGCGACGCTCGGACAAGGCGTCGGCCTCGCTGCTGCAGCGGCGCCTGCGGATCGGCTACGCGCGGGCAGCGCGCATCCTGGACCAGATGGAGGATCGCGGCATCGTGGGGCCGGCCGACGGCAGCCGATTCCGCGAGGTGATGGTCACCAGCGACGGGTGGGGCGGAGACATCGGCCCCGACGAGGACGATGGGTGACAGACCAGGAGCTGCACAAGCTCGGTGAGGTGCTGCGCACCGCCCGGGAGGCCAAGGGCGTGGACCTGGCCCGGGTTGAGCGCGATACCAAGATCAGGACACGCTACCTGAGCGCGCTGGAGACGGGCGACTACGCCGAGCTGCCGGGATCGGTCTACACCAAGGGGTTCCTGCGCAATTACGGCGCCTACCTGGCGCTCGACGTCGAGTACCTGGTGGACCTGTACCGCCTGGAGAGCGCGGCGCCGGTCACCGAGCGGCTCAGCGTGCCAACGCCGCCCCGCCCGATCGCGACCCGGCGCGCTCGGCCGCTGGTGGTCACGCCGGGGGCGATCGTGGCAGCGCTCCTCACCGTGGGCGTCGCTGCCTTCATCATCTACCTGGTCGCGGAGTTCGTAACCTTCGCCCGCACGCCGGGCCTTGACATCACCGATCCGGCGATCAACGTGCCCGCCTACGACAGCCTCGAGTACACGATCGTAGGCATAACAGAGCCGAACTCGCATGTCACTGTCGACGGGCTGCGCGAGAACCCGAGCGTGACCGCCGATGCCGACGGCAACTTCGAGATCGAGGTGGCGCTGGTGCCCGGCTCGAACGTCATCACCCTGGTGGCCAGGGACCCACTCACGGGCAGGAACAGCGACCCGGTCAGCCGGACGATCATCGTCGGGGACGAGGAGGCTTCGCCGACACCCGGCGGCCCGGTGGCGCTCATCTCGCCAGAGGCC
>CBFGSY010000137.1:0-5752 GCA_965651545.1 uncultured bacterium | reverse complement strand
TCACCCCCTAGCGAGAATTCGCCAGCACCGGAAGGGGCAGCATCAAGGGACAGGCGACCCCTATTGTTTCACCGATGGCCGCGACTTCCAAGCACATAGCCGACTCACGTTCTGGCGCCGATGCATACGCATCGGTTCAGAGCAAGGCCGAGGCCAATCCGGGTGAGCTGATGCGGACCTGCGCGAACTGCGGATCGCCCATGGAAGAGCGCAAGTGCAAGCTCATCTGCCACGGTTGCGGCTACTTCCTGTCCTGCTCGGACTACTACTGAGCCGATACGCGTCAACCGGGCGGCCGGTAGGCCTGCAGCAGGCCGGACCACGCGAAGCGCGACGACCCTCCCGGTCGCGACGCTCCGGCCGCCATCAGGAATCGGTCGCCGATCACGGCTCCGTGCGCGCCATGTACGGTCAGCGGTGGGGGAGCCAGTTGCTCCCATTCAGCCGCCCGACCCAAGTTGGTGTCGAGCAGCCAGTGAGCGTCGACCATGCGATCGTTGGCGGGGTCCTCGCCGCCGGAGATGTAGATGACGCCGTCCACGACGCCTTCCGTGGCGGCGCTCGTCGCTCGCGGCAGGGCGGGGCCGGGACGCCATGCATCGGTTCGCGTGTCGTAGATGTCGACCCGATCCTGGACCTGGTTCTCCATCCGCCCGCCAATGGCCCAGATCTCGCGGCCAACCACAACCGCCGCAAGGTGATGACGGGGATCGGGCATCGGGGCGCCGGATGACCAGGAATCGGCCCCTGGATCGTAGATCAGGACCGGCGCGCCACCGGTACCGCCGACCACGAACAGACGTCGCCCGACCGCCAGCATGCGATGGGCGAAGCGAGCGTGCGGCATCGGCGACAGCTCGGACCACGCTTCGGCACCGGGCGAGTACGACCAGAGCGTTGCCTGATCCGCCCTGGCCTGGGAGCCTCCGCCGCTCAGGTACACGATTCCGTCCAGCGAGGCGGCCGCGGCATGGTGTCGAGCGTCGGGAAGGTCGGGAAGCCGCTCCCAGGCGTCCGTCACCGAGTCGTATCGGGAAACCTCCGCGGTCGCCTGCAGGGCGAGGCCAGTGAGACCGCCCAGCACGTAGAGCTGACCATTCGCCACCGCCGCGGCCGTCTCGCCCCGGGCGGTCTCCAGCGAGGCGAGCAGCTGCCAGTCCCGAGTCTCCTCCCGCGCCCGCGGGCTGGTGACTACCTGGTAGGCAACGTAGCCGGCGATCGCCACCGCAACGCCGACCACGCCCACGGCCGCCAGGCGCAGGACCCGCCCGAACACGCCGGCGCCGGCGAGCCGCTATCCGGCCGCCGTGTCGGCCGTGGCTTCCATTCCGCGCAGGCGGAGGAACGATTCGGCCGACGCGGGCCGGCCCAGGAAGTCCGCCACCAGCTCGTCGCCGCTCTTCGAACCGTTCGGCTCCAGGATGGCGCGGCGGTAGGCCATCCCCACGGCTGAGGAGGTGATGCCCTCCGCCGCAAAGCGGCTCCAGAAGTCGTCGCCGATGACCTCCGCCCACAGGTAGCCGTAGTAGCCCGCGTCATAGCCGCCCATGACGTGCCCGAAGCCGGACAGCATGAAGGTGCCCTCCGGATAGGGAAGCTGCGTGACCTGCCAGCTGTCGCGGATGGCGGCATCCATGTCCGGCTTTGCGTCGCTGGCGTGCAGCGCCAGGTCCATGGTGCCGAAGAAGACCTGTCGCGTGGCGCGCAGGCCGACGTTCAGGAACCGCGACGCCGCCATCAGGTCCGCCAGCTGGCGGGGGATCGGCTCGCCAGTCCGGTAGTGGCGGGCGAATCGGGCCAGCACATCGGGCTGCCATGCCCAGTGCTCCATGATCTGGGATGGGGCTTCGACGAAGTCCCACTCGGTCTCCGCGCCGGAGAATCGGGTGAAATGGGCTCGGGTCAGGCTCATGTGCAGGATGTGCCCGAACTCGTGGAAGAGCGTCTCGACCTCGCCGTGCGGGCCGTGGGTCAGCAGGCTCGGCCGCTCGCCCGACGGCGGGGTGAAGTTGGCGACGATGGCACTCACCGGCCTCACGTAGCTGCCGTCCGCCGCCTGGTGGCCGATGACGATCGGGAAGGCAGCAGCGTGCCCGTACTTGCCAGGGCGCGGGAACAGGTCCGCGTAGAAGTGGGCCAGCAGCTCGCCGCTGGCGCGATCACGGATGCGGAACAGCTGGACCGATGGATGCCACGCGTTCGCCTCCGGCACCCGCTCGTAGTCGAGCCCGAAGACATCACCGGTGAGCGCGAACATGCCGTCCAGCACGCCGTCCAGCGGCAGGTATTCGCTCACCTCGTTCTGGTCGACGCCGTACTCCTCCATCGACTGGCGGGTGTCGAAGTAGAGCCAGTCCCACGGCTGGATGGCGTCCGTGTTGCCGCTTGCGGCGTGCAGCTCACGGAGGGCCTGGATCTCACGCCGCGCGGCGTCCTCCAGCGGCGGCACCAGCTGGTCGTAGAAAGCACGCACCCGCTCCGGGTTGGCGGCCATCTTGACTTCCATCGAGTAGTGCGCCCAGGTGGGCATGTCGAGCAGCTCGGCGATCTGGCGACGGATGGTCAGCGCCTCCGACAGCAGCGGCCGGTTCGCGTCGACGGCCTTGTTCCAGTTCTTGCGGAAGAGCGTTTCCCGATGGCCGCGATTCCGCGCCCGCTCCAGGAACGGGTTGATCTCCGGATAGTCCAGGCTGACCCGATACGTCCCGGGCGTGCTCCCCGGCCTGAGGCGCTCCACGTACCTGTCCGATAGCCCGGCCAGGCCCTCCCGGTCGACCTCGATCCAGTCCTCGAACTCGTTCAGGTTCCGCGCGAATCTGACCTCCAGCTCCACCAGCCGATCGCGCAATGCCTCCAGCTGGGTGCGCTCCTCTTCCGGCAGCTCGTGGCCGGCGCGGCGGAAATCGCGCATCCAGTGCTCCAGCAGGCGCGCCCGCTCCCCGGAGAGCTGGCGAGCCTCATCCGTATCGGCGAAGGCGGCCACCGCGCGGTAGACGTCGGTGCGGAAGATGACTGCAACTCGCCACTTCGTGATGCGCTCCTCCGCCTTCTGGGCTGCATCGCGCACCGCGGAGTCGGGATGCACCTGGGCCATGAAGGCGCTGCGCCCGTAACCGACTGAGATTTCGGCGCCGGCCAGCTCCAGGCGTTGGAGGGTATTGGCGAACGTGGGCTGCTCAGCTGCGCGAACTGCCTGAGCCACCAGTGCGTCGGCGCGCGCGATGGCGGCATCGGCCTCATCGGCCACCGTCTGCGGCGTCACCCCGCCGTAGTCGTACAGCATCTGCGGCATGGTAGCTGGTGGACGTCCCCCGGTCGCACGTGCGCTCAGGCTCGGTCGTGAGCCTGCTGCAGCCGCTCCTCGGACGCCGCCCGCTGCGCCTCGCGCAGGTCGCCGAACGGCTCGGGAGCCGCCCAGCCGATCGAGACGGAGAGCCGCAGCTCGGGCAATGAGCCGCGCCACAGCGCAAAGGCGCCGTACAGCCGCGAGACGACCGAATCCATGGCGTCGCCGTAGGTCTCGGGCATCAGCACGCCGAACTCGTCTTCATCGATGCGCGCAACGAGGTCGGAGTCGCGCAGGTTGCGGCGCAGGACGCTGGCCACGCCACACAGCAGCTCGTCGCCCGCGTCGCGCCCGAAGCGTACGTTCGTCTCCTTGAGCCCGTCGACATCCACGTTCATGGCCACGACCGGCCGTCGGTACCTGGCGCGACGCACGCGCTCCGTCTCCACCGCCTCGACCCAGACGACGCGGTTCGGCAGGCCGGTCAGCGCGTCGACTCGGGTGGCAGCGGAGCGTTTGGCGCGACGTGCGCGTGGTCGTCGCTCGGTCACATGCTCAGTGTGGATCGGTGTCCGAGCACGCCGGAATGACCCAATAGGACCAGCGGCCCCAGTCGGTGCTCCCCGGCGCGCTTCTTGCGGCGCCGTTCCACGAGTAACACCGAGGAGGTCGCATGAACTTCAACAGCATCCTGATCGGATCCGAGAACCCGCAGCAGCTGGTCGACTACTACACCAAGCTCTTCGGCGAGCCAACGTGGCAGGAGGGCGGCTACACCGGCTGGGCCATCGGCTCAGGTTCCATGAGCATCGGCCCGCACAACGAGGTGCATGGCAAGAACGCGCATCCGGGCCGCATCATCTGGAACATCGAGTCAGCCGATGTGCAGGCTGACTTCGATCGGTTCAAGGCGGCCGGCGCAACGGTCGTCCGCGAGCCTTACGGCTTCGAGGAGGCCCCGGGATCCCTGATCGCGACCCTCGCCGATCCTGACGACAACTACTTCCAGCTCATGAGCCCCATGGAGCCGAACGCCCAGAGCTAGGCCGATGCGCGGCTCGGCACCTCCTGCACGAGCCAGAGGTTGCCGTCCGGGTCGGAGAAATCGGCATATGAGCCGTAATCGCCACGGTTCGGGTCCGGTCCGGGCGTCTGGCCAGCCTCACTCCAGTGATAGATGTCGCTGACCTGGATGCCATGCTCCTTGAGGTCGCGGTGCGCGGCCTCGATGTCGCTCACGACCAGGTAGGTATTCACGTAGGAACCGGGCTCGGACTGCGGGAAGCCGGTGCCGAACGTGATCGAAGTCGGGGAGCCCGGCGGTGTGAACTGGACGACTCGGAGCCCCGGCGCCGGCTCGGTGTCGACATCCAGGGTCCATCCCGCCTGCTCGTAGAAGGCCTTCGCCCGATCGACATCGGCGACCGGCAGGGTCAGCACCTCGATTCGATAATCCACGGGTGTCATCTGCTCCTCCTAGCGTGCCCTGAGCCTACCTGAGGCGGAGTACGGTAGGCAGATGGCCGACACATCAAGGCAGATCACAATCCGCGAATTCCACAACGCGCCTGGTACCGGGGACTGGCGCGTGGTCGGCGACGGTGCGTGCGCCGTCTTCCGGACCGCGTCATTCGGGGAGAGCGTGAAGCTCGTCCAGGCGATCGGCAAGATTGCCGGCCTGGATGCTCACCCACCCGCGATCGACGTGCGCGAGAGCGGCGTGACCGTCCGACTGGTCACGCTCACCGAGGAGATGATGGGCATGACCGAGAGAGATCTCGAAGCCGCCCGTCAGATCTCGAACGTGGCGCGGAACCTTGGCGTCTCCTCCGACCCGAGCGCCATCCAGAGCGTCCTCGTCATCCCGGGAGCGTCGGACATCACCCAGATCATGCCCTTCTGGCAGGCGGTGCTGGGTTATCGGCCTCGCCCGGACAGCCCTGATGAGGACCTGGTGGACCCAGAGGACCGCGGGCCAGCTTTCTGGTTCGAGAAGATGGACGAGCCGCGTCCGGGCGGTGGCGGGGCCATCCATATCGCCGTCTGGCTGCCGCACGAGCAGGCGCAGGGTCGCATAGAGGCAGCGCTGGCGGCCGGTGGCCGGATGGTACGTGATGACTTCGCGCCTGCCTGGTGGACGCTGGCGGATGCGGCTGGCAACGAAGCGGACATCTCAACCCCTGAGACCCGCGACTGACCTGCTAAAATTGCGTCAGGCGAATCCCGCGCCCAACCTCGGCTCCGGCGCTCACGCCGCCGGCATCGGTGAGGCAAAGGGGGCTCAGTCCCCGGGATGGTGGCAGCACCCCTTCGCGGTGACGCCCGAGGGAGCGTGAGTCCTTCGTCCGTCGCCCGACGAAGGAGCGTGCAATGCCAACCCAGAAACTCTTCAAGCGCCGCGTTCGCGAGCGCATGTCCAAGACCGGCGAGAGCTACACCGCTGCTCGCCTGCACCTCGCGCGCACG
>CBFGSY010000136.1:0-5785 GCA_965651545.1 uncultured bacterium | reverse complement strand
CGTGCGTCAAGCGCGGGGAGCTCTACTGCGGCTCGGCTTCCGAGATTCTGGCCAGACTTTCCTACGCCGGCAGCGAGGTGCGGTTCTGCGCGGCGCGTCGCCAGGGCTCCGTTGATTCTGGCCAGAATTTCCTACGCCGGCAGCGAGGCGCGGTTCTGCCCAGCGCGTCGCCGTCGACTGAGCGTGGCCCGTGCCACGAATCCAGCCACATTGCCGCCTGGTGACGCATTTGGCCAGTTCGGCGGCCACGGTCCGTGCCTGCGTGCCGCCACCCGCAAATTTGGCAAGAACCGCGGGGCGAACGCCGATCCCTCCCCTCAGCTGGGAGCCTTGTTCCGCCGAGCCAGCACGATTCGCGTGAACGGCAGCCGGAAGTCGCTGAACACCTCGATGCTCACCAGGAAGCCCAGGAAGATGAGCAGCACACCCACGAACTCGCCGAGGTAGAAGGACCACGTCACGCCGAACCGGTTCAGGCCGCTGGTCCAGCCCGGTATGAAGCCGCCCAACGCGATCAGCAGCGTGGCCGGCACGCGCGAGTTCAGCGTGCCCGCTCGAAAGGCGCGCCACGCGGCCGGGATGGAGGCAAAGAAGTTGACGATCACCGCCGCGCCGCGGCCGATGGCTCCCAGCACCGGCGGCCCACCCTCGATCCGCAGCACCCGCCGCTTGGGCATGAAGATGTACGCGGAGTAGACCGCCCCGAAGACGAGCGCGAAGGCGCCGGCGATGTTGAACGGAGGGGTGAGGACGCGCAGGTCCGGCGGGAAGGCCTCGCCGGTCGGCACGCCCGTCGCCGGATCCAGGGCGAAGCCCGGTGCATCGACCGGAACGGTGATGGTCAGGTACGCGACGACGGCGGAGGCCAGCAGCAGCACGCCGGTCGCCAACGGGGCGACCAGCTGGCGCCGCAACCGGGTCGCCACGGCGAGCGCCAGCGCCGCCACCGCCGCGAAGGCGACCACCGTCAGGATGGTCGAGGCGGAGGCAGGATCACCCTCCTTGGCTCGCGCGAGGCCGGAGAGGATGCTGAACAGGCCGCCGGCGAAGACGCTGAAGGCGACGAAGTAGCCGAAGCGCGTGTTGCGCAGCAGGAAGACCGTCCCCAGCCCGAGATACGCGGCGACGCCGAACGCTCCGATCAGGTACCAGGTGCGATACAGCGGCTCGCTCCAGCCGAAGGCTCCACCCAGGAACTCGGTGCCGGCGCTGATCCCGTACCACAGCAGCCCCACCGTCCACACCAGCTGGTACGGCTGTCGTCGGCGCAGCCACTGGTCGCCGACGAGCACGGCGAACACGAAGGAGAGCAGCGAGGAGAGGAACGGTAAGACGACGTTCGGGTCCACTTGATGCGTCACGGCCTCCATCTGTCCGAGGATGGAGCCCACGTCCGGGCTCGAACCGGAGACCTCTTCCTTACCAAGGAAGTGCTCTGCCTACTGAGCTACGTGGGCGCGCCGTGATTCTCGCTGAAGGATCAGAGTCTGGGCAACCATCGGTCTATCTTGGTAAATCTATGTATTGGATTCACCCGTGATGGACCGATGGGATGGACCGATGTGTGGTGGGCAGGGAGGGAATCGAACCCCCACAGTCTAAGACGGCTGATCTACAGTCAGCGGAGCTCACCACCTGCTCAACCTACCCACGAAAGCCGATCGGCACGTGGTGGAGCGCCGATCGGACGCGCAGTATAGCGAACGGACCGATGGGGCTCAACGCCTCAGGCAGGTGCCTCAGGCCGGTGCCTCCTGCCGCACCTGGTCGCTCCCGGGGTTCGCGCTCTGATCGAGCGCCAGCGTGCGCAGGTCATCACCGTCACGGACCAGCAGCTCGTACTCGTGGCCCTCGCGCACGACCCGCATGCCCGCCTTCTCGTAGAGTCGCGTCGCCCCGGTCAGCGACTGAGAGTCGACCCCCAGGCCGGCGCGAGGCTTGCCGCGGGCCGCCAGCAGGCGGAAGGCGTGGTGCAGGATGGCCAGCGCCAGGCCGCGACGCCGCCATGGGCGCCGGACGCCGACGGTGCTGATCCAGCCCAGATCCGGGTCGCCCGCGCGCGACGACGAGCACAGCGCGATGCCGGCGATCGTGTCGCCGTCCATGGCCAGTATCCACAGCTCGGGCTCGGCCTGGAAGAACCGGGTCTTGAAGTAGAACCACTCCTCGAAGCGCGTCGGGACGTACCCGTAGTGGTCGCTGAACGAGTCGCCCTCCGCCTCGTGCACGGCGCGCGCGTCACGCTGCAGGTCGGCGGCGCGGACGGTGATGCCGTCCGGCCAGGCCGGCTCCGGCAGCGGAGCGGCTGCCACCAGGTCGATCTCCATGACCCAGTTGGTGCGTTCGTGCCGCCACCCGGCCCGCTCCAGCGCGTGCTTAACGGGGACGTTCACCGACGCAACGTCGGTGTGCAGGGACACCCGCGCCCCGTAGGGCGCCAGCGGCAGGTTCTTCGGAGCGCGTTCCGCGGCCCAGGCCAGGACGGCATCAGCCGCTTCAGCGGCGTCCGGTCGCACGCGGAAGAAGAGGTACGGGGCGATGTGGAGCGACTGATTGTCGTAGTAGCCGGCGGTGGCTGCCGCACGGCCGCCCGGGTCCAGGATCAGCAGGGAGTCCCGCTGTGGCTCGAAGGTCGGCATCGCGAAGCCGCCGCTCACCATGCGCTCGTCGGTGTCGGGGACGCCGTAGTCGGCGACGGCCGCCAGGTTGGCCAGCTCGAGGACGGCTTCGGTGTCCGCGTCGGGCTGGATGGCGCGCGCGCTGAATCCGGGTGGGAGGGCTCTCATCGGTCCAGCCATGATAATCGCGCCCATGCTCCGCATCCTGCGCCAGCCCAACTTCGCGCGCCTCTGGTTCGGAGGGCTGATATCGATGACGGGCGACTGGATCCTGATCGTGGGCCTGCCGGTCGAGATCTACCTGCGCACAGGGTCCACGCTGGCGACGGGTGCGATGGCGGTCGCGTTCATGGTGCCCTCGATCCTGCTGGGATCGGTGACGGGTGTCTTCGTGGACCGATGGAACCGGCAGCACCTGATGGTCGCCATCGACCTGATGCTGGCGGTGGCGATCCTGCCGCTGCTGGCGGTCGATGCGCTGGGCGTCTGGATCGCTTACGCGGTCCTCTTCGTGATGAGCAGCCTGGCGCAGCTCTTCCACCCGGCCGAGGGAGCGCTGCTGCCGAACCTGCTGGAGAACCCGGACGACGACCTGGTCACCGCCAACGCGCTGAACGGGCTGAACAACCATATCCCGCGGCTGATCGGTCCCGCGCTGGGCGGCATCATCGTGGCGGTCGGCGGGCTGGTGGCGGTCACCATCATCGACGCCGTCTCCTTCCTGATCGCGCCCGAAGTAGGGGCGGCGCGCCGCCCCGCCCGGGCGGGGGCGCAACGGCACGACTCACTGGAGCATGCGGCGGCGACGGCGTGGAGACGCCTCATCGTCGAGTGGCGCGACGGCCTGCGCGTCATCGTCCACCAGCCGATCCTGCGGGCGTTGCTCGTCTTCTTCGTGATCACCCGCATCGGCGAGGGCCTGACGATCACCCTCTTCGTGCCGTGGGCAATCGACGCGTTGAACTCGGACAGCGCGGGGTACGGCGCCCTGCTGTCGACCCAGGCGATCGGCGGGTTCGTGGGCGCGGTGGTGATCGGGCGCCTCGGCGCGCGCGTTGATCCGTTGCGGCTGCTGATCCTGAGCGCGCTGATCTTCGGCCTGATCGACCTGGGGCTTTTCACCTACCCCGCCATCTATCCGCACATCGAGCCGGCCCTGGCGGTGATGGTGATCGTCGGCGTGCCCGGGGCGGGGATGATGGCCGCCATCGCCACCCTGCAGCAGACGCTGGCCGCCGACAGCCACCGCGGCCGGGTGATCGGCGCCATGATGGCGCTGGGGTCGCTCGGCTCCCTGGTCGGCGCCGTATCGGCCGGTTTCCTGGGTGAGTTCCTGCCCGTGGTCCTGCTGCTGATCGTTCAGGGCAGCGGCTACGTGATCGGGTCGCTGGCCGTGTCGTGGATGACGCGCGGCGAAAGAGTCCCGGCGGTCACCGCCACGGCTGAGGGTTGAGCAGAGGATCGGAGCCAAAACTGCCGCTCCGACCCTCTGCCTGGTTCGAGCCGCATGACCCGTGCCAAGCGCAGGGGGACCGGTTCTTGCAGCCGTCCGTCCCGCATGGTCGATGTTCGCGAACATGGTGCGACCGGCGATGGCCGCACCGATGACACGGCCGCGTTCCAGGCGGCCATCGGGGCAGCCGGTTCCGGCGGCGAGGTGAGAGTCCCCGATGGGACGTACCTCGTCGGCACCCTCACCCTGGATGGCGATGGTTTTCGCCTGCGCGGCACCGGCCCATCGTCCGTCCTGAAGTTCAAGGGTGGCGGCAATTTCCTGCTGCTGAGCACGGGCAACGGCAGCTCGGTGGAGGATCTGCGCCTGGAGGATGGTGGTGAGCCGATCATCGTCATCGGCCAGAACGCGCGCACCGCCATCGACGACGAAGATGGTGCTGACGGCCGAGCCGATGGCGAGCTCCGCGATGGCTTCACCGCGCGCGGCCTGGAGGTGGTGTGCACCAACGGCGGAAGCAGCGGGATCGTGGTCGCCGGCACCCATCGGGCCGTCGTCGAGGATTGCCGGATCTCGCAGGCTGGCACGGCAACCGACAAGACCCACGACGGCATTCGCATCCATGCCGCCAGGGACATGGTCGTGGAGGAATGCGCCGTTCGCGGCAACACGGTGACCGGCGCCTTCTTCCGGAGCATCCAGTCCATGGGCCGTGGCGTGCGCCAGGACCTCCGCGTCGAGGGGAACGAGGTGTCCGGATCGGTTCGGGTGGGGATCTTCGCCTACCGCGCGGCCGGCCTCAGCGTGGTGGACAACGCGGTCGCCGACTCGTCGGGAAACGGCATCTTCTTCGATCCCACGGTCTCGAACCGCGGCGTCGGCGTGTGCGCGAACAACCGCGTCGAGCGCTGTGCCGGGTACGGGATTTTGACCGAGGAATCGAAGAACGGAACCGAGATCCGCGACAACACCATCACCAGCTGCGGTACCGGGCTGCTGATCGGCGGCGGGTGCATCGGCCTGACCGTGGCCGGCAACACGATCACCGACAGCACCGAGTTCGGGATCCTGGCGGATCGCTTCGCCGGGACCGCCAACAAGCAGCCGGCCGCGGAGGCCACCATCGCGCGGAACACGATCCAGCGCAGCGGGGCCGCCGCGATCGTGGCGCGAGGCGTCAGGACCTCGCTGACCATCCGGGAGAACACGCTCGCCGACAACGGCGCCCAGGCGGCGGCGCGAGGAGCGATCACGCTCGAACCAGCGGAGGGCGGTCACCCGAACGAGGCTGTGCAGATCGAGGCCAACACGATCTCCAGGAATGCCCCGGCCTCCGCCAACGGATCGCGTGCGCTGCTGGTCGCGCCCGGTGGCGCCGCGGGCCTGGGAGTCTCGAACAACCGGCTCTCCGGCTACTCGGAAGCGGACCTCGATGTCCAACCTGACGCCATTCCCGACATGCGCCCCGACCGTGGGCTTCGACACGGCCGCCTGCGCCTTCCCCGATGGCTGAGACTGGGTCGGGGGCGCGGTCGCCGGCGCCGATAGGATCCTGGAGCCGACGAGCCGACTTCCGATGCGCTGGTGGTCCTAGCTTGGGCTTGGACGCGGCGTGGGCGTGCCGACCGAGATCTGCGTTTCGCAGTCGTCGTCAACGACGTCTTCGAGCCAGTCGCGATGGTCGTAGAAGACGGTGTCCGCTCCCTCGCCGCAG
>CBFGSY010000135.1:0-5796 GCA_965651545.1 uncultured bacterium | reverse complement strand
CACGACCGGCTCATCGCCGGTCGCCAGGCCCGCTGCCATCTCGAGACCGCGCTCGACGTCGGCGGCCGTGCGCCCAGGATCGCCTACCGGCGCCACCCGCTGCCAGGCCGCCAGCAGGGATTCGGGCCTGTGCGCCCCGCGGTCCGGCACTGCCGTGAAGATCGGGCGAGGCTCGAGTGGCGCCAGGGCGCGCAGCACGGCGCTGACCCGCTTGCCGCGCATCGCCCCGAAGAGGAGTGGAAAGCCGCGCAACCCCAGCTCGCCGAGCGCGGCGGCCAGCGCGCGGGCCGCCGCCGGGTTGTGCGCGCCGTCCAGCAGCACCCTGCCGCGAGGCGTGTCCGGCAGCAGCTCCAGCCGGCCCGGCCAGCGAGCCGCGGCAAGGCCACGGCGCAGCGCCGCCTCGTCCGGCATGGCGACGCCCGAGCCGTGTCGCCGCCCGTCCTCGGCCAGCGCGTCCAGCAGGGCGATCGCCACGGCGGCGTTCTGCGCCTGGTGCCCGCCCAGCAGGCCGACCCGGACCGCCTCCAGCGTCCTGTTGGGCGTGGCCACGTCGACCACCAGCCCGTCCCAGCCGGCGTGCCGCAGGGTGGCGTGGTACGGCCGCCCATGACCGACCAGCCGCAGCGGGACACCAACCTTGGCGGTTCGCCGCTGGATCGGCACCAGCCCACCTCCGGTCGCTCCGCTGACGGCCTGGTTGCCCGGCTTGATGATGGCCGCCTTCTCCGCCCCGATCGCCCCCAGCGTCCTCCCCAGGTAGCGCTCGTGATCGAGCTGCACGTTGGTGACGACCGCCACTCCGGGATCGAGGACGTTGGTCGCGTCCAATCGGCCGCCCATGCCCACCTCCACCAGCGCCAGCTCGACGCGCGCCCGCGCCAGCTCGGCGAAGGCGGCGGCGGTGAGGGTCTCGAACTCGGTCGGTGCACCGATCCGCGCGGCGACCTGGTCGACCGCCGGCAGCACGCGACGCACGGCGGCCGAGAACGTCTGCTCGCTCACCGGGACGCCATCGATCGCGATCCGCTCGCGGTAGCTGACGAGGTGCGGCTTGGGCATGGTGCCGACCCGCACCCCGCCGGCGCCGAGCACAGATCGGGCCATCGCCACCACGCTGCCCTTGCCGTTGGTGCCGCCGACCAGCGCCCCACGCAGCACCCGCTCCGGGTGGTCGAGCTCGTCCAGGATGGCGTTGACCCGATCGAGGCCGAGGCTGATGCCGAAACGGCCACGGGAGGTCAGCTCGCGGACCGCGTCCGCGTACGTCTCAGCCCTGCTCGTCCTCGTAGAAGACGCAGTCATGGAACTGCCCGGTCAGGCACAGGTCCGTGACGTAGCCCGAGTCGAGATGCACGCCGCCGCGCAGCTCGCAGCGCGAGACGACGCCCTCCTGCTTCATCAGCGTGCGCAGCAGCTGCGGCGCCTCGATCGGGACGCGGCCCTTGGCACCCTGTGTCAGGAAGAAGTGAGGACAGGAGTGCCGCCGCGGCCGCGAGTAGCCGAGCGGCATGCCTCGGCGGCCGACGTGCACGGTCATTGGCTCCGGGCTGGCAGCGAATCGCTTCTCGGCGATGACGCAGCGGCCGGGCTCGCAGTCGATCTCGTTGTGGCAGCAGGCGCGTTGCGGGCCGACTCCCTCCACCGCCCACAGCTCCCAGCACGGGCGGCGCAGGATGAAGGCTGGGCAGCGATAGCGGATCGTCAGCGAGCAGTTCTCGACCTCCCAGCACATCGTGCGCCGGTCGCTCTGCCGACGATCGGGAGCGAACGGGTCCCCCGCATGACGGCGCTCCGCGCCAGTTCGCCGTTCGGTCTTGATGATCACGCCAGGGCAGCCTCCCTCGTGGCGATCGAGTGTAGCGGCTGCATTCGCGGCGAAGGGACCACCGCGCCATGGCAGATGGTCCTATGCGGGGGGCTAGGCGATGTAGTCGCGGAGCCGCTCTTCCATCGCCTCCTGGGGCATGAAGCCGACCACGCGGGCCGCCTCGCGGCCATCCTTGAAGACGATGAGGGTCGGGATACTGAAGATGCTGTAGCGCATCGCCAGCTCCTGGTTCTCGTCGGTGTTGACCTTGGCGACCGATATCTTGTCGCCGTGCGCCTCGCCGAGCGATTCGACCACCGGGGAGACGAGCCTGCACGGCCCGCACCACGGGGCCCAGAAGTCGACGAGGACCGGTTTGTCGGAGCTGAGCACCTGCGCCTCGAAGGTCGAGTCGTCGACCGTCATCGGGGCAACCATCTGCAAATGTGACCTCCTGGTCGGGTCCAGTATTGGGTCCGATCCTAGCATTCGGCCCGTCAGGTCGGCTCCGGCGTCGGCGTGGGCGGTGCCGGCGTCGGCGTTGCCGGCTGCGGCGTCGGCGTTGGCGGCACGGGTGTCGGCGTCGGTGACGGGGTGGGACCCTGTGACAGGACCAGGTTGACCTGCCGGCCGCGCTCGACATCGGTTCCGGGTGGGGGATCAGTGCGGATCACGGTGCCCGCCTCCTGGGCCGATGGCTCGTTGCTCACCGCGCCCAGCGTCAGCCCGGCGGCGGTCAGGGTATTGGTGGCCTCCGATCGAGTCTGGCCGATCAGGTTCGGCACCGGCACCGTGTCCGGCCCATCGCTGATGACGACGCTCACCGGATCGCCCTCGCTGACCGGCGTGCCCGGCAGCGGAGAGGTGGAGATCACGACGTTGCGCTCGACGTCGTCGGACGACTCGCGCTCCTCGGTCAGCACGAGACCCAGCTCGTCAGCCTCGCGGCGCACCGCAGCAATGGGTTCTCCCTCCCAGTTGGGAAGCGCGAACGTTGACGGGGACGGGGTCGCGCTGGGCCCCAGATTGCCGAGGATCTGCACTCCCAGGTAGCCGATCAGCCCGAGCAGCAGGATGGCCAGCAGCGCCACCAGCCAGATCCACCAGGGCTGCCCCTCCTCTTCCGCCGGGCGTTGCCCGGGCGCCGCGGCTCGCCCAGGCGCCCGATCGGACGGCATCGTCACGCGCGGCGGAATGTAGACGGTTGGCTCGCCTGACGACGCCACCGGCGGCTCAGACGGCGGTGCGGCCGCCGCGACACCCGCTGCGGCGGCGCCCGGGTCTGCCTGCCAGAGGCGCAGCCCCTCGGCGAACGAGCCGGCGTCGGGGAAGCGGTCGCGCGGCTCGCGCTGCAGGGCGCGCATGACGATCGCCGACAGGCCGCCGGGGACCGGCCGGAAGGTCGTCGGCGGCGGCGGATCCTCGCTCAGCCGCTTCAGCGCCACGCCGGCCGCCGAGTCGCCCTCGAACGGGCGACGCCCGGTCAGCATCTCGTACAGCACGATGCCGAGGGCGTACACGTCGGAGGCACCAGTCACCTCGTCGCCGCGCGCCTGCTCGGGGCTGAAGTAGTGGACGGATCCGAGCGTGGTGCCTGTGACCGTCATCGACGCCTCGGCAACCGCCCGCGCGATGCCGAAGTCGGTCACCTTCACGTCGCCGTCGTCAGTGAGCAGGATGTTGCCCGGCTTCACGTCGCGGTGAACGAGCCCGCGGCGGTGCGCCGCTTCCAGTGCGGAGGCAACGCCGAGCGCGATGCGCACGGCCTCATCAGTGTCAAGGGCGCCGCGCTCACGCAGGATGGTGGCGAGGTCATCGCCCTCCACCAGCTGCATGACGATGAACTGGGTGCCCTCGTCATCGGTCCCGTAGTCGTAGACGGGCACGATGTTCGGATGAGCGAGCGAACCGGCGGCACGGGCCTCGTGACGGAAGCGAGCGGCGAAGCCGGCATCGGCTCCGTACTGCTCGCGCAGGAGCTTGATGGCGACCTCGCGGTCCAGCTGCTCGTCCAGCGCTCGCCAGATGGTGGCCATCCCGCCCTCGCCGAGCGGAGCGATGAGCCGGTAACGGCCGCCGATCAGGCGCCCGATCATCTCCAAGGTGCAGGCTTCCTCAACGTGTTGACGTCCTCACGCCCACCAGCTGGCCGCAAGGCGGCTCAGTCTCGCAGGTCCAATCCTCGGACGTACGAACGGAACTCGTCTGCGTCATCGCTCCGCAGTGCGAGGGCCACATTCGCCTTCAGCCAGCCGGTCCGTGTACCCGCGTCATGGCGCTCGCCCTCGAACTGGAAACCGAACACGGGCTGCTCGCCGGTGAGCGCCCGGATGGCATCGGTGAGCTGGATCTCGCCGCCGGCGCCGCGCGGTGTCGTCTCGAGCACCCCGAAGATCTTCGGGGTCAGGACATAGCGGCCCAGCACCGCCAGGTCGGATGGCGCATCGGCGACCGCAGGTTTCTCCACCAGATCGTCGATCTCGACCAGGCGTCCCTCCTCGCGCACCGGGCGAACGATCCCGTAGCGAGGCACATCCTGGGATGGCACGCGTTGGACTGCCACCACGCTGCCGCGATGCGCGACGTGCTGTTCGATCAGCTGCCTGGTGACCGGCGCGCCGCCCGGGTTGAGCATCACGTCATCCGACAGGATCACGGCGAACGGCTCGTCGCCCACCAGCTCCTTGGCCATCAGCACCGCATGGCCGAGGCCCAGCTGCTCCTTCTGATGGACGAAGGCGATCGGCCCCACCTCCGTGATGCGGCGCACCGCGCGCAGCATCTCGATATCGCCTCGCTCTTCCAGCCAGCGCTCGAGGTTGGGGTTGGCGTCGAAATGGTCCTCGATGGCGCTGCGACCGGTGCTGATGACGATGATGATCTGCTCGATGCCGGAGGCGACCGCCTCCTCGACGGCGTACTGGATGATCGGCCGATCGACCAGCGGCATGACTTCCTTGGGGATCGCCTTGGTGGCCGGCAGGAAGCGGGTTCCGAAGCCGGCAGCAGGCAGAACGGCCTTTCTGACGCGCGCGCTGATGAGGGTGTCTCCTGTTCTTCGAACCCGGCTCTCGCCGGGGGGACCGCGCTTCAGCTGGCTTGTCGCCAGGCGGCTCAGGCCGCGCGGATGAGAGGGTGCCTCACGGGGACGGCAGTATAGCAACCGGCGGGCCGAAGGCCCCCGGACGGTACAATCGCGGCCCGATGCTGAAGTCCTTCGTCCGCACCATCCGCGGTCCCTCACAGGACCCGCGCATGGAATTCATCAGCCGCCCGCTCCCGAAGGGCCTGCTGGATGAGGACGTCGTCTCGGCGCTTTCGATCGCGCTCGAGCGAAACCCGAATCCGGCCTTCCTGGTGGAGGAGCTACCGGCTGCGCTGCGGGAGGTGACCGAGCGCGACTACCAGGTGCTGGACCGATCCACGCGCGACGTCACCGGCGCCTTCGCCAAGACGATGGTCATGATCCGTGACGGCGACGTCGGCCTCTGGCCGGGCTACGCCGCCCGCGCATACCCGCTGCTGGACCGATCGGCCCTGGTCGAGGAGACGCGTCGCGAGATTGCCGCCGCCGCTGGCGACGACGGCCAGCCATCGCCCACCAATCCCGTGGGCAAGCCTGGCTGGGCGCCTCCGCCCCGCGTCGAGCCGGAGCCGCCAATCGAGGTCCCGTCGGGCAGCGCCGACGCAGGTGCCAGTCACGTCCAGGGCAGCGAATGGTTGCCCCCTCGCGAATGAGGCCTGGCTGATGGGCAGGCAGAACGTGCCGCGCGACCAGTGGCTGGAGATTGGCGTCGAGTGTCCGCGTTGCGGAGAGCGCGTGACCGAGGCCAACGTCTACTCGTGGCGGCCAACCCCGGATGATCCGAAGCTGCTGCTCCTGTACTGCCCGGATTGTGGCGATCGGGTCGAGATCAACCACGTCTGACTCGGGTTGGTGCCCCCAACCGGATTCGAACCGGTGATCTCCACCTTGAAAGGGTGGCGTC
>CBFGSY010000134.1:0-5967 GCA_965651545.1 uncultured bacterium | reverse complement strand
GTCTGCGCGTCGCACAGGTGGAGTCAAGCGTGTCGTCATTGCCGCGAGTGCGGCCGCCGTCGCATCGGTGATCTTGCCGGCTTCCGCCGGCCATGCCGAACCGTCGATCGGTGAGGTGGAGCAGCGTCTGGACACGCTGTACCACGAGGCTGAGGCTGCACAGGAGCGCCTCAACACGCTCAATGTCCGGATGGAGGACACCAAGGAGCGGCTGACGACGCTGCGGTCGGACCTGCGTGTGCAGCGCCGGCACTACGGCAACGTCACGGACATGGTCGCCACCATGGCCGCGGAGGAGGCGCAGAGCGTCGAGTCCCAGCTGGGCCTGACCCATCAGTTCCTGATGGCGGAGGACCCGCTCGACCTGCTGGACCGCATCGCCGCGGAGGAGGCGCTCAGCGTCGAGAAGGGCAGGAAGCTGGCCCGGCTGACGACCGTGTCCCGAGAGCTTCATCAGCGACAGGGCCAGGTCAGCCGCGAGCTGGCACAGGTGAGCGCGGACCAGCAGCAGGCGGCCACCGAGGAGCGCACGGTCGACGCGAAGGTCGCGCAGGCGAAGGACCTGTTGGCCGGGCTGGAGGCCGCGCGTCAGGAGCGGCTGCGCGAGGCTCGTGCCCGGGAAGCCGCGCAGCGCGCGGCGAGGCTTCGGGAGGCCCGGGCGGACGCCCGCGCGGAGGCTGAGCGGCAGGCGAGGCTGCAGGAAGCACAGCAGGCCAGCAGAAGCCAGCCGCAGGTGGAGCCGACGACAACGGTGCCGACCGGTGGCGGTACGGGTGCTGCGGCCGCTGCGGTCGACTTCGCCATGGACCAGGTCGGCGAAGCCTACGTGTACGGCGCCGCCGGGCCGGATGCCTGGGACTGCTCCGGGCTGACCATGCAGGCGTGGGGCGCTGCCGGAGTGTCGCTCCCGCACTCGTCATCGTCGCAGTACTCCGCGGCACCCCAGGTGTCGACGGACAGCCTTCAGCCCGGTGACCTGGTGTTCTACTACTCACCGATCAGCCATGTGGCGATGTACGTCGGCAACGGCCAGATCGTGCACGCAGCGAACCCGACGGACGGGGTCGCCGTAGACCCGGTGAGCTCCATGCCGATCGCTGGTGCCGTGCGCCCGGGGTGAGCCTCGGCGGACCATCGCGGTAAAGGTCCCATCCGGGCCGTATCGACGTTCCGCTACGTCCGCGGGTCCGACCCGGCGGGCGAGGTGCACAACTCCACGGAGCAGGTCGTGGTGCCGGAGATCGACCCTGAGCCGATCTACCGACGCTGCCCGTACTGCCTCGCCAGGTGGCACCGCTACGCCACAGGTCACCCGTTCCGATCGGCCGCAGAGCCATGGGTCGCCCAATGGCCGGCGCACGGGTTCCGCGAGACCCACCAGGCCTGGGCCGAAGGCGTGGTCCAGGTGGCGCTCGGGACAGTCGGAGGCGGCCGCGTCGAGGCTCGGCCCGCGACCGAGCACGGCGCGGGCGACGCAACAGCGGCCGACCATCCGTTCGAGCAGACGGTGCATGTGCTGACCGCCTGGAACCCCTACGGGCGCTCGCGGCCGCTGGCGGTCAACCTCTCCCGCCATGCCCGGCTGCGAGACCTCCTCCGCGACCTCGGCTGGCATACCCGGCCAGCCGGGGTTCGCGCACCGGACTGGCAGTGGGCCGAACGCAGCATCGCCGTCCTCGGCGTCGCCGAGAGCGTTGTCGCCGTGGTCGCACGCGGGTGCGGCCAGCCGGCCTTCTACCGCTGGACACCGGGCACGCTGACAGTGGTCAGCACCGACCCGAACGACGAGCCGCTCCACACCTTCACCGTTGCGGTGAGCATCGTCCCAAGACGTCTCTGCCCGATGCGCGCCGTCAAGGACGCTCCGCAGGAGCCGTACGTCTGCCGCAACCCGGGTGGACCGTGGATCAGCGCGTCCATCCATGAAGCCGCACGGTGGAACCACCACCGGCTGACCTTCCTCGAGGCGCTGGGCTGCGACGTCTGTAACGGAGGGCCGGCGGACGGGCCCGCCGGCCGCGCGGTTCCGAGCCGGAGCCAGCTGGTCCCCAGTCGGTACGGCCCAGCCCGTTACCGGTGACTCGGCCGCGCCGCGGTCTCGACCGACTCACCGGAAATGAGCTGGTCCATCAGCTGATCGAGCAACTCGTCCTGCTCGTCCTCGGTGAGGCCAGCGGGGAGCACCGGCCGGGGGTACTCCAGCGTCGGCGCGACGTCCGCCCTGTGCCTCATGAGCGCACGGTACTCGCATGAACGCGATCCGTGCTTGCACCCCCCCAACCACGCCTGGAGCGAAGCTCTACGACGCCTTGAGGCGCTTGCGCGCCCTGCGACGTGCCTTCCTCGCCTTCTTCCGGGCCTGCTTGCCCGCCTTCTGTACCTTGTCGCCCGGGCTGACGTCGGGGGCCTTCTGCCTCGCCTTACGACTGTTCCGCCGCATGGACTTCTTCGTCTCGTCCACCGGATGGGAAACCGCGCGCGGCAGCATGAGCTTCATCGCGACTCCGAAGAGCCGCCGCGAGACCGCCAGCAGCGGCAGACCGAGCGGCAGCAGGATTATCGTCACGCAGAGCACAACGGCGACCAGGCCGAGCAACGCCGCGACGATCCACAGCAGCCCGCCGCCCAGGGCACGCAGGACTCGCATTCTCCCTCCTCATGCCACAGCCTGCGCGGAGCATGCATAGCGCGTCAACGGGGCGGGTAGGCATCAATGACTAGGCGCAAATGACCCGAACGGGCCATAACCCACCATCGCCGCTATGCGTTGACGTGGGTGACACGCCGTGGGGAAGGGAACCGATGATGACTGACTCACTCGACCAGCCGCTGCACGACAGTGAGCTGTTGGCCGAGATCGAGATGACCAGCGACCTGATGATCGCGGCGGCACAGTCCGACGGTCCCGTCGGCCAGCAGACCATCGACGCCGTGCTCCAGGTCGACACAGACTGACGCGCGCAGAAAACGCCGCGATGGGCGCCCCTCCCAGGGCGCCCATCGTGGCGTTTCTCGTGTGATCAGGTCCTGGCCCGGGCCGGGCCGCTCAGGTGAGCAGCCCGACGGCGTACGCCAGCGTGGTGAGGGCGGCGAATATCGTCAGCGTGAACAGGATCAGGATCCGGAGCCGCTTGAAGCTGCCGCCCACAGCCACCTCCTCGAGTACTCAAGGCCCAGGTCCGGGCCGCCGAACAGAACCGTTGATCAGGTGATCGACGCCGGCCCGTGCACGACCATCTGGTAGATCAGGACCCCTGCGAAGGAGCAGTAGAACAGCGCGGTGAAGATCATCACCGGCAGCCTCCAGCCCTTCAGCTTGGCGAACTCCGGCAGCGTCTTCTGGTTCAGGATGATCAGCAGCACGCTGTAGAACGCCATCACGAACCCGCCGCCGGCGGAGGCGATGATCAGCAGGAGCACCGGCTCGATGCCGGTCCAGATGATCGTCGAGCCGACGATGATCATGAACCAGGTGACGGTCAGGTAGACCTTGCTCTCGCTCCAGAACTCGCTGTTCTTCAGGAACGACACCTTCAGCGAGTCGCCGGTCAGCCGGCTGACGTAGTCGATGACGCCGATGTTGGTCGAGAACAGCATCAGGAACCCGGCGACGTAGAACGACATCTGGAACCACGGCCCGATCACCTGGCCGAAGGTTTCGCCCTGGCCCTGGATGAACTCGAGGTCGGTGCCGGCGTTCTCGTCAACGCCGACGGTCGAGTACACGGTGACCATCAGGGCCACCAGCAGCAGGGCGCCGATCGCCCAGAAGGTGATCAGCTGCTCCTGGTTGGCGATCTTCCACCACTTCTTCCAGCGCCGCTCGTTCTCCGGCGTCGCCGGCATGGTGTAGCCGAGCGACGGGGCCGCGACCTCGTCACCGGTGATCGGCGAGACGATGTTGGGGATGTGCACGCCCATCCCCATGCCCTTGTCGCGGATGTAGTTGCTCTGCACCAGGTTGTTCGCGCCACCGGCACCGGCGAACACGACCGCGCCGAAGAGCGACGCCGCACCGAGCTCGGTGATGTAGTTCGGAATGTTGGCCGCACCGGCTCCGGCGTCGGTGATGACCGCGCTCCAGGCGCTCGCCTCGGTGGCAATGAAGATCGCCGCGACGACGAAAACCAGAATGGCCGCGACCATGGCGCCCTCGGCCTTCTCCAGCGTCTGGTAGATGACCGGTGAGATGCTCACCGCGAGGCCGATGGAGAGCAGGAAGATGGTCGCAACGAGCGGTACGGCGCCCTCGCTCAACCCGAAGATGAACGTGAACACGGTCGCGCCGCTCGAGGCCCAGCCGGGCCACGTGTTCGGTAGCACCGCGCCGAGTACGAAGATCAGACCCCACGGCAGCCACATCCGGGAGAAGCCGGTGACGGCGGTCTCCCCCGTGGCCAGCGTGTAGCGCTCGATCTCCATGTTGAGGAAGAACTGCAGCGTGATGCCGAGAACGGCGAGCCACGCCAGACCGAGTCCGACCTGGGTGGTGATGTACGGCCACAGGATGAGCTCGCCGGAACCGAGCGCAGTGGCGGTGATGATGATGCTCGCGCCCATGTATGTCTTGAGCGACTTGGGTTCCGGTAGGTCGCGAGTCTCTGCTTCGGGAAGGTACTTCGAAGGTAGCTGGACGGCAGCCCGTGCCTGTTGGGAGACAGTGGCGTCGGCCATCGGGGGCTCCTCTCTGTTCGCGTGCTCAGGCAGACCCCCCGCCGCACGCCACCCCCCGGACGGTGGCCAAGGGCGGGAGCCCTCGTGCCCTGGCCGTCGTGACAAGTTGGTGACCCGCCTACGTCGTGCGGATCGCCAACCGTCCCCAAAAAGTCTTTGCCCACCCGAGCACCGCTTCATTCCACAGCGAAGGTGAAGAATGCTCGAGCCCACGACTCCAGTTGCTAACAGGTCACTCCATCGGCGCCGCGAGCGTTTGTCAAGGGTTGACGAACATGAGCGGCGGGCCGGAGTCAGCCGCAAACACCGCCACGATTGACGACAAGTCCGCAGGTTCAGGGCAGCGTCCGTGCGGGCAGACTCCCTGAGCCGTCAGAACCCCACCGCGTCCTGACCCTTCAGGCCGAGTTGTTCGCGAGCTTCGGCCGGAGTCGCTGGACTCCGGTCCATCAGCCGTGCCAGCTCGACCGCCTTGTCGACCAGCGCGGCGTTGGACTTCGCCTGCTCGCTCCTGCGTACGCGCAGGTTGTCCTCCAGGCCGACGCGCACGTTGCCGCCGAGCATCAGCGACAGCGCGACCAGGTCGAACTCGCCGGGGTAGCCCACACCCGCGGCCGACCACGTGAACGCGTCGCGCCCGAACAGTCGCTCGGCCGTACGCAGCATGTGGATGAGCTGGTCCGGCTCGGCGGCGTTCGCGCCGAGGACCCCCAGCACGAACTGGATGTTGAACGGCGGCGCCAGCAGCTCCTCCTTGACCAGCTGCTGCAGGTTGAACAGCTGGCCGACGTCGTACACCTCGATCTCGGGCCGGGTGCCGGCCTGTCGCATCTGCTCGGCCATGTAGGCCATGTCGGCGAAGGTGTTCTTGAAGATGTAGTCCCGGGTGCCCTCGACGTACTCGCGCTCCCAGTCCGCGAACGGCAGGTCGCGCCTGGCCACCGGGAAGATCCCGAAGTTGAAGCTGCCGGCGTTGAACGTCGCCATCTCCGGGCGGAACCGCAGCACCCCGGCCCGCTCCTCGATCGTCATGTTCCGGCCACCGCCGGTCGTCGGCTGCAGCACGGCGTCGGTGTGCGTCTTCAACCCCGAGAGCACCCGCTGGAACAGGTCTAGATCGGCGACCGGACGGCCGGTCGACTCCTCGCGCACGTGCACGTGCAGCACGGCGGCGCCCGCCTCGGCCGCCCGGATGCCTTCCTCGACGATCTCGTCCACCGTGACCGGGATGGCCTTGCTCTGCGCGGGGACGGTCATCCCGCCCGTCAGCGCACAGGTGATGACGACCTTCTC
>CBFGSY010000133.1:0-6065 GCA_965651545.1 uncultured bacterium | reverse complement strand
CCGAACGGATTATCCAGGGTGGTGTTGCGGGATCCGCAGTACGGGCAGGTCGCCACACCCAGCAGCACCTGCAGCTCGGCGCCGTCGAACGATGGACCGATGAGGGCCGGCGGCGCGAACCCGCTCGCTCGCAGCTTCTCGCGTCCCTCCGGGCTGATGCGGTCCGACGTCCACGGGACGCGGAAGCTCAGCTCGACCTGCACCTCGTCCGCCAGCTCCAGGGCGCGCAGCCGCTCCCCGATCTGCTGCTGCATGACGTCGATGGCCGGGCAGCCCACGAACGTGGGCAGCAGCTCGACCGTCAGCCGCTCCCCGCCTGCATGGCGCGGCTCGAACGCCACCTCGCCGATCACGCCCAGCTCGACCAGGCTGATCGCCGGGATCTCCGGGTCGGTGATCTCATCCAGCGCAGCCCACACGGCCAGCTGCCTCGGATCGCGCGTCGGTGCGCTCGCTACCACGTTGCCGCCACCTCGGACCGTGCCACCATCGTGAACTGGCCGTGCAACCAGGCGAAATCATCGGTCCTGTGCTTTCTGGCATCTGCGTCCGGCTGCGCACCCGCGTCCGGAACAGGCAGCCTCAGCTCCTCCAGGATGGGACCGATGCGCTCCAGCCAGCGGCGGCGCAGCGTCCCCATCGGCTCGGCCAGGATGCCCGCCTCCGTGAGCTGACGCTCCCCTTCGAGCGGGGCGAACACGGCCGCTGCCTCCGGCGCGAGGCGCTCCAGCGCTGCCTCCAACCGCCCCCTGGCATCCCCGCCACCTTCGGCGAGGCGTCGCAGCCAGACATCGAAGTGCAGCAGGTGATAGGTCTCCTCGCGGCGCATCTTGGCCGCCAGCTCGGCGACCGGCGTGAACGACGATCGGCTCAATGCCTCCAGCCGCACGGCATCGGCGTGCTCGTACAGGAAGCGGCGGGCGACGGTGAAAGCCCAATCGGTCCGGGGGTGATTCATGAGCGGCGCGTGGCGGTAGGCCTCAGGCTCGCGGCCGAAGGCGATGCGGTCGGCGTCGTCATCGGTCAGCTGCGCCACCAGCTCGTACCAGGCGCGGGCGTGGCCGATCTCGTCTTGGCTGGTGCTGCTCATGGCGACGTCTTCCTCGAGCATCGGGGCAATGCCGGTCCACTCGGAGTCCCAGAAGCCGATCACGAACTCGTCATCCGCTATCGCCAGCACCAGTTCGGCCAGTGCGTCGCGCGTCTCGGGTGCCAGCTCGTCGCTCACTCTGCCGGCTCCGGGCCGCCGGTTGCCCCCTTGGCGCGCTCCTTCGCGGCCTCCAGCTTGTGCTTGATGACATACCCGCCCGGCCGCTTGAAGGACCGATCGAACGGCGGCTGCAGCAGGTCCGGATCGTCCAGCTCCACGATCGCCTCTCGCGGCACGACCCACAGGCGATGGCTCTCCTGGCGCCTGCCGTAGAACTCGCGCGCGTAATGCATCGCCAGCTCTTCGTCCGGTGCGCGGACGTTGCCGCCGTGGATCATGGGGTCACCCTCCGATTCCTGCCGGAAGACCTCCCAGACCCTGTCGCGCGGCTCTCCCGCTTCGCTTTTCACGTTCGAAGCCTACTGTGCGGCCGCCCACCGCGCACCGGTCGACCCAGTGCGACCGCGGCGGACTGAATGGTCTCGAATCGGCACCTGGTGCCCGTAATGCGTGGAAACCGGCTGAATGTCCCTCATCTGTTCACCCACGGAACGTTAGAGGGCGGCTACTGGTCTGCCACCACTGGGCGGACAGCTCGCCGAGCGTGAATTGGCGGGTCGGAAGGCGCGATCTCCCAACTAACGTTCCCTGGGTGCCCATTTGAGAAAAAAGCACCTGCGAGCGCCGCCGAGAGAGCGCCGCCGAGAGACGGCGGCGAGCGGCGGAGGCCAGGTTTAGGCGACAGCGGTCTCGGTCGGCCCCAGGATCGCGTCGCGCACCCACTGGGTCGCGTCGCGGGCGTCGCGGCGGAACTGGAGCCGCTCCTGCGACATCGGGCCGTGACCGGTCACCACGTTGCGCAGCTCATCCCAGTCCGGCTCGCTGTAGTGCCAGCGCCCCTCGGCCTCGTCGTAGCGCAGCTCCGGGTCCGGGATGGTGAGCCCAAGCTCCCGGATGCGAGGCACGTAGATCCCCAGGAACTCCTGGCGCAGCTGCTCGTTGTTCTTGGCCTTGATCCGCCACTGAAGGTCCTTGTCCTTGGCCGGGTCCGTAGGCGGGCCGTGCATCTGCATCAGGGGCCCCCACCATCGGTTCAGGGCGTCCTGGACCATGGCCCGCTGGGCATCGGTCCCGTTCATCAGAGTGAGGACGACGTCACGCCCGTGCATGATGTGCACGGACTCCTCCCAGCAGATCTTCTTCATCGTTCGCGCGTACGGCGCGTACGACGAGTCGCGCAGGGCCTGCTGCGACACGATGGCCGCCGCGTCCACCAGCCACGCGATGATCCCAACGTCGCCCCACGACGCCGTCGGATAGTGGAACACGTTGTGGAACTTGGTCTTGCCGGCCAGCAGGTCGGCCAGCATCTGCTCCCGCGGCTTGCCGAGGTCCTCCGCCACGCGGTACAGCAGCTGGGCGTGCCCGACCTCATCCTGGACCTTCGACGTCAGCGCCAGCTTGCGCTTGAGGGTGGGTGCACGCAGGATCCACTCACGCTCCGGCAGCACGCCCATCAGCTCGCTGTTGGCGTGCATCTCCACGAACTTGAGGACCGCTGCGCGGTAGTCGTCGGGCATCCAGTCGTCTGCCTCGACCTTGCCGCCGCCCATCACATGGGTGTAGAAGGCCTCCGCCTGCGGGTTGTGAGGGACTGTCTCAGGCTCTGGCATGGCACTTCAAGGGTACCGCATGACCGATGCCGCCGCGACTCGGCGACCCTGTGTCACTGCCCGTCGTGTCCATTCACCGAGCAGTTGACACCACGTTCCGTGGTGCCCTACGCTCCTGATCGATGGCCTCTCCACCACGTTCGATCCACGACCTGATCAGCCTCGGTCTGACGACTTACGAGGCCAAGGCCTACGTTGCCCTGCTTGGCCGCGATTCCTTCACCGCTGCCCAGGTGGCACGCCAGGCCGAGCTGCCGCGCCAGCGCATCTACGACGTGCTGGGCAGCCTCGTCGAAAAGGGGCTCGCATCGTCGCGGCCGGGCTCGGTGGTCAAGTATGCGGCCGTGGCTCCGGAGATGGCCATCGAGCGGCTGGTGGCCGCCCATCGCCGCGACCTCGCCGACCTGGAGCGCAGCGCCGAGATGGTGATCGGTGAGCTGGCGCCGGTCTACGCATCGGGCCAGGCCCACACTGATCCGCTGGAGTACATCGAGGTCCTGCGCGACGCGGGCGCTATCAACGAGCGCTTCGCAGAGCTGCAGGCGGGTGTCAAGGACGAGATCCTGGTATTCACCAAGCCACCCTACGCCACGCCGCCTCAGGAGAACCTTGAGGGACTGAACCTGCTGCGCCAGCACCGGGCCCGCAGCATCTACGAGTTCGGCGTCTTTGACGATCCGAGCGTGATAGCGGGTATTCGAACGTTTATCGAAGCCGGCGAGGAGGCTCGGTTCGTCGAACGGCTGCCACTGAAGCTGGTGATCATCGACGAGACCATCGTGATGTTTGGCATGCAGGATCCAGTCGGGTCGGGACGAGACCTGACGATCATGGTCGTCGAGCACCCGTCCCTGGCGATGCTGCTGAAAACATCATTCGAGGCAACCTGGGAGCGCGGACTGACCATCGACCAGGCCGAGGAGCGTTACGCGGCGGCGAAACCCCTATCGGCCTGACGAAACGGCCTAGCCGGCCGGCAGCAACTCCAACGTCGTCGGCAGCACCTCGGCCATGAGCATCGCGGCCAGCGATGCGCGGCTGGTCCGATACTTCCGTCGAAAGCCGGCTGAGCACGCCTCGATGCGCTCCGGGTCGGCGGCCAGCTCGACCCGCACCTCGATGCGCTGGCCATCGACCAGGATGCCGACGGTCTCATTCGACAGCGCCTCGCGATACCAGCGGCTGTCGGGCCCGCGAACCGTGCGGATGAACGCGCGTTCCTGGTCGTCGACCGCAACCCAGATGGTGGTGCGGTGCGGCGGGACATCGGGCGCCGGTCGCGTCTCGATGCCGACCTCGCGCGCATCGCGCAGCATGGCCAGGACATCGCCGGGCAGCCGGTTCATCGGTCAATCATGGGGTGCGCGCTTGAGGGGCCGATGCCAGGCCGTGTAAGCCTCCGCCGGCGTGAGCCGGGAGACCAGCTTCCCGTCCGCGCCGGGCGTGACCTCCGGGCGCGGCACGTACAGGTCGACCGGCAACAGGCCGCTGGTACGCACCAGCAAGTAATCCGCGAAGACAGCATCCACTGTCCCGATCCGCTGGCCGTCCGGGGCGACCAGCCGCTGACCGCGCCGCATTCCATCGGCAGTCACTCCCCTACGCTAGCCGATCCAGGCGGGACGGCCACCGCCACCGCGCCGGGCACCACCGAGACCTCGACCGGCAGCTCCCCGAACGGCTCGCCGTCCAGGTGCACACGGGTGCCCGGCTCACCCTCGATGGTGAGCTTTCGGACCCTTGCCAGCGCCACCAACGGATGATCGACATGGGCGGCCCGATAGATCCCGGGCAGCTCCCGCAGCGCGCCGAGCTTCGAGATGTCACCGACCAGGCACAGGTCCAGCAGGCCGTCGTCGATTGACGCCCCCGGGCAGATCTGCATGCCCCCGCCGTAGTACGGCCCGTTGGCAAAGGCCACGAACAGGAACCGCCCCTCGAGCTCGCGCGACTCCCCGTCCAGCTTGAGGCCAAGTCGGAGCTCGCGGTTGCGGTAGCGCCACAGCTCGTTGAGGGTGGAGAGGAAGTAGCCGGCACGCCCGCGTTGCCACGCACGGCGCCGGTCGGCCATGGTGAAGGCAACCTGGGCGTCGAAGCCGGTACCTCCGGCGGCGGCGAAGTGGCGCAGCTGGCCGTCGTGTGCAGCGCTGCCCAGGTCAAGGGCACGGGTTGTGCCGCCGAGCGCCACCTCCAGCGCCTCCAGCGGTGCGCTGGGCAGGCCAAGGCTGCGCGCCAGGTCATTTCCCCGGCCGGCGGGCACGACGCCGAGCTCCAGCGGTCCGCCAGCCGCGCCGAGGCCCGCGGCGATCAGCCCGTTGAGCACCTCCTGGACGGTGCCGTCGCCGCCGACCGCCACGACCCGATCATGGCCGAGGTCCGCGGCGGCCGCCGCCAGTTGCTCGGCGTGACCGGGCTCACGGGTCTCGACCAGCCTCGCGTCCACGCCCGGGCGCTGCAGCGCGGCGCGGATGGTCGGCGCGAGCCGGTGAGCGCGACCCATGCCGGCCGCCGGGTTGACGATGACCAGTGGTGCTCGGGGCGCTGGCACGCACCCGATTCTGCGCGTGCCGTCAAGGCACGCGGCTAGGCGACCCTGACCTCGATCGTGTGGTGGCCGCGAGCACCGTCAGGCGGCGGACGCGTCACCTGGTCGGTCTGCACCTCGCCGTCGCCATCTGTGGCGCGCACGCGTAGGGTGTGGGTGCCCGATGCCGCCTGCCAGCGGTACAGCCACTGCACCCAGGTGGCATCCGAGATGGGCGTCGACACCTCGGCGGGCTCCCAGGGTCCGTCGTCGACCTGGACCTCCACCGCCGAGACTCCCCGATCCGGGGCCCAGGCCACCCCGGCCACCGGGACCGTGCCGGCCTGGAGCGATGAGCCGAATCGTGGAACGTCGATCCGCGACTGGGTCAGGATCGGCGCCTCCTTGGCCCAGCCGAGGGGCACCCAGTAACCGTCGAAGTCCATGGTGGTGAGCTCGATGTTGGTCAGCCACTTGGTGGCTGATACATAGCCGAACAGGCCGGGCACGATCAGCCGGGCCGGGAAGCCGTGCTCCGGCGGCAGTGGTTCGCCGTTCATGGCAACGGCCACCAGCGCCTCGCGGTCCGGGACGTCCAGCCAGGCAGTCGGGAAGCCCGCCGTCCAGCCGTCGAACGCCCGGCCAACGGCCTGCGTTGCCCCGTCCTGGACGCCGGCTCGATCCAGCAGGTCGCGCAGCCGCGCCCCGCGCCACAGCG
>CBFGSY010000132.1:0-6075 GCA_965651545.1 uncultured bacterium | reverse complement strand
AGCATGTTCAGGAAGTCGGTGTTGCCGCCGAAGTTCAGCTGGTAGGTGCGGTCGACGCGCACGCCGCGGTCCATGAACAGCCTCGTCAGCACCCGATGGGTGATGGTGGCGCCAACCTGGCTCTTGATGTCGTCGCCGATGATCGGCAGCCCCTTCTCCGCGAAGCGTCGCTGCCAGTACTGCTCGCGGCCGATGAAGACCGGGATGGCGTTGATGAAGGCCACGCCCGCCTGCAGCGCCTGCTCGACGTACCACTTGGTCGCCTCCTCGCTGCCCACCGGCAGGTAGGAGACGAGCACGTCGACCTCGCGCTCCTTGAGGATGCCCACCACGTCGGCCGTCGGCCCCGGGGCCTTGGTGATCACCTGGCCGAGATACTTCCCAAGCCCGTCGTGCGTCATCCCGCGATCGACCGTCACGCCGGTGTGCGGCACGTCCGAGAACTTGTAGGTGTTGTTCTGGCCAGCCCAGATCGCCTCTGACAGGTCCTTGCCGACCTTCTCCTTGTCGATGTCGAAGGCGGCCACGAACTCGATGTCACTGACGTGGTAACCGCCCAGGTTGACGTGCATCAGGCCAGGGACGAAGTCCGTCTCCTTGGCGTCCGCGTAGTAGTACCTGCCCTGGACCAGGCTGGATGCACAGTTGCCGACGCCCACGATGGCGACGCGGACCTTCGGGTCCCCCCTGCCCTTGCCGTTGGTCGCGCTCTTGCCGTTGCCGTCAGCCACCGTGTCAGTTCTCCCTTGTGGTGTTGTTCGTCAGCCCATGGTTCGTGAGCCGATGGACGTGCCAGATGCGCTGGACCGTGGTTGCCACCGACAGGATCGCGATCACGACGAGGGCGCCGATCAGCGCGATCCCGAAGCCCATCCCCGCAAGCGCGATGCCGCCAACGATCAGCACCAGCCGTTCCGTCCGGGGGGCCATCCCCACCGAGGCTGCGAGGCCGATGCCCTCCGCCCGGGCGCGCGTGTAGCTCACCATGAACGAGCCCGCCAGCGCGACGAGCGCCAGCAGCACCGGCAAAAGCGGGTCAGGGCTTGCCACCAGGTAGTAAGCGATGATGCCGCCGTACAGGACGGCCTCCGCCGCCCGGTCGAGGGTGGAGTCCAGGAAGCTGCCAAAGGCGCTGGTCACTCCGGTCGCCCGTGCCAGCGCGCCGTCCACGGCGTCGAGCAGCGATCCGGCGGTCAACACCAGGGCGCCGGCCAGAAGGCTGCCGGTGCCGATCAGCGCGGCAGAAGCCACCACCACCGCGAAGCCAATGATGGTGATCGCATTCGGCGTCAGTCGCATCGCCACCGCCAGCCGCACCACCGGGGCGAGCACGGCGCGTCCGGCCTCCTTGGCCCTGGCCGAGAGGAGCGAGTCGCCGCGACGCAGGTCGTGGGCGCGCGGTTGACTAGCCGACATCCGGCACCTCCCCGCCGTGCGGGACCGATAGCTCATCGGCCGCGGGCGCGACCGGGGCCGCGTTCACGCCGATGGTGCCGCCGATCAGGCGCGCCTCGGCCTCGTGCAGCTCCTCGAACGCTGCCGTCCGCAGCCGGCAGATGACCTCGCGCCCCTGCCGCCGTGTGCCGATCAGGCCGGCCAGCCGCAGGATGCGCAGATGCCAGCTGATCAGCGGCTGCGAGAGGCCGACGCGCGAGGAGAGTGCGTTGACCGGGAGCGGGCCGACCTCGGCCAGGATGCCGATGATCTTGAGCCGCGTCTCGTCTCCCAGAGCGCGGTAGAGGGAGCGCAGCCGGCGAAGGTCGCCCTCCGCGCCGGTCTCGCGAGGCATGGTCATATCCTAGCGGTTCTTTATCAAATGCAGATTGATATAAGCGGGCGCTTATGATATTGGCCACCCGGGTGGCGCGTCAACCCGGTGCTAGACTCGGGCACCGATACGGCATCGCTGCCACCGAGGAGGCTTACGCTGACGAGCTCCACGCCCGACGCGCTGTGGGCGTCGAGATCGGTCCGGCTGCTGCGCCCGGCGGCGGTGGTGATCAGCGGGCTGCGGCGCTCGGTACGCCGGAAGCGGCTGCTGGATGGGGTCGACCTCCGGGTCCCCGTCGGCGCCAGGCTCCTGATCGTCTCGGATCCTGAGGGTGCTGGCTCGCTGCTGCTTGGCATCCTGGCCGGCCTGGTCCGGCCCCACCGCGGCACCTTCGACCTGGCCGGCCTGTCTCGCGACGACGAGTCGACGAGTGGCTGGCGGCGCCGGGTGGCCTACCTGGGACCGGACAGCGGTTACTACGAATGGCTCTCGCCGCTGGAGGTGCTGGACCTGGCCGGCCGGCTGGCGGGCTTTGATCGCCCCGAGCGGCGGCGCCGGAGCGAGGCGGCCATCGAGCGCTATCGGCTGGGCCCCAGACTGCGGGCCCCCATCCGCCGCGGCGGGCCGGCGCTCGCCCAGAGGGTTGGCCTGGCGGCCGCCATGCTCACCGATCCAGAAGTTCTGCTGCTTGACGAGCCACTGCGCGCGCTGCATGCCGCGGAGAGGGTGCGGCTGCTGCAGGTGGATGGTCGGCGACGGACCGTGCTGCTCGCCAGTCGCTATCCGGCCAGCGAGGATGGGCTGGTCAACCAGGTGGCCCTGCTGCGCGGCGGGCGGGTCGCCATCCACGCGCGGCGCGAGGATCTGACCGAGCAACATCTGCCGCTCTCGCTGCGTGGCATCTCCACGCTGGCGGACCTGAGTGCGACGGAGCAGCCGCCGGCTGACAGCGCGTGAACCGGCTGCTGACCATCACCGGGCTCGCCCTGCGTGAGCTTTGGATCAGCTTCCGGTTGCTGCTGGCAGTTGGCGCGGTGATGCTGGCCTCGTTGCCGACTGCGCTGCTGCCCCCGGCACCGGTCGAGCTTGCCGGTCGCAGCTGGAGCGCTCTGCAGCTGTTCGGCATCGGGCTGGGCATCGCGCTGGGACTGATCGCCGGGCTGGCGGCGAGCGCCATCGCCGGCGAGCGGGCGCGCGGGACGGTCGGTTGGCTGGTGAGCCGCTCGGTCCCGCGCGCGGTGGTGATCCTTGGCTGGTTCATCGCATTCGTCGTGGTCCTGCTGATCGGCCTGGTGCCGGCCGGGGCAGTGGCATGGCTGACCATTGGCGAGGCGAGTGGGACGCTGGACGGGCCACTGGCCATGGCCGTGCCGCTGGTCGCGGCGTGGGCGGCCGGGGCAGCCGGCGTGGCGCTCGGCCTCTTCCTCGGCGCGCTGCTGCCCTCGGCGCTGGCAGGGCTGCTGACCGGGCTGCTGGTGGCGGGCGCCCTGGTCCCGGCCGCCGCCGGCCTGGCGCCTGACCTGGCGGCAGTGCCCGCGCCAGCTGCTGGGCTTGCGCTGCTGGGTGGACTCACCGAATCATCGCGCCCGATTGCCGACTCGCTCCGTTCCGCCGGCGTGTCCATGGCCCTTGCCGCGGCGGGCCTGGTGCTGGGCGTCGCCACGCTGGGTCGGGCCGACCTGTGAGCGACGCTGCCTCGGTCCGCATGCACCCCATCGCCGCCTGGGCGGTGCTGGTGGTCGCCTCGTTGGGCGTCTTCCTGGGCGGCGCCGAGCTGATGGTGGTGGCCATTGCGCTGCCGTCGATCGTGGCCGACTTCGGCGGCTGGGCCGACCTGGCCCGCGCCTCGTGGATCGTGAATGCCTACCTGCTCGCTTACGTGGTGGCCATGCCGCTGGCCGGGAGGGCCGCCGACCTGTGGGGCGCTCGCCGGCTGTACGTGGTGGCACTCATCCTCTTCTGCGCGGGCAGCCTTGGCGCCGGCCTGTCACCGCTGGCGGGCACGGAGGCCGGGCTCAACTGGCTGATCGCCTCGCGGGTGGTCCAGGGAGCAGGTGGCGGCGCCCTGGTGCCACTCTCCATGGCCCTCGCCAGCCACCTCTTCGGAGGCCGCTCCCGAGCGGCCGCGCTGGGGGTGGAGGGCGCCGCAACGTTCGTCGGCATGGCGGTCGGTCCCGCCTATGGGGCCTGGGTGCTGCTCAACGTCCGGCTGCCGCTGCCGGGCGTGGAGCTGGAGGCCTGGCAGTGGATCTTCTTCCTCAACGTGCCGGCCGGCATCCTGACCCTGCTGATGATCTACGTGGTCGCCGGCGGCATCGAGACGCCGCGTGCGCGTGGCCGGATCGACCTGCCTGGCGCCGTACTGATCAGCATCGCCCTGCTGACCGGAATCGGCGCCCTGGCACAGGCCGGTCAGCGCGGCTGGGCGGATCCGCTCATCCTCGCCGGATTCGGAGTGGCCGCCGCCAGCATGCTGGCCTTCGTGCTGCTGGAGCTGCGCCTGCGCACGCCGCTGATCGACCCGCGCCTCTTCGCGGACCGCAGCTTCGCGGCGGCCAACGCGGTGAGCCTCCTCACCGGCTACACCCTGGCCACCGCCATCATCGGCGGGCCGGTGTTCGTCAATCGCGTCCTGAATGCCGGGGCCGATCAGTCGGCGCTGGCGCTGACCGCGCTGACCGCTGCCATCGCGGCCGGCGCTGTGCTGGGCGGCATCGTCAGCGCGGCGGCCGGCGAGCGGCTGACCGCGGTGCTGGGCGTCGCGGTCAGCGCCATCGGCCTCTGGCTGGCGACTGGTTGGGGCACCGACACGGGCCTCCCGGTCCTGGCCCGCGACCTGGCCATCTTCGGCGGCGGTTTCGGGCTGACTGTTTCGCCCCGGGCCACCGCCGCCGTCGAGGCGGCCGGCGCATCGGCCTATGGGGTGGCGTCGGCGATGCTCCAGATCACGCGGACGGTTGGGATGAGCGTCGGTCTTGCGCTGTTGACCAGCATCGGCCAGAACCGGATCGACGAGCTGACGGCAGTGATCGACGATCCCGAGCGGCGCGACGCATTGGTCGTCCAGCTCGGTCGTCCCGAGTTCGTGGGAGTCGATCCGCGCGAGAGGCTGGAGCTGGTCGAGGTGCTCGAGACGTGGTCACGCAGCGAGGCGGCCGACGTGCTGCGCTTCGTGCTGACCATCGCACTGGGCGTGGCGCTGGTGACGATCCTGCCGGCGCTGCTGGTCGGCGCGCGCGGTCTGCGCCGCTAAGGGACCGGGTCCGCCACCACCACGAGCTCGCCCCAGTTGCGGTTGTAGCCCTGGCTGGTCTGCATGGTCAGCCGCTCGTGGTCGGTGGGCTGCGTCCAGGTGACGCCCTGCGAGCAGTCGTCCGCCAGGCGCAGTGCCAGCGGCAGCTGCTGGGGATCCGGGTTCAGCTCCGGGTTGGGTGGGTTGTCGTCCGGGCAGGCCACGTTTGGATGGACCTCGGTGACCACGTAGCGCAGCACCGCGCCATCGGACATGAGCACCTTGATCCGCGCGCCCAGCTGGATGTTCCACAGTGGCTTGAACAGCCAGTTCACCGCGTGGCCGAACATGTACGAATTGGTGCCGCGGCCCGGCTGCGATCCGTTGCGCAGGATGAACGCCGCATCGTCCGGCGGGAACGAATCGGTCTCCACGCTCTTCGACTGCTCGACGCGCACCAGGATCCCTACCGATTCGATCTGCAGCCGCACCGCGTGCCAGTCGCGCGGAATCGGGGTTGGGCTGGGCGTGGGCGCCGGCGTTTCGCCGCTCGAAGGCGAGGCTGTGGCGAGGGCCACCGGCGTCGCCGTAGGGTCCGGGATCGGCGGCAGGGTGGCGACGGGCGGTTGGTCGAGGTCCAGCTGCCCCGCGATAATCAGGGCAGCACCCGTCACCGCCAGCAGGAGCGGCAGCACCATCCCTGACCACGAGCGACGCATGACGCGGCCGAGTCTAGCAACCGGGCCGCCGGCCCTCCCATGACCGATGCCTCCGGGCAACGGACCGACCACGCGCTGGCGCTTGCCCGAGGGGCGCTGGCGGTCGCGCCGGCCGGCCTGATCACCGACCTGGATGGCACGCTGGCGCCAATCGTGTCCGATCCCTTCGCCGCCCGCCCGCTGCCCGAGGCGGTAACAGCGCTCCTCTCGCTCTCAAAGCGCTTGGCCTCGGTGGTGGTCGTGACCGGGCGCCCGGCCCTCGAGGCGCGCCGGATGCTGGGCACCGATGCGCTGCACGTCATCGGCAACCACGGGCTGGAGTCGCTGGAGGCCGGCGCACCCGAGCCGACGAG
>CBFGSY010000131.1:0-6100 GCA_965651545.1 uncultured bacterium | reverse complement strand
AACATCGTGGAGGCGGTCCGTCACATTCGAGCCGTCATGAAGGGCATCCGCGAGCTGTCCGGCTTGCGCGAGGACGAGCTGTTCGCCGCCGCCAAGGAGCTGCGGGCGCCGCTCGACGTGGTCAAGCAGACCGCCGAGCTCGGTGAGCTGCCGGTTCCCAACTTCAGTGCCGGCGGGGTTGCCACGCCGGCGGACGCCAGCCTGATGCGCCAGCTTGGCGCGCAGGCGGTCTTCGTCGGATCCGGCATCTTCAAAGCGGGCGAGCCGGAGCGCGTGGCGCGGGCGATCGTGATGGCGACAACCCACTACGACAACCCCGATATCCTGGCCGAGGTGAGCGCCGGGCTGGGCGAGCCGATGCGCGGGCTCGACCTCAACGAGATCCCGGTCGAGGAGCGCCTGGCCGTTCGCGGCTGGTAGCACGCACCATGGCGCAGCCGGCGCCGTCCGCGCCAGCCACCTCCCGAGGGACGATGCGACCGCCGAGGATCGGTGTCCTGGCGTTGCAGGGTGCCGTGCGAGAGCACATGGACGCCATCCGACAGATCGGAGGCGAGCCGGTGGCGGTACGGCTGCCGATGGACCTGGAGGGGCTGGACGCGCTGATCCTGCCGGGCGGCGAGTCGACCACCATGCGCCGCCTGATCGACAGGTACGGTCTCCGGGAGCCGATCCTGGCGATGGCTCGCGCCGGTGCGCCGATGCTCGGCACCTGCGCGGGCATGATCCTGCTGGCCGACCGGCTGACCGATGGCGAGGAGCCGATCCTTGGCCTGCTCGACGTGGCCGTCGAGCGCAACGCATATGGCCGGCAGCTGGACTCCTTCGAGGCCGATGTCGAGCTTCCCGCCATCGGCCCCGATCCGGTGCACGGCGTCTTCATCCGGGCCCCGGTGGTGACCGATGTCGGTCCCGGCGTCGAGGTGCTGGCGCGCGATTCGCAGGGTCGCCCGATCGCCGTACGCCAGGGACGCGTGCTGGCCACCGCCTTCCACCCGGAGCTGACGGGCGATCGCCGGCTGCATCGGCTGCTGATGGAGCTGATCTCGACTTGACCGTAAGCGACGGCGCCATCCGGGCGGCCCGCATCACCGACCGGCAGGCGCTGATCGAGCTGTCGCGCCGGGTCCACGAGTCCGAGGAGGGCTACCGTCGCTCGCTCGGCGTGCCGGCACCAACAGCCACGCTGTCGCGCATCAGCCTGGCGGCGCTGATCCCATCCTGGCTCCCGCTGCGCCCGGCCTCGCTGCACCTGGTGGCCGAGGCCGACGGCGAGCTGGTCGGCTCGTGCCGCGCCATCGAGGAGCCGCACCGCGACGACTGGGCGATCATCGAGCTCGACGCGGCGGACGGGCCGATGGCGGCCGAGATCCGCCACGAGCTGCTGCGCGCACTGATCGACGAGGCCGGGCAGCGCAACGTCGCCCGCTTCCACGCCGCCTGCAGCGACGTGCGCGACAACCTGGAGCTGTTCGGCCAGCTGGGTTTCATGGCCTATGCCCAGGAGGAGATCCACTACCGACCGCCCGAGACGGCGAGTGGCCCACGCTCATGGCTGCGCGGCGTGCTGGGGCGCAACGGCATGGCGGCGCCATCGCACGAGGGCGACATGCCGCTGCAACCGGCCGGCGCCCCGGACGCCTGGCACCTGTTCGACCTGTGGGCGCACGCCACGCCGCCGGCCATCGCTCGTGTCGAGGGCTACCAGGCGGAGGATTGGGAGTCATCCGGGCATGAGGGCGTGGTGCCGCGAAGCAGCCTGAACCCGCTGCTGCACTTCTCCGGCGTGAACGCCTGGCTGATGCCGCACGAGCAGCGGGCCGGTGGCTTCGCGCAGCACGGCAGCTGCCGCGAGGGGCCGCACTACCTGCGCTTCCTCGTCCGCGACGGGATCGACGGCGCATCGTTCCTGCACGCGGTGCTGGAGTCTGCGGGCGCGGAGGCGCTGGCAGCGGGCATGCTGTCGCCGGTGCGAACATATGAGTCGGCCGGCATGCGAACGGCCGCGGCCGCCGGGTTCGAGCCCATCGGCCGGGTGACGCTGCTGGTGCGCGAGGTCCGCGCCCGGGTTCGACAGCCGGCGCTGGTGCCGGCCATCTGAAGGCGACCGCAGGGAGGAAGAACGCGACCGTGACCATCCGCCAGGCGACGACCGACGATCTCGACGCGCTGCTCGAGGCGCTGCCGGTCGAGATCGTTGACCGCGTACGTACCTTCGCCAGCCGCGCCGACCTTTTGGAGATCGTGATGGACCTCGGCCGCCGGCCGGAGGCCCGCTTCACGCACGGCGAGGAGATGCTGCTGGAGCGCGAGGTGGCGGAACACGACATCGCCTATGTGATCGACCATATCGGCGCCTTCGGCGATGACAACCGGGCCGGTATCGAGCGGACGCTGCATCGGATCAGTGCCATCCGCAACCGGGCCGGCAAGGTGGTCGGCCTGACCTGTCGCATCGGGCGGGCCGTCTTCGGAACCATCGACATCATCCGCGACATGATCGACGGCGGGCAGAGCGTGCTGCTGCTCGGTCGCCCCGGAGTGGGCAAGACGACAATGCTGCGCGAGGTTGCGCGCGTGCTCGCCGACGACCTCGGCAAGCGGGTGATCGTGGTCGACACCAGCAACGAGATCGCCGGCGATGGCGACATCCCGCACCCTGGCATCGGCGACGCGCGCCGGATGCAGGTGCGCACCCCCACCGACCAGCACGGGGTGATGATCGAGGCGGTGGAGAACCACATGCCGGAGGTGATCATCATCGATGAGATCGGGACGGAGCTGGAGGCGGCCGCCGCACGCACCATCGCCGAGCGGGGCGTCCAGCTGGTGGGCACAGCACACGGCAACACGCTCGACAACCTGATGCTCAACCCCACCCTCTCCGACCTGGTCGGCGGCATCCAGACCGTCACGCTGGGCGACGAGGAGGCCCGCCGCCGCGGCACCCAGAAGACGGTGCTCGAACGCAAGGCGCCGCCGACCTTCGACGTGGTGGTGGAGATCGTCGAGCGCGACAGCGTCATCGTGCATCGCAACGTGGCGGAGACGGTGGATGCCATCCTGCGCGGGCACATGGTTCCGCCGGAGTCCCGCTGGCGTGAGAACGGCGAGCTGCGGGCGGCCACCAAGTACGACTACCGGATCAGCGACACGGCAGCCGGCAACCCGGCCTTCGCCCCGCTGGAGCCCACCGGCAGCTTCGGTGCCTTCGGCCGCTCGCGCGGAGCCGCCGGCGGAGCGACCGGATTGCGCGCGCTGCCCGGGCGCGGCGGCACGCCGGGACGCAGCAGCCGCGCGCTTCCCGGGGAGCGGCTGACCGGTGAGCGGTACGAGGCCTCCGAGTCGTCCGACCCCCGCCGCGCGATCGAGCAGGCGTTGCGCGACCAGGCGACGGAGCAGGAGCTGGTCGAGCAGCCGGTCGGCGCCAACCGCGCGCGTCAGTCGGCTCGCAACCAGCGGCCGCTGAACCTGTTCGCCTTCGGCGTCAGTCGCAAGCGCATGGAGCAGGCGGTTCGCGAGCTGGGGGTTCCCGTCGCCACCGCGCGCGAGCTGGATGAGGCGGATGCGGTCGTCACCCTGCGCAATTACTACCGCCGCAAGCCGTCCGCCCTGCGCGACGCCGAGTCGAATGGCATCCCCATCTACGTGCTCAAGACGAACACGATCCTCCAGATGCAGAACCTGCTGGCCAGCCTCTTCGACCTGGAGGCCGATCCGTCCGAGGCGGCATTGCGCGAGACCGCGGAGGCGATCGGGCTGGTGCAGGCGTCTGGCCGGCCGATGGAGCTGGACCCGCAGAACGCCTACGTCCGGCGCCTGCAGCACCAGATGGCGGAGCGCAACAACATCATGTCGCGCTCCCGCGGGACCGAGCCCAACCGCAGGGTGCAGCTGCTTCCCGACGAGGGGCGCGCGTGGCGCTGAGCCGCCGCGGCATCTTCATCACGCTGGAGGGCTCCGAGGGAAGCGGCAAAACGACCGCCGCGCGCCACCTCGGGGAGTGGCTGCGCTCCCGCGGAGAGCCGGTGCTGGTCACGCGCGAGCCCGGCGGCACGCCGCTGGGCGACGAGGTGCGCCGGCTGGTGCTTCACCTGCGGGACGTCTCCGACGACCTGGACCCGCGCGCCGACGCGCTCCTCTACGCCGCAGCGCGGGCGCAGCACACCGCACGCGTCATCAAGCCCGCCCTGGATCGCGGTGAGCATGTCGTCTGCGCCCGCTACCTGGACTCCTCGCTCGCCTACCAGGGCGTCGGCTACGGCAACGACCCCGACGAGATGCGGCGGCTGCAGCGCTTCGCCACCTACGGGCTGCTGCCGGACCTGACGGTCCTGATCGACGTGCCAGTGGAGGTTGGGCTGGGTCGGAAGCGCCGCGGCCAATGGAACCGCTTCGAAGACACCCAGGGAGTGGCCTTCTTCGAGAAGGTGCGCACCGCCTACCTGGACCTTGCCGCCAGAGAGCCCGAGCGCTTCCGAGTGGTGGACGGCTCCGGCAAGGTCACGGAGACCGACGCGCTCATCCAACACGCGGTCCAGCCGCTCATTTTCGCGGTGCGCTGACTCCTATACTCAAACGCAGCGGGTCCGCCGGAGCGCGCTCGCCATCGATGCGCCGGCCCGTTACGGAGGTCTCATGCAGCGACCCACGGGCGTCACGGTCCTCGCGATCCTGGCCGCCATCGGCGGCGTCTTCGGCATTCTCGGCGGGCTCGCCCTCGTTGGCTTCGGCGGGGTTGCGGCGGCCGGCGGCGTGGCGGGCGGCGGCCTCGCCACGATCGTTGGCCTGCTGCTGCTCGCCTACGGCGTGCTGGCCATCGTGCTGGCGTACGGCTTCTGGACGCTCAAGCCGTGGGCCTGGACGCTCGGCGTCGGCCTGCAGGCAGCCGGCATCGTGATCAACATCCTGCAGTTCGTGAACGACAGCAGGCAGCTGGTCAGCGCCATCGTCAGCATTGCGATCTCGGCGCTCATCCTGTGGTATCTCTTCCAGCCGCACGTCAAGGCCGCCTTCGGACGAACCTGAGACCGCGATTCAGCCGCTCACGCTGCTCACCGCGCGTGACGCGCGGAGCAGCGAACCTGGCGCGGGGCGACCGACGGGTGGCCCCCGGCTCCTCCCCTGCGCCATAATCGATCTCTGCCCGCATTGAGCTGAGCCGGCGCCCATGAAGCTCGTCACCGCCGTCGTGCACAACGAGGACGCGGCCACCCTGGTCGATGCGCTGCTGGAACGCGAGTTCCGGGCCACCCGGCTCCAGTCATCGGGAGGGTTCCTGAAGCAGGGCAACGCGACCATCCTGGTGGGCGTCGAGGACGACCAGGTCGACGCGGTGCTGGAGCTGATCAGCGCCAATTGCCACGCGCGCAGGCAGTTCGTGAACCCGATGCCGCCGATCATGGAGCCTGGCGAGTTCTACATGCCGTATCCGGTCGAGGTGGAGGTCGGCGGGGCGACCGTCTTCGTGCTCCCGGTCGAGCGCTTCGAGCGCCTCTAGGGCATTTCGCCCGCGTGGCCATCGTAGACGAGATCCGGGCGGCGGAGGAACGGCTAGGGCTGCGCCTACCCGCCTCCTACCGCCGGCAACTCCTCGCGTCGGAGGACCTGCCCGGCGAGCACGGTCTGGCACTCCTGCCGGTGCATGAGATCGACAGCTTCGCCCAGCTGCAGCCTGATTGGCTCGCGGGCTGGATGGAGGGCTATCGCTCCGTGGCAGGCGCTTCGATCCCCGCCGAGCAGCTGCCCGACGATCCGAATGATCCGGCGACGATGCCGGCTGAGCAGCTCGGCGACACGATCGTGGTCTCGACAACCGCCGACATGCGGGTGCTCCTGCTCAACCCGGCCCTGATTGACGCTGCCGGTGAGTGGGAAGCCTGGGACTTCGCGACGTGGTACCCGGGCGCGTATCGCTACCCATCCTTCGCGCACCTGGCCGAAGCGCTGGCATCCGAACCGTGACCGAGGTCGCAGGGCGACCGCCCTGGGTGATCGCACTCGAGAGCCATGCCCCGGACGTGGTCGCCTGCTGGCTCGTCGCGGACCGGCTTCGTGAGCTGCGGCGGGAACTGCGGACACGGGCCGGGCCGGGCACGGC
>CBFGSY010000130.1:0-6209 GCA_965651545.1 uncultured bacterium | reverse complement strand
ACGTGGGCTTCTACTACGACCTCGTCAAGGCCAACGTCGAGCGGATCGTGAAGGGGCTCGCGGTCGAGCTGGAGAACGAGGCGGTGGCGGTCGTGGGGGTCACTCCAGGCTGGCTGCGCTCCGAGCGGATGCTGGAGAACTTCGGCGTCTCCGAGGCGAACTGGCGGGACGCCTGCCGGGACCGTCCCGCCTTCGCCATCTCCGAGTCGCCGACGTATGTCGCCCGAGGCGTTGCCGCGCTCGCCCGCGCCGGCGACGCCGAGCGCTGGAAGGGCTCGATCGTCAGCGCCCGCCAGCTTGCCGACGCCTACGGCGTCACGGACACCGACGGCAGCCGCCCCGACTGTTGGGGCCACCTAGCAGCCTATGGCTGGGGACACGACGACGGCCGCGGCATCGATGAATTCCGTTGAAGCGGTGAGGCTTGCCGACCTCAGCGGCCTGGCCGCTCAGCTCGACGGGGTCGCCGAGCGTCGCCGGAACGGTGTGCTCGAGTGGCGGTACCGGGGCCGCATGGTTGCGCGGCAGCTCGACCGCAGCCATGTCGTGATCCGCGCCTCGTTCGACTTCAAAGACTTCCTATTGCAATCGTTCCCAGAGACATTTTCCGTGCCAAAGCGCTACCGGAAGCACATGATGATCGTCGCCGATCTCGAAGCGGGAAACGCAGATGCCGTCGAAGACGCGATCATTGGCGCCTGGGAACTGCAGTCCGCCAGGTAGCACGCCGACCAGCGGGGCGAGAGACGCCTATGTCCGGCCATCAGGCGCAGGGCCTGGCCCGTGTCATCATGAGGATCACCGTGAGCCGGGTCGAGATCCGCGATCTCGGTGAGCCCGAAGCCGTGGTGACGTATCCGCTGGGTGCGACGTCCCAGGTGCGCCTGGCGGGAACGGTGGTCAGCCACCATGTCCTGCAGCCGGGCTGGAGCTGGCAGGCACACGCGCAGCCCCAGGTCGGCACGGCCTCGTGCGAGCTCTATCACCGAGGCGTTGTCCTCAGTGGGCGGATGGGTGTCCGGACCGACGAAGGCGAGGAGGTAGTCATCGGCCCCAACCAGGTCTTCGATCTGCCACCCGGGCACCTCACTTGGGTGGAGGGCGACGAAGAGCTGGTCATGGTCGACTGGGCCGGCGGCGCCGGATTCGATGTGCAGCCGGGCGAGAGCGCGCGCGTGATGGCCAGCATTCTGTTCACCGACATGGTCGGCTCCACCGAGCAGGCGCGCAAGGCCGGCGACGCGGCCTGGAAACAGAGGGTGGCCATGCACGACGATGTCGTCCGCACCGTGCTGGTCCGCTTCGGCGGCCGCGAGGTCGAGACCGCCGGGGACTCCTTTCTGATCGTGTTCGACGGCGCTGAGCGCGCGATCCGCTGCGGACTTGCGCTGATTGAAGCGCTGGCAGCCATCCGGGTCCCGATTCGCGTCGGGATTCACAGTGGCGAGGTCGCATTGACCGCAGACGCCGTCCGCGGTGTGGCGGTCCACGCCGCCGCTCGGATCGTGGACGAGGCGCGCCCAGGCGAGGTGCTCGTGTCGGGCACCACACGCGACCTTGCCGAGGGCTCTGCCGGAGTGGCATTCGAGCCGCGGGGGCGGTACCGCCTCAAGGGCCTGGAGCGGGAGCACGATCTGTTTGCTGCGGCCTAACGCGGGCGCCGGGGTGCTGGCCCGAAGTGCACGTCGTGTTCGTTGGCCGGTGTCCCGGCAGCCGACAGTTCCGGCGGTCGGCTAGCTCGGCTTGGCCGGGACGAACCGCTTGACGAAGTCGAGCGCGGTCTGCGCGACCTCCTGCCAGCCGTGGTCGATGGTCAGCGAGTGGCCGCGGTTGGGCATCTTCTTGATCTCGGTGACGCCCGGGTTGCGCTTCTGCCGCTTGTAGGCGGCGTTGGCGATCGCCCAGGGAACCGTGTGGTCCTTCTCCCCGTCGAGGATCAGCAGCGGGCCCCGATCGGGGTTCTTCGTGTCGACCTTCGACTCGGTCCAGGGGTTGAGGTTGGCGTTGCCCATCTGGGCCAGGGCGATCCCCGACCCGGCCACGTGGTAGGTGTCGTACAGGCGCTTCGCCTCGTCCTCGTCGAGGGCGTTCGTCCAGCCGTAGTTGAACTGGTCGAAGGTGAACGTGATGGCGCGGCTCCGATACCGGGGGTTCAACAAGAACGGACCAACCCCCCTGAGCACGGAGAGGGGCAGCGGCAGGACGCCGCGAAACACGCCAGGGTCGATGGCAACCGTGGCTGCCGAGAGCCCACGGCCGGCAAGCATCTGGGCCACCAATCCGCCGGTCGAGTGCCCCAGCACGGCGGGCTTCTGCTTGAGCTTGCCGATCACCTCGGCCGAGTGGTCGGCAACCTGCTTCAGCGTCTTCTTGGCGAGGACGTCCGGGTTCGCCCGCGCCGCTGCAACCGTCTCCGGATCGTCTGGCCAGTCCGGCGTCAGTGGCGCGTACCCGGCCTGGCTGAAGAAGTCCGCCCAGCTGGCCCAGCTGCTCGGCAGCAGCCAGAGGCCGTGGATGAAGACGACCGGCGTGGTGCCGGAGGCGTTTGCCGCCTCGATCTCCCCGTTCTCCCGCTCCGAAATGGACCCCATGGCGAACTCCTCTCGGTCGCAGTGGAAAATCATCCGATCCTAGCGAACCGACCACGAGGTCAGGGTCTCGCCCGAGCACTGTTGGCGCAAGGGGTCGGCGCTCGGGCGCCGAGGGCTCTATCTGCTTGAACGCATCCCGCGAATATGCCTGATAAGGATGAGGCCGGAGGTTCCCGGCCGGCCCTGCGGCCCGGCAACGACACGTGCTCGCCAGTCCGACGACGACGCGGACGCCAACGCCGCCCAAGCGCGGCCTTGCTGACGACGCTCGTGTCGCCTCAGGGCCCTTACCTCCGGCCCAGCTGGTGGCCGCTACGCCCAGGCTCGGAGCCTGGGCTACGTCGCCAGGATGAACTCTTGGTGAACTTTGACCCGGGCAGCCAGGTCGGTGAGATGGACTGGCGCCGCTGGGTAGGTGAAGAAAGGTGACGTGCACCGGAGCCGTCGCACAGGAGGTTGCATCGATGCGGCTGCTGGTACGCCACGCCCACGCCGGTAACAAGCGCCACTGGAGTGGGCCGGACGCCGAGCGGCCGCTCAGCATCCGCGGGTGGGCCCAGGCCGAAGGACTCCTCGAGACCCTTGCCGAGCTCCGGGTCGATCGGCTGTTGACCAGCCCGTCGCTGCGCTGCCGCCAAACGCTCTTGCCGCTTGCGGCCGCGCTGGACCTCGACCTGGAATCGGTCGACGACCTGGGCACCGACGGCGACGTGGACCATCTGGTCGAGCTGTTGGCCGCCGCCGACAGCGACGGCGCGGCACTGTGCACCCACGGCGAGGTCTTGGGCGAGCTGTTCGCCAGGCTCCGCGCCCGCGGGGACATCCACCGCGGGGACCTCCCCGCCGAGGGCCGACCACGCTATGAGAAGGGCTCAACCTGGGTCCTGGAAGGCGCCGCAGACGGCCGCTTCCACGCCCGCTACCTGCCGCCACCCGCGCCCCCTACCGAGCACCGATGGTGGTGGCAGGGCAGCGGCCGCGCCGAGCTGGGCCGGTTGGCGTTGGAGCAACAGCGGCTGCTCGGCACGATCGCCGCCCTGACCACGACCACCCAGCAGCTCGCCGCCGAGCTCGGCCCGCAGCTTGCCGCCCTCACGGCCGGACACGCCGCCCTGTCCCAGCTGGACCAGGTGCGCGAGGGCGCGCGGGTGCTGGCGGACAGCCACGCGCGGCTGGTCGAGACCCAGCGCCGTGTCCTTGGTGGCCTGCTGGCAGGCATCAAGCCGGCGTCGCCGGCTCGTATGGCGGCCGGGTTGACCGACGCCGGCGCGGTCCTGACCACAGCAAGCAGCAAGCTGGCGCGCCACCCCGAGCGGCGGTGGGCGGTGCTGGCTGAGCAGCCGTTGGCTGTCCGGGCCGAGCCGGGCGAGGTCGAGCGGCTGATGCTGGCCCTGCTTGAGGCGGCCGACGCGGCCCTGCCGCCGGCCGCGCCGACCTGGGTGATTGCCCGAGCCACCGCCGCCGGCGCGCTGATCGCGGTCGCCACCGATCCCGCCAGCTTGCCGCTGAGCGGGCCGGCGTCGACGCCCGTGGATCGCCGTCTGGGGCCGTTGCTGGGACGCCAGGCCGGTGCCACCCCGGTCGGTCAGGCGGGGCAGCTTGCCCAGCGGCTCGGTGGCGAACTGACGGTCGCCAGCGGCGGGGCGGCTTCGGCGAGCCGGCTGCTGCTCCGGTTCCCGCTGGCGGCGCTGCCGGACGAGGTGTGGCCTGACCAGTCCCCCTTCCCCGCCACCGACACGACCGGCGCCGTCATCTACAACTGAGCGTCGCCGTCATGCAGTGGCCGGCGCGACCAGCGCGGTGGCTGCGATCCGCGCCGAGGATGGCTCGGTGCGATCCGGGCTATCCGGGCAGGATGTTGGTGTTCATCCGGAAGAAGTTCGTCGGATCGTACTTGGCCTTGAGCGCGGTCAGACGGGTCCACTGCTGGCCGGTGTATGCCTGGCGCGCCCGCTGGCTGGCGTCGTCGCTGGTGAAGTTCACGTAGACGCCACGGCTGTGGGGCTCCAACGCGTGGAACATCCCGCGCACCCAGTCGATGTGCCGGTCGGCGTCGCCGGCCTCTTCGGGGAGCCATGAGGCCACGATGTTGAGGTCGTGGGAGGCGTCACGGTAGGGGAAGGCCGTGGAGTGCTCGGGGACCCTCGCGGCAGCACCTCCGAGACAGAAGATCGGGATGGCCGACAGTGGTGAGGTCACCTGGGTGGCGTGATCGACGACGATGTCGATGATCTCGTCGGTGAGGGGGCCGAGCTTGTGGGCCTTCCAATAGTAGTGCCGTCCGTGGGGGTAGGCGGCGTCGAACAGCTTCTGATGGGTGACATATGGCTTGGGGATGACGGCGTCGAACGCCGGGGTGGGAAGCTGCCGGATCGGCGTCAGCGCCTTGCGCCCCTCGTCGACTGGTCCGGCGTAGGTGACGGTCAACGCCACGATCGGCTTGCCGTGCAACTCTCCGGGCATGATCGGCAGCGACGGGGCCATTCGCAGGTTCGCCATCATGCCGATCTCGTCGGGCGCCTCGGCCATGAACTCCCGGAGGAACCGCAGGACCTGCGGGGCCTGGACCATGGGCCAGGCCATCACGCCGGCCAGCACGGTGGGGCCAAGGGGCTGGAGCTCGAAGGTGAAGTTGGTGACGACGCCGAAGTTGCCGCCCCCACCCCGCAACGCCCAGAAGAGTTCCGGGTTTTCCTGTTCGCTGGCCACGATGAACTCGCCGTCGGCGGTGACCACATCACAGCATCGGAGCCCATCGATGGCGAGGCCGAATCTGCGCATCAGGTGACCGAGCCCTCCGCCAAGGGTCAGGCCGCCGATCCCGGTGTGGCTGACGATCCCGCCGGTGGCGGCAAGCCCGAAGGCCTGGCTCTCCCGATCAAGATGGGCGGTCAGGCAACCTCCTTGCAGCTGAATGGTTCGAGTCAGGGGATCGACCCGTGATCCGGTCATGGCGGACAGGTCGATGACGACCCCGCCATCACAGATGGCGTGACCCGCCACGGCGTGCCCGCCCCCGCGCACCGATGCCGGTACGTCGTACTCCCGGCAGAAGCGCACGGCGGCCATGACGTCGGCGGCACCTCGACAACGGGCGATCAGAGCCGGACGCCGTTGCACGTGGCCGTTCCAGATCTGTCGAGCGGCGTCAAAGCCTGCATCCTGCGGCTGGATCAGCTCGCCGGAGAGATTCGCCGCCAGCGTCTCAAGGGTTGCGCTGTCGATCCTCACCATCTGGCACCTCCTCGTGTGTCCCAGCATGGAAGGTGCTGCCGAGCGCGACAGACGAGAAGTGCAACGTTTGAACCTGAGCCGGCCGCAGCGGCGTTCCGCCCGGACGTGGCTCAGCTGGGAGTGGTGACGAGCGTCGAGGCCGGCCGATGCCGGGCCGATCCGTCGTAGGCGGCGCGCGGGTCGTCGGCTGCCCAGCCGTGCCGGTTCCAGCTCGGAAGCGCCCGGGCCAGCGCCGGGGACCCGTTCACCTCGATCGCCCCGGAGCGCAGGGCTCCCCGCCACTCAAGCTGTCCGATGTGCCAGCGAGCGAACGCGAGCGGATCGTTGATCACGACGATGAGCTCCTCTTCGCCGCCCGGGTGCTTCAGGCAGTACTCGGCGTCG
>CBFGSY010000129.1:0-6251 GCA_965651545.1 uncultured bacterium | reverse complement strand
TTTGGCGCCCGGAGCGGCAACTCCGGGCGTCTCCTGAAACGTCGCCGGGGCGCCGGCTGTTACCGCACCTCGTCACCCAGCCGCTGGCGAAGGAGGCGCTGCTCGGCCGGGTTATCGGTGAGCCGCAGGGCAGTTTCGTTGGCGCTCCGGGCCTCGTCCTCGCGTCCCAGCCGCTTCAGAAGCTCGCCACGCGCCGCGTGGAAGAGGTGGTATCCGGCCAGCCGCTGGGCGAGCGGCTCGATCTCGTCGAGGGCCGGCTGCGGGCCACGCAGCTCGGCGATTGCCAGCGCTCGATTCAGGGCGATTACCGGTGTCGGCTGCAGGGCCAGCAGCCGATCGTAGAGGCCCACGATCTCGGACCAGTCAGTCAGCTCGTAGCTGGCGGCGCCGGCGTGGACGGCCACGATTGCCGCCTGAAGCTGGTACGGACCGAAGCGCCTGATCTGCAATGCGCGCTGGAGGAGGTCGCTGGCTTCGCCAACCGCCGCGCGGTCCCATCGCGAGCGGTCCTGGTCGCGAAGCAGCACGAGCGATCCGTCCTCGGTGAACCGGGACTCGGCGCGTGCCAGGTGCAGCCGCATGAGGGCAAGCAGTCCCATCGGCTCGGGCTCGTCCGGCATGAGGCGAACGAGGAGCGACGTGAGCCACTCGGCATCTCGCGCCAGGTCCCGGCGCTCGGGCGCGTCCCCGGCGCTGGCCAGGTAGCCCTCGTTGAAGATCAGGTACAGCACCGCCAGCACCTGCTCCAGGCGTGGCGGTAGCTCGGCCAGGTCGGGCACCCGGTACGGGATGGCGGCGTCGCGGATCTTGCGCTTGGCGCGTACCAGGCGCTGCGCGATCGTCGCCTCCGACACGAGGAAAGCACGAGCCACGGCCGGCGTATCGATGCCACCGACCGTGCGCAGCGTGAGGGCAACCTGGGCCTCGCGGCTCAGCGCCGGATGGCAGCAGGTGAAGATGAGGCGCAGGCGGTCATCGGCGCCCATCGGTCCACCGGTCTCCACGTGCGTCTCCATCTGCGCTGCCTCGATGCCGAGCTGGTCGAGCCGTTCGCGATAGCGCGCCTGGCGTCGGAGCCGATCGACCCCCCCTCCTCGCGCGGGCGTCATCAGCCACGCGCCCGGGTTGTGGGGAATTCCCTCTGACGGCCAGTGCTCCAGGGCAGCCACCGCCGCGTCCTGCACCAGCTCCTCGGCGATCTCCCAGTCACCGATGACCCGTACCAGCGCCCCGGTCAGGCGCGCACGCTCCTCGCGCAGGACCGCGTCGAGGGAGGCGTCGACCTCGGGGCGCTCAGCCAACGCGCGTCAGCCTGGATTCTCCACAACGGGACGAATCTCGAGCGTGTCCGGAGCCGGCCAGCCCGATACGAGGCGAATGGCGGCGTCCAGGTCGGGCACGTCGATGATCGCGTACCCGCCGACGATCTCCTTGCCCTCCACGAACGGCCCGTCGGTGACGGCCGTGTCGCCTCTCGGCGAGATCCGCACGGTCGTGGCCGTCTCGGCCGATTGCAGCTGGTGGCCCTCCAGGATCTCTCCAGATGCCGAGTGCTCGCCCCACCAGCTGGCGACCTGCTGGTAGAGCGCCCGCTGCCCTTCAGAGTCCAGGTGGTCCCAGGCCTCCGGCCCGCTGGCGATCAGCACCATGTATTTCATCGACGCATCCTCCGCTCAGCGCGTGACCGTCCGGCCCCGCTCATTGTGACGACGATCCGTGACCCGCGGAATCGACCGATGCCAGCGGGTGCCGCGGCGCGATCAGCGGCCATCGGCCACAATGCGACCATGCCCCACCAGACCGGCCAATCGTCGACGCTGCGCGTCGCACTGGCCCTGGGCGCGGTGTACATCGTCTGGGGCTCGACCTACTTTGCCATCGCCTACGTGGTCGAGACGTTGCCGCCATTCCTGGCGGGCAGCATCCGTTTCCTGGCCGCCGGAGCCTTGCTGCTGGCGTTCCTGCTCGCCCGGCATCGATGGCGGGTTGCGCGGGGGCAGCCATCGGCCGTCTCGCGGCCGAGCCTGGTCGAATGGCGCACGGCGGCGATCGTCGGCATCCTGCTTCTGCTCGGCGGCAACGGGCTGGTCATGGTGGCCGAGCAGCGGATCCCCTCGTACATCGCGGCGGTGATCATCGCAACGGTGCCGATCTGGATGAGCCTGGTCGACGCCCTCCTCACGCGGCGCGCGCCGAGCCTGCTGACGCTGGGTGGCCTGGCAGTCGGACTGGTCAGCGTTGTCCTGCTCCTGCTGCCGGCGCAGGGCGTGGAGGCGCTCGATCCGTTCGGCATCGGGCTCGTCCTGCTCTGCACCCTGTCATGGACGAGCGGCTCGCTCTACGCGCGGCGGGCGCCGCTCCCCGCCAACGGGCTGCTCGGCTCCGGCATGGAGCAGCTGAGCGGTGGCGCGGCGATGCTGGTGGTGGCGATCCTGCTTGGCGAGCCGGGCAGGGTCGACCCGGCGTCGGTGTCCACCGCATCCCTGCTGGGGCTCGGCTACCTGATCGTCTTCGGCTCGGTGCTGGCCTACACCGCGTATGTCTGGCTGCTCGACAACGCGCCGATCAGCACGGTGGCCACCTACGCATACGTCAACCCGGTGGTGGCCGTCGCGCTGGGAGTCCTGTTCCGCGGCGAGCTGCTCACGCTGCGCACCCTGATCGCCGCCATCCTCATCATCGGGGCCGTGGTGGCAATGGTCAGCGGCCGCCCGCGCACCGCGGAGGAGCCGGGACCAGCCCCGGACGGCGCCACGCTGGAACCGGCCGACGGTGCCCGATGATGTCCCTCCAGGTCGACTGCCAGCGTGCCGGGCCGGGCTGGAGCTGCGCGGTCACGGTCGGCACCGATGCGGGCGCGACGCGTCACCAGGTTGAGGTCTCTTCCGCCGATCTCGAGCGCCACGCGCCCGGCGACCTGGAGCCGACCCGACTGGTGCGCTCCTCGTTCGAGTTCCTGCTGGAGCGCGAGCCTCGCGAATCGATCCTGCGCACCTTCGAGCTGCCCGTGATAGGGCGCTACTTCCCGGAGTGGGAGGCCGAAATTCGGGGACGCCTGTCGGGCAGCTGACGGCGAACACGCCGGTCAGCCCGCATCCTCCAGCGAGGCGTACTTCCAGATCCGCTCGAGCACGTAGTGACCGTCGCCCTCGGGGTCGAGCAGCGCGGGTCGGGCGGCGAGGATCTGGACGGTGGGGTGCAGCCGGACGTTGACCAGGGTCATGCCGCGGAACGTCAGGTCGAGGATGACGCCCTCCTGGGTCTCCTGCCACCAGCCCTGTCCGAACATGTAGTTTCCCGGGCTGACGAGGACGACGCTGGCATCGGCCCCTCCGCCTCGCAGGAGCAGCGGGCCGGCGACGTGGGTACCGGAGCCGATGACGTGGTCGCACCCCGCGGCGTCGAACCAACCCAGCTGCGTGACCTGGCTGGGCCACAGGTCGTCGTGGTACTCGGCCCCGCCCCACCACTGCGGGTTGCAGATGACGAGGTCGGCGCCTCCCTCGCGGGCTCGGCGCACGCCCCTGTTGACGTTCTGGCGCGTGATCCACGGGACGCCCGGCGTGACGGCGTCCGCGGCCGCCACGCCGGGCACGTCATTGAACGCGACGAATCCAACCGTCAGGCCGGCAACCTCGACATACGCCGGCTCGAGCGCCTGGTGCAGGTTCATCCCCAGTCCCGTCCTCGGGATGCCATGCGCATCGAGCAGGTCGAGCGTGGAGCGGATGCCGTCCACGCCCTGGTCACTCATGTGGTTGGCGGCGAGGTAGATGACGTCGAGACCGAGGGTGTTCCGCCACTCGGGCACCACATCCTCGGGCACGCTGAAGACGTTCACCGGGTCATCCGTCGCCCGCGGCACCCAGCCGGCGGATCGCACCACCGGGCACTCGTGGTCGGCGATGGCGACGTCGGACCGCCTGAGGATGGCTGGCGTCGCACCGTCGTTGCCGGTGTCGATCGGTTGCGCCACGATCTCGTTTCCGAACGGTGGCGGGTTGGGCGGGTCAACGACCACGGGGAAGGCGTACTCCGCGGTGCCGCCGTTGAACGCCCAGTGCCAGCCCTTGCCCTGCGTCACCGTCTGGTATGCAGCCCAGCGATCGGCGCACAGGCTTCCGAGGTTGGTCAGCGTCCAGATCTCGGACCTGTCGTACGCGGTCCACCCGGGATCCAGCGGAGGCCCGTCCGGCGTCGCCATCCCCCTGACCGGGTAACGGAGGCCGCGCGCCTTCGCGTCGCCGAACAGGTCGCGACCGAACAGCCCGAATGGGCCGTTGCCCGCGATGCGCAGCACCTTGGTCGCAGGCTCCACCAGCCCCGGCGGCAGGACGGCGCGCTGCGCAGCCAGGACCTGCGTACCAGCGGCGATCCGGTCGGGCGCTCGGCACCGCGCGCGCGAGCCGGCGCCAAACGCCGGCCGCGTGACCTGCACGCCGCATGGGACCACCAGCCGGCCCTGGCGGCCGAGTGCCGTCAGCTCGCCCAGCGTGATGCTGGCCTTGAGGTTCGTGATGCCGGTCACGACCGCCAGTGGGAACGAAACAGGGGGCGGGGTGGGAGTCGGCCCGGGTGAGGAAGGCGCCGCGGAGGGTCCTGATGGGTCGGATGTCGGGCTTGCGCCCACCGACGAGATGGGCGTTGGGTTCACGCTGAAGCAGCCGGCCAGCAGCGCCGTGGCGGCCACAACGGCGATGCCTCGCAACGTCCCACGCGTCATCACGGCGCTATCGTAGGCGGGCAATGGCCCGGGAATTGTCGCGCGCGCGCTCACCGCGGGTAGCCGCCGCGGCGATTGCCTTCGCCATGTCGCTGACCGCCCTCCCGGCGGCCGCCCCCGCTCCCGTCGACGCTGTCGGGCCGCTGCCGAAGTGTCGCCTCGCCAACATCATGACGGTCCCGCGGGGCTACGACGACTGGAGCGTCACGCTCGTCGACTGGCTGCTGAGGGTGGAGAAGAGCTACGTACCGCCGGACCTCGTGCACGTCAGCGCGGCGGGCGTTCCGGGCGGCGGCTACATCCGCGAGGTGGCGATCGACGACCTTCGTGCCATGGCCAGGGCAGCGGCGCGCGCCGGGGCGCCGATCGGCATTTGGAGCCCGTACCGGAGCTACGAGGAGCAGGTCGAGATCTTCAATGGATACGCCAACGGGTATGGGTTCGAGAACGCGATCACGTACTCCCATCGGCCGGGTCACTCGGAGCATCAGCTCGGCCTGGGCGTGGATTTCATGTCGGCCGGCGGTGGCAATCCGCTGATCGGGGACTGGGCCACCACTCCGGCGGGCGCATGGATGCGCGACAACTCATGGAAGTTCGGGTGGATCAACAGCTACCCGATGCTTGGCGAGAACGGGTCGCTGTGGTCCGACCGGCTGTGCTTCACCTACGAGCCGTGGCACTACCGCTACCTGGGGCGCGAGATCGCCAGGCAGGTGCATCGCTCGGGGCTCACGATCCGCGAGTACCTGTGGGAGCACTACACCATGGTCGACCCGAAGACCGGTGAGCCGATTGCGACGGCCACGCCGACGCCATCGGCGACCCCCAGCCCGTCGCCCGAGCCAACGCCAAGCGCGGTGCCTTCGACAACGCCGATCGAGACTGCGACGCCAACCGCCCCGGCAGGGCCAACCGGCGGACTTTGGTTCGGCGTCGATCCTCCTCTGGCCGCCGCCGTCGGGCTTGGGTTCCTGGGCATCCTCGCCTGGATCGCACTCGCCGCTCGACGCGGCTTGCTCCGGCCCTAGACGGGGAGCCGGAACCAGATGCTGGTACGCCCGTTTCCCGATGTCGCGCCAACCTGCCCGCCGTGCGCCTCAACGATCTGGCGCACGATCGCCAGGCCGATACCGGCGCCACCGCTGGCTCGGGCGCGCGACGCGTCGACTCGATGCAGCCGCTCCCAGATGAGCGGCAGCTGGGCGGCGGGGATCTCGGCACCCGTGTTCTCGACTGCGCAGCGCACCCAGCCCCCCTCCTCGTTGAGGCGCACCACGATCTCGCCGCCGTCGTCGGTGTAGCGCGCCGCGTTCTGCATCAGGTTCGACACCACCTGGCCGATGGCGTCCGGCTCGGCCAGCAGCTTCGGCACCGGCCGGCCATCCTCGACCCGAATGCCGATGCGCCGGCTGGCCAGGTCCGGCGACTGGATCGCCACCGCCCGCTCCACCAGCGCGAGCAGGTCAACCTCGGCCCGCTCCGCTTCCCGGTTGCCGGCCTCGCCCCGGGCCAGCTGGTCCAGCTC
>CBFGSY010000128.1:0-6258 GCA_965651545.1 uncultured bacterium | reverse complement strand
TGGCGCCCTCGTGGCCGGCCTGGTGCTGCTGCTCACCATGGTCACGTCTGCTGGTGCCGCCCGGCCAAGGGGCGAGGCTTTGACGCGAAAGCTGTCCCCGAGCGACACGTCCCGCGTGAGCCGAGGACACGGCATACCCAGCGGCGATGCCATCGTCGACCTGGCGCTGGAGATCAGGCGACGGCCGAAGTTCCGGTCCCCGACCAACGCGCAGATCAGCAACAACCAGAGCACCACGACCCGGCCGTCGGCCAATGTGCCACGCCCGCCGGGCTCAGCAGTCGTCACCGGGTCAGCGCTGTCCCAGTGGGATGGCATCAACCACTTCGACCAGCGCTTCGCCGGCACCGGCATCTACGCCAATACCCAGTTCAGTCTGGAGCCGCCGGACTCGAACCTGTGCGTCGGCAACGGCTTCGTCCTCGAGGCGGTGAACACCGCCATCCAGGTCCGGACCACCGCCGGAGCGGCGGTCTCGGCGGTCGTCCCGGTCAATGACTTCTTCAACCTGAAGCCAGAGATCGACCGGGTGAAGCTCAAGTTCGGCGAGTTCACCGCGGATCCGAAGTGCTACTACGATCCGGAGGTCCAGCGCTGGTTCCTGACCATCCTGGTGCTCGGCGTTGACGTGAACACCGGCGCCTTCAACGGCGACTCCTGGGTGTACCTGGCAGTCAGCCCAGGCGCGAATCCCAGCAACCTCAACAACTGGAACATCTACATCATCGACACCACCAACGACGGGACGGGTGGGACGCCCAGGCACAGCAACTGCCCGTGCTTCGGTGACCAGCCCCTGATCGGAGCCGATGATCACGGGTTCTACATCACCACAAACGAGTTCCCGCTGTTTACCGCCGGCTTCAACGGGGCGATGGTCTACGCCATGTCCAAGGACATCCTTGCGGCGGGCGGATCGCCGACCGTGGTCTCGATCTTCCAGCCGACGCTGGAGGAGGGGCAGGCCTATTCGCTGCAGCCCGCAACCAGCCCGCCGGGCGGCAGCTTCGAGACCGCCAACGGCGGATCGGCGTACTTCCTGAGCGCTCTCGAGTTCACCGGGCGCGTTGACAACCGGATCGCGGTCTGGGCGATGACGAATACGTCCACCTTGGCCGATGCAGAGCCGGACGTGTCGATGCAGTACGACATCGTGGCCACCCAGAGATACGCGGCACCGCCGAATGCGACGCAGCGCGACGGCAGCACGCCGCTGCTCACCCTGCTGGGCACTCGGCTGGCGCCGCAGGTGCTGGGGGTGCCGAAGACGAGCGAGCACCTCAACCTGATCGCCGGCAACGACGATCGGATGAACCAGACCTACTACGCCGATGGCAAGCTGTGGTCCGGCGTGAACACCGCGGTCAAGACCCGCAATGGTCGGACACGCGTGGGCATCGCTTGGTTCGTGGTGGAGCCGAGCTGGTCCGGCAACGACCTCGAAGGCGACCTGGCCAACGGCGGCTACATCAGCGTGAACCGAAACAGCGTCCTGTACCCGGCCGTGGCGGTAAATCCCGATGGCGAGGGCGCCATCGCCTACACGCTGGTCGGCCCGAACTTCTTCCCGACCGCCGCCTACTCACGCATCGACGAGGACGGCGTCGGGCCGGTGGAGATCATCGGTCCAGGCGCAGGCCCGGCCGATGGTTTCACTGGCTATCGCAGCCTGGCGCCGTCCAACGCCGGCATCGAGCGATGGGGTGACTACTCGACTGCCTTCGCCGACGAGAACGGCGATATCTGGATGACCACCGAGTACATCGGCGGCACCTGCACCTTCGCCGAGTTCCTCGCCGACTTCAACTGCGGTGGCGAGCGCACGATCCTCGCCAACTGGAGCAACTACGTCTGGGAGATCAATCCCTAGCGGCCGCTCCTGTTCGAGGAAGCAGTCACGATGGCCGGGTCGATGACCCGGCCATCGGCTTCCAGTTGCCGATGAGCCGCACCGCCTGGGGTCGGATGGTGAACGTCCACGTCTGCCGGCTTCCGACGAGGTCGCCATCCGCCTGGAGCGGCAGCTCCCGGCCATCCAGGGTGTGCACGGTCACCTGCGAGGCCGATACGGGCGGAACCCGCGGTCGTCGCCGAGTCAGCCATCGGGTGACCTCGGCGCCGAAGGCTGGCAGCGGACCAGGGTAGACGCGGAGCGTTAGGGACCGCGCCTCGATGCTGGCGCCCGGGTTGACCAGCAGCCCGCGCCCGAACCACGGCGTGGTGCCGACGACCAGCAGCTCCATCGGCCCGGAGTGCACGACCCGGCCATCCGCTTCTACAACCACCGAGTGGCGCCGAACCAGGTCGGGCATCGATTGCGCCACCGCCGTCGCCCAGCCTCGCCACTTGCGCGCGCCACCGGCCGCATAGCGCCCGGCCACCAGGGCATCCCAGCCGGCGCCGGCGAACAGGGCCAGGCGACCATCCACCTCCACCAGGTCCACGGAGCGCGCCTCGCCGGCGGCGATCACCGCCGCCAGCTCCTCTGGGTCGCGCGGCAGGCGCAGCAGATGGGCGGTCGCGTTGCCGAAGCCGGCCGGCAGGTAGCCGACCGTCACGTCCCGCCCAGCGGCCACGTTGTAGGCGACCCCCAGCGAGCCGTCGCCGCCGGCGGCCACCACCGTCTGGTAGCCCTCGATTCGCTCGTGCATCCAGGCGGCGAGCTGCGCGGCATCGCGGGTGGCGGTGATGTGCAAGTCGGCATCCAGCTGGCGGCGGACTAGGTCGACAGCGCGCCTGACGCGATCCGAGCGAGCGGACCCGGCTCCCTCGTTCAGGAAGATGGCGGCGCTGCCTGCCGGCCTGGCGCCGGTTGCCACGCGAAACCCTACGGCAGGCCGGCGAGCGCCTCGGCCGCCTGCTCCTCGGTTGCTGTGGTCAGGAAGTACAGCACGTCATCCTTGGCGTAGAGATAGATGACCTGGTTGGGCTGCTGCGGATTCGTCGTCCGCTCGACCTGCTTGCCGGCGATGCTGGCGGGCTGCCAGACGAGCCCCTGCGCGCTGTCGGCGTTGTACGCCTCCTTGAACCCGCTCACCAGGCGATCGGTATCGGCTCCCTGGGCCTGGAAGACGAACATCGCCACCGCCGCCTCTTGCGAGAAGCCGACGCCGACGGCAATCGACACGTCGCCGATTGACACGCCCAGGCCCCGCAGGAACGCCTGGAGCTCCTGGCTGGAGCTCCCGGAGTTCACGAACTGCTCGCCATTCATCGAGGACTTGGTCAGCGGGATGCCGCCGATCTGGTCCGGGATCAGGGCCTCCAGGTCGGCGACCGGGCCGCTGGTCGGCTCCCCGGCGCTCCGCTGCGCCGTCGGCTCGGCACTCGGCTCGGTGCTGGCCACGCTCCCGGCGCTCGAAGGCTCGCTGGAGGGGGAGCTCGCCGAGCCGCAGGCGGTGGCGATCAGGGTCATCAGCAGCGCCGCCCCAACCGCCTGTAATCGACTCATCTGCATTGCAACCTCGCTGCGGGCGGGCGGGCTGGGGCTATGAAGGCGTCAGATGCTGGGCGTGACAGCAACAGGCTAGCGCAGGAACGCGCTGCGTTCGCGCCTGAGGAAGCGGCCGCCGCCGCGCTCCCCATGCCATTGGTCGCCCTCGACCACCACGCGGCCCCGGCTCAGGACCAGGTCCGAGCCACCCGTCACCTTCCAGCCCTCGTAGCAGCTGTAGTCCACGTCCATGTGGTGGGTGCTGGCGCTGATGACGTGCTCGCGCTTCGGGTCGTAGATCACCAGGTCGGCATCCAGGCCGACCTGCACCGCGCCCTTCTTCGGCAGCCCGAACATCCGGGCCGGCGCGGTCGAGGTGATCTCCACCCATCGGTTCGGCGTCAGCCGGCCCTCGGCCACGCCACCGGAGTGGAGCAGGTCCATCCGGTTCTCGACGCCCGGCAGGCCGTTCGGCACCTTGCGGAAATCGCCACGGCCCATCTCCTTCTGGCCGTGGAAGTCGAAGGGGCAGTGGTCCGTGGACACGACCTGCAGGTCGTCCTTCAGGAGCCCGATCCACAGGTCCTCCTGGTGGTCCGCCGGCCGCAGCGGCGGCGAGCAGACGAACTTCGATCCCTCGAAGCCGTTGCCCAGGTCCTCCAGCGAGAGGAACAGGTACTGCGGGCAGGTCTCGGCAAAGGCGGGCAGGCCCGCGTCGCGCGCGCGCTGGACCTCGGTCAGCGCCTCACGGGCGGCGAGGTGGACGATGTAGACCGGCGCCTCGGCGACCTGGGCGAGGCGGATGACCCGGTTGGTGGCCTCGCCCTCGAGCACGGGCGAGCGCGACGTGCCGTGGAAGTAAGGATCGGTGTTGCCGACGGCGAAGTTCTGGCCCGCCACCACGTCGATGGCCAGGCCGTTCTCGGCGTGCATCATGATCAGCCCGCCGTTCCGGTGGGTCTGCTGCATGGCCCGGAAGATGGCGCCGTCGTCGCTGAAGAAGACGCCGGGGTAGGCGGTGAACAGCTTGAAGGTGGTCACGCCCTCGTCGACCAGGGTGTCCATCTCTTCCAGGACGTCGTCGCGGACGTCGCTGATGATCATGTGGAAGCCGTAGTCGATGCAGGCCTTGCCCTCGGCCTTCGCGCTCCAGGCGTCGAGGCCGTCCCGAAGGGAACCACCCCGCGGCTGCACGGCGAAGTCAATGATGGTGGTCGTGCCGCCGAAGGCCGCCGCCCGCGTGCCGGTCTCGAAGGTGTCCTTGGCGAACGTGCCGCCGAACGGCAGCTCCATGTGGGTGTGCACGTCGATCCCGCCGGGGATGACCCATTTGCCCGATGCGTCGATGGTGCGATCGGCCGTGGCGTCCAGGTCGGTCCCGATGAGGCCGATCGCCTCGCCGTCGATCAGCAAATCCGCCCGGGTCGTGGCATCCGCGTTGATGATCGTCCCGCCCTTGATCAGCGTGCGCATGCGTTCCTCCGCGAGGTGACTGGCCTGCTCGGCTCGGGCTCGGGCCTGGGAGACGGATCGTACCGCGCCGCAGGGGCAGCCCGCCTACGCCACGGACAGCTCGTAGGCCTGCAGGCGGCAGACGAGGCTCAGGCCAATTCCCCGGTAGACGCTGAAGCCGGGCATGGAGCTCTGAAGGACTGCGAACCGATGTCCTCGGTCGCCTCCGGCCTGCATGGCCGCCAGGCTGACTGCCCGGCCGTAGCCCCGCCGGCGGGCATCTTCGGCCACGGCGACCGACAGGATGCCAGCCGCATCGCCGGCGGTGCACAGCGTCGCGCAGGCCACCGGGCGCCCGTCCGCCTCCCGCCCGAGGAAATGCTCGAACGCCTGGTCCGGTCCCCAGCCGCCGCTGGCGCCGATGCGCTCGTAGGCGCCCGCATAGATGCCGCGCATGCCAAGCGGCTCCAGGACCGACAGCACGTCGCCGAACTGTTCGGATGACCGGACCACTTCCACGGCGAAGTCGTCGTGGACCGGTGGTGGCGGGAGCTGGTCGAGCTCGATCGCCATGCCGGGCCACGCCGGCCATCCCTCCAGGCCATGCCGGACCAGCCGCCGACCGATGTCCGGCGGCCTGCTGCCGCGCCACGTCCACCACACCGCCGGACGCCGCCGTCCATGGAGCAGGTTCAGCACTGCCTCGATCGGGTCGTCCGCGGCACCATCCGAGACGTCCGTGCGGACGACGCTCGTCTGCCGAGGATCCTCGTTCGGGAAGGTGAATGAGAACCAGCGCAGGCCGCCTTCATCGTGCAGCTCAGCGTCGTAAGCGGAGGCGACCGCCCACCAGGTCTCGACGAAGTTGCGCTCGACCGCCTGCGCGGCCGCGCGGCGGTCGATGTGCGCAGTGCCCTCCAGCATCGGCGCGGCAGTCAGTCCTTGTGCATCCAGGGCGTGTAGGTCACGCCGACCAGCAGGCCCTCGGGGCTGAGCAGGCGAGACGTGGTCTGACCCCAAGGCTCCTCATGCGCGCTGCGCAGGACGCGATGGCCGGCTGCCTCCAGCTCTGCCACTGCCGGCGCGACGGCTTCGGCGGAGTCGACGTCCATCTCGATCCAGGCCTGTGGCGCCGGAATGTCGTCGGGCCAGCTGTCGGTGCCAAAGGTCGATTCCGCAGCCTGCGAAAGCGGCCACAGCGCGAATGCGTTCACGCCATCCAGGTCGTCGTTGGTCCAGTACCCGGGTGATGCTTCCTCCAGGCCGATGCCGAGGCCCGCTCCCCAGAAGGCTCGACTGGCATCGATATCGCGGACGATCGGGCCAAAGCCCGCCACAAAGCTGACCTTCACGATGTCTCCTGGCTGCTTCGG
>CBFGSY010000127.1:0-6297 GCA_965651545.1 uncultured bacterium | reverse complement strand
AGGCGACCACGCCTCCGGCCGCCTGGCAGGCGGCCAGCGAGCCGAGCGCCAGGCTGGTGGCGCCGCTCCCCGGCGGGGCGTCGAGCAGCGCCAGCGCCCCCTGTGGCCAGCCGCCGGTGCCCAGCGCATCGTCGAGCGCCGGCTGCCCGGTGGGCAGCGACCGACGCACGGGAGACATCGGTCCGGGATCGACGCCCCTGCGCAGGCCGCGGGCCTCCAGCTCGTCGAGGACGACGGCGAGGGGACGGCCGGCGGGGGCGGGGTGGGTCACATCGGTCAGTCTAATAGAACAAACGTTCTATGCCAAGGGTGCTTCCAGGCCCGATCAGCGATGAATCGAGGGGAGCCCGTATACTCGGGCCCGACGCGTGGGGATGTAGCTCAGCTGGGAGAGCACCGCGTTCGCATCGCGGGGGTCAGGGGTTCGAGTCCCCTCATCTCCACCACGTTCCGCGTCTGACCCACTCACTGCCCTTCTATCGGGCAGAACTTCACCGGAAGTCCCGCCGGCGTGCGATTCTGGCGTTCTATCGGTCCGCTGCACGCACGAAGCGACAAGAAGTTGTCGCTTCACGCTCGTCGATGGACCGATGAACGAGCAATCCGACTCCCACCCGACGCTTCGGGTGAACAATTGGCCGATGTATCGGCGCTCTCGGCAGTTTCTTCGCCGCTAGTGCAGGATCTGCGCGAGGAAGCGTCGCGTCCGGTCGTGCTCGGGATGCTCGAAGATCTGGGACGGCGGCCCCTCCTCCACGATCTGGCCGTGATCGAAGAAGACCATCCGGTTGGCGACGGCCCGCGCGAATCCCATCTCGTGCGTGACGCACAGCATCGTGATGCCCGTGCCCGCCAGCTCGCGCATGACCTCGAGCACCTCGTTGATCATCTCCGGGTCCAGGGCGGAGGTCGGCTCGTCGAAGAGCATGATCTTGGGCTGCATGGCCAGCGCCCGCGCGATCGCGACCCGCTGCTGCTGACCACCGGAAAGCTGCGCCGGGAACTTGTGCGCCTGCTCCGGGATCCCGACCCTGGTGAGCAGCTGCATGGCCACGTCATCCGCCCGATCCCGCGACCAGCGACGCACCCGCATCGGCGCCAGCGTCACGTTCTGGAGCGCCGTCAGGTGCGGGAACAGGTTGAACGATTGGAAGACCATCCCGATCTCGCTGCGCACCGCGGCGATGTTGCGGATGTCGTTGGTGAGCTCGATCCCGTCCACGATGATCTCGCCCCGCTGGTGCTCCTCGAGGCGGTTGATGGTGCGGATGAAGGTCGACTTGCCGGACCCGGACGCGCCGAAGATGACCACCACCTCGCCGGCGCGGACAGTCAGGTCGATGCCGCGCAGCACGTGATGCTGCCCGAACCACTTGTGCACGTCGCGCGCAACGATGATGTCGCCGGCTTCAGCGGGCTCCGGCGTGGCCGCGACCTGGGCATCCATGGCCTCTCCTCGCTTCATCGGGAACCTACTCCCAGCGCTCGCTCGAGCCGATAGCTGGCCTGCGACATCGCGTAGCACAGCACGAAGAAGATCGCGCCGACGAAGAGGAACACCTCCAGGTGCGCCCCCAGCGACTCCGATTGGGCCAGGATCGCCCGCCCGATCCCCAATAGCTCGGCGAGACCGATGATCGCCACCAGGGTCGTGTCCTTCAGCAGGCTGATGAACAGGCCCACGTTCGCCGGGATCACCGAGCGCAGTGCCTGGGGCAGCACGATGTCCATCGTCGTCCGCGCGGCACTGAGGCCCAGCGCGTGGGCCGCCTCGATCTGGCCGGTAGGGATGGCCTGCAGCCCTCCGCGCACGTTCTCGGCCACGTAGGCGGCGGCGAAGAGGGTGATGCCGCCCATCGCGCGGGTGACACGGTCGATACGCACGTCGCCTGGCAGGAAGAAGGGCAGCATGATGTCGGCCATGAAGAGGATGGTGACCAGCGGAACGCCGCGGATCAGCTCGATGTAGGCGGTGCTCAGGATGCGGACGGCCGGCAGGCTGCTGCGCCGTCCGAGTGCGAGCAGGACCCCCAGCGGGAAGGACAGGATGATGCCCACCGTGGCGAGCACCACGGTCAGCAGCAGCCCGCCCCACAGGTTGGAGCTCACCGCCGGGATCGGCGTCCGACCGAGCCCGCTGAGCAGGAGGAAGGTCACCGGGATGGAGGCGATCCAGGCGATGACGAGCAGGCGCCGCGAGATGGGCACGCGCAATCCCGCCACCAGCCCTGCCCAGACGAGGGCGGCGTTGAAGGCGAAGCCGATGACCACCAGCGGGCCGACCGAGGGCAGCGAGGCGAGCATCAGCACGGCCAGCACCGCCTGCAGTGCCGAGAGGCTGATCGCCAGCGCTCGGGTGGTCGTGCCGAAGACGCCGGCCGATACGCCGCCGAGCCCGGAGAGCAGCAGCAGGGCCAGCCAGATACGCCACGCCTGATCAGGCGGGTACTGGCCGACCAGGAAGAGGCGCATGTTGCGGGTCACCACGTCCCAGCGCGCCTGGCTCAGAGCCCATTCGCCGATCGTGAAGGCGAGTGCGATCAGCAGGCCGGCGATCAGGCCGGTAAGCGCCGCGCTGAGCAGGCTGGAGAACAGGTTCCGCTCCAACCACTCGCGTGGCCCGATGGCGGTGCTCGGCGGAGGCAGCGTCTGCGCTGTCATCGGTCCCTAGCGCTCAAGGACCTGGACCCGGCGGTTGTAGATGTTCATCAGCAGCGAGGTGACCAGGCTCATTGACAGGTAGGTGCCCATCACCAGGGCGATGACCGGTACCGGCTGGCCGGTCTGGTTGGCCATGGTGGTGCCGATCTTGAAGAGGTCCGGATAGCCGACCGCGATGGCCAGGCTGGAGTTCTTGACAAGGTTCAGGTACTGGCTGGTGAGCGGCGGAACGATGACCCGCAGGGCCTGCGGGAAGACGATCAGGCGCAGCGTGTCGCCGCGCGATAGCCCCAGCGCATGGGCCGCCTCCACCTGGCCACGTCGCACGGCCTGGATTCCGCCCCGCACCACCTCCGCGATGAAGGCGGCGGTGTAGATCACCAGCCCGGCAAGCAGCGCGGAAAACGGGGTCGACAGGGCGAGGCCACCGGTGAAGTTGAAGCGGCCGCGCTCCGGGTGCTCGAAGGTCAGTGGAGGGTCGGCTGGCAGGATCCAGCCGGCAACGGCCAGGCCAACGAGGAGCAGCAGCCCGACCGTGCCCAGCCGGTATCCGCGACCGCCCGCCACCTCGCGGCGCCCCGCGACGACGCGCCCAGCGATAGCCGCGGCCAGGCCAATGGCCAGAAGGGCGATCCACAGCCCGAAGGACGCCCCCATCTGCGGACCCGGTACGAACAGCCCGCGTTGGTTCAGGAAGACGGAACCGGGAAGCGAGACCGTGTCGCGAACGCTGGGCAGCTGCAGCAGCACGACGAAATAGATGAGGAAGAGCTGCACCAGCAGCGGCGTGTTGCGAATGATCTCCACGTACCCGGCAGCGACCCTGCTCACCAGCCAGTTGGGCGAGAGCCGGGCGACGCCGACGAGCACACCCAGCACGGTGGCCAGCACGATGCCCAGGACGCCGACGAACACGGTGTTCAGCAGGCCGACGGTGAACGCCTCGCCGTAGCTCGCGTTGGCGTCGTACTCGATCGGGCTCTCTCCGATCTCGAATCCGGCGCGCTGGTCGAGGAAGCGATATGAGAAGGAGAGGCCGCGGTCGCGCATCGCATCGGTCAGGTTGCTGGCGAGAAAGCCGATGACCCCAGCGGCAGCGATCAGGACGATGACCTGCAGCACGACGCGCAGGACGCGCGCGTTGCGCCACGGCGGCACGGTTGCGTGCCGGTGCGGCGCGTGGTCTGGCTCGGCGTGGATCATGACGAGCCGGCGTTCAGCCTCGGGACGGGGCGACGCCCGCCCCGAGGCTCAATTCCTGCGCTCTATCGGTACGGTGGCGAGTAGAGCAGCCCCCCATCGATCCACAGGCTGTTCGGCCCCCGCGCGAGCTCCACGGGCGTGCCTGGGCCCAGATGCCGGTCGTAGATCTCGCCGTAGTTGCCCACCGCGCTGATCACGTCGACGACCCAATCCGGCTCCAGGCCGAGGGCCTCTCCGAGCTCCGGGTTGGTTGCTCCCAGCAATCGGGCGATGACCGGGTTTTCGCTGCCGGCCTGATCGGCCACGTTGGCCTGGGTGATGCCCAGCTCCTCTGCTTCGATGGTGGCGAAGACCACCCAGCGCACGACGTTGAACCAGTCGGTGTCGCCAAACGGCACGACCGGGCCGAGGGGCTCCTTGGACATCACCTCATCCAGGATGATGTGGTCGGTCGGGGTGGCCAGCGCCGTGCGCTGCGCCAGCAGCTGCGAGCGATCGCTGGTGACTGCGTCGCAGTCCTCGTTGTCGTACGCCTCGTAGGTCTGGATGTCGTCGTCGAAGGCGCTGGGCGTGAATGCGATGCCGCGCGCCTCGAAGACGTCGGCCAGGTTCAGCTCCGTGGTCGTCCCCGTCTGGACGCAGATGGTCGCCCCGTCGAGATCCTCCAGGGTGGCGATCCCGCTTGCGCTGGGGACCATCATCCCCTGACCGTCGTAGAAGGTCGTCGGAGCAAAGCTGCCCCAATCGGCATCGCGAGAGACCGTCCAGGTCGTGTTGCGGATCAGGACGTCCACCTCGCCGCTCTGAAGGGCGACCGGGCGTCCATCGGCGCTCACCGGGCGATACTCTACGGCCTCCGCATCGCCGAACAGCGCGGCCGCGAGCGCGCGGCAGAAATCGATGTCGAAGCCGACGTTCTGGCCCGCGTCATCGACGACACCGAAGCCCGGCAGGGCGTCATTCACGCCGCAGATCAGATTGCCGCGGGCCTGGATCTCCGCCAGGAGACCGGCCCCGGGCTGTGCCGAGCCAGATGGTGACGGGCTTTCCAGGCAGCCGGCCAGCACCAGTGCGGCGACCGCTGCGCTGGCAAGGATGGAAAGGCGTCTGGTCAATGTGGCGTCCTCCGGGCTATCAACGCGCTTGGTTGCGCTCCCTTGAGCGCATCGAACGCAGGCAACGCATGCTACCCGGTGTGCGCCAGCCCCCGCCCCGCCTACGGGAAGCTGGGCGCCTCGGTCGTCACCTGGTCATCGGGCGGCGGGCTCACCTCGACCACGGCGTCGTAGTTCGAGAAGGTCGCCAGCAGGCCCAGCGTGCCGAGCTCACCGGCGGCGATATCCGTCGAAGCCTGGCGCAACCTGAGGTCCTCGCGGTCGAACTGCAGGTCAACCACCAGGTCCTCGCCCAGGTAGTCGCCCGCGTCGATGCCGGCAGCCGAGGCGTCCGCCAGCAGGCTGGCCGGGATCGTGACCTGCACGGCGTAGCAGGTGGCGTCGCCGCAGGTCACGTCGTCCAGCTTCTCGCTGGTGACGCCCTCCTTGTCCAGGAAGCTCTCGACCTCCGCCAGCGCCGTGTCGGCATTGAGCTCGACGCCGCTGTCGGCGGTGGTCGACTTCGCGTAGAGCGCGCCGGTCAGGCTCGTCTTCAGGTAGGTGTCGTTGCCGTCCTGGATCGCCTCGCCCGTCAGCCCCAGGAAGCCTGGCAGCGCGAATGTCAGGCGCGAGCGATTGTTGGCGACGTCGAAATCGCCGCCGGCGGTGGTGCCCTCCAGGTTGAAGGTCCCTCCCGTCTCCGGAATGGAGATGCTGCCGGTCACCACCACGTCCACGTGCAGGCTGCTCACCTCACCGGTGGCCGCCAATCCCTGCGAGATGATCTCCCTGGGATCGGTCAGGGCGGGCGCCTCGCTACCGCAGGCGGCGAGGGCGATGGCCAGCATCACCAGCGCTGGCGTGAATCGACGGAGCACGTGCGCCTCCAGGGTCAGGACGCCGCTGGTCGCGAGTCGCGCGCGCCCTTCGGCACGGGGCAGCGTCGCCGGCAGGATACCGCTAGGGTAGGCGACATGCGACGCGTGGAGGCGAGCGCTGCCATCGATGCTCCCCCGGAGTCGGTGTTCGGGTTCGTGGCCGACCTCGATAACCTGACGACCTGGCAGCCCGGCATCCTCTCCGCCGAGCAGACCAGCTCCGGCGCGGTTGGCGTCGGCACCACCGCCCGCGTCCTGCGCGAGCTGATGGGCCAACGCGTGACCGTGGACGTGGAGGTCACCGAGTATCTTCCCGGGCGGCGCCTGGCGCTTGCCAGCGCGGCCGGCGGCCTGGCCATCACCGCGGCCATGGACCTGGAGCCCAACGGCGACGGCGGAACGCTCGCGCGGGTTGCGACCGAGATCCGCTCGGAGAGCCTCTTCCTGGCGCCGCTGGAGGG
>CBFGSY010000126.1:0-6301 GCA_965651545.1 uncultured bacterium | reverse complement strand
CGACCGCCGCGAGTCGACGGTCAACGAGGCAGGGGACTACCTCATCCCGCTGCAAGAGGGGGTCATCGGCGACGACCACATCGTGGCCGAGATCGGCGATGTGGCTGCCGGCATCGCTGATGGCCGCCTCTCCACGGAGGAGATAACCCTCTTCAAGTCGCTGGGACTGGCAATCGAGGACCTGGCCGCCGCGCGCTGGATCCACCAGCGCGCCATCGAGACGGGGGCGGGGACGCCGGTCCCGCTCGGCTGACCATTGGTGCCGCTGGCGCCGATTGGGCTGGACGAGATCCGCAGCGCTGCGGAGCGCATCCGAGGGCTGTCGCTGCGGACGCCGCTGCTGCCGCTCGGGCCGGCCTCGGACATCCACCTGAAACTGGAGAACCTGCAGCCGGTCGGCAGTTTCAAGCTGCGCGGAGCGGCGAACTCGGTTGCAGTCCTCGACGAGGCCCAGCTGGCGGCGGGCCTCACCACGGCCAGCGCCGGCAACATGGCGCGCGCTGTCGGCTGGCTGGCGCATGGCCACGGCGTCCCGTGTTCCGTGGTCGTGCCTGACACTGCCCCGGCCGCCAAGCTGGAGCCGCTTCGAGCTCTCGGCGCCGAGATCGTGCCCGTCTCGTTCGACCGCTGGTGGCAGGCCATCCGGGAGGGCGGCCACCCGGCGTTGGAGGGCACATTCCTTCACCCGTTCGCATCGCGATCGATGATCGCGGGCACCGGCACCATCGGCCTGGAACTGGTCGAGGAGCTGCCCGACCTGGCGACGGTGGTCGTTCCGTTCGGTGGTGGAGGGCTGGCGGTTGGCATCGCCACCGCCGTCAAGGCGCTGCGTCCCCAGGTCCGCGTCGTGGCGGCCGAGGTGGAAACCGCGGCGCCGTTCGCCGCCTCGCTTGCGGCGGGCCACCCGGTGAGTGTCGAGCACCGGAGCAGCTTCGTCGACGGCATCGGATCAGGTGGGCTGCTGGAAGCGATGTGGCCGCTGGCGTCATCGGTCCTGGATGGCTCGGTGGTGGTCAGCCTCGATGAAGTGGCTGAGGCACTGCGCATTCTGGCCGGCAGCGCGCGAGTGGTGGCCGAGGGTGCTGGCGCGGCCGCGCTGGCCGCCGCCATCAAGCGCACGTCGGTCGACGGCCCGGTGGCGGCCGTCATCTCCGGTGGCAATATCGACCGCACCGCGCTGGCCGAAGTCCTCACAGTAGCGTCATGAGCGCTTCACCGAACGCGGGCATGGTGCGCCTGATGCAAGGTCGGACGGCAACCGCGCTCGCCGCCGTCGCGTTGGCGCTGACCGCCTGCGCGACGTCACCGTCGCCCAGCGCGACGGTCGGAACGGCGCAGACTGCGACTGCCCTCCCCAGCGCATCGACACCGGCCGAACCGTCTCCCACGCCACGTCAGGGCGCTGGCGGCCCCGCCTGGCGGCGGGTGCAGGCGGCCGGCGATCAACCGGCTGCTCGCGAGGACCACACCCTAACGGTGTCACCCGACGGTGCCACCGCCTACCTGTTCGGCGGCCGCACCGCGGACGGCCAGGCGCTCGACGACTTCTGGGCGCTGGATCTCGCCACGGCTACTTGGTCGCGGGTTGTCGGCAATGGCCCGCCCGCCCGCTTCGGGCACAACGCCGCCTGGGTGGATGGCATCGGCCTCGTCATCTTCGCCGGGCAGAGCTCCGCGGATTTCTACAACGACCTGTGGGCCTACCAACCGGCTTCGGATCGCTGGAGGGAGCTGCCGGCTGGCGGCGACGTGCCGGTCGCGCGTTATGGCAGCTGCGCCGCCGTTGGGCCCGATGGCCGGCTGTGGATCAGCCACGGGTTCACCAGCGAGGGCACCCGGTTCGCCGATACGCGCGCGTATGACTTCGCCGTCAAGGGCTGGACCGATGAGACGCCCGCCGCCGAGCGACCGGTCGAGCGCTGCCTGCACGGCTGCTGGTGGACCGATGACGGCAGCCTGGCCCTGTATGGCGGCCAGACGACCGGCGTGTCGGCGCTCGGCGACCTGTGGCAGCTCACTCCCGGCCCGCGGCCCGGCACCGATGCCTGGACCGAGATCGACCCCGCGGACCGCTGGCCGGCGGATCGACAGCTGTATGCCGCGGCCCGCTGGGGCGATGGCACGCTCGTCGTCGGGGGCCGCGGGCTGGACGGCGCCTACCTGAACGACGCGTGGCTCATCGCCGACGACGGGACGGCGTCACGCTTGCGAACCGACCGGGCGCCGCCCGGCCGCTCGGGTGCCGAGCTGATCGCGGATCCGCGCCGTGAGCGCGTCCTGCTTTTCGGGGGGCGCGATGGCGACGGTGCCTTCGACGACCTCTGGGAGCTGACCCTGCCCGCCCGCTAGCGGAGGACTAGGTCTCGAGCGTCGCTTCGACCGAGACGTCGACGTTGCCCTCCAGCGCTCGCGAGATCGGGCAGCCATTCTTGGCGTCATTCGCAGCGGCCTCGAAGTCGGCGGCGGAGATGCCATCCACGTGGCCGACGACGGTCAAGCGGGAGGTGGTGACGCTCCATTTCTCGCCGACCTTGCCGAAAGCGACCTCCGACTCCACGTGGAGATGTTCGGGCGGGGTGCCGCGGCGCCCGAGCTCGCCCGAGAAGGCCATGGCATAGCACGACGCGTGGGCTGCGGCCAGCAGCTCCTCCGGTGAAGTCATGCCGCCCGGCTCCTCCGTGCGCGAGGGCCAGCTGACTGCCAAGTCGGTGAAGAGCTCGCTGGAGCCGGCGGTCACGGTGCCTTCGCCATCGGCGAGGCTGCCGTTCCAGGTGACGGTGGCGGTTCGGACGGCGGCCATGGGAGTCTGCTCCTCCTAGTATTCTCGGGCCGTTGCAGCCTAGCCTAGAAGGACCGATGCCAGACGGCCAGCACCCGCCTCCGCATCCCGTTCCGATCATTCGCGGCCAGCGGGTATTCCTGCGACCGAGCGAACGGTCGGACCTGCCGCTCTTCGTCCGCTGGCTGAACGATGCCGAGACCAAGCGCCACCTCGCCCTGCGCTCGCCGATCAGCGACGCGATGGAGGAGAAGTGGTTCGAGCAGGCCGTGGAGCGCCAGGGCAGGGACCAGTATCACTTCGTCATCTGCCTGATCGCCGATGGCCGGCCGATCGGCGCCGCCGACCTGCGGGAGATCAGCCTGGAGGAAGGCCGCGCCGCCTTCGGGATCGTCATCGGCGAGAAGGGTGAATGGAACCAGGGCTACGGGACCGAGGCGCTGCTGGCGATCTGCGATTTCGGCTTCGGCCAGCTGCGCCTGGAGCGGATCGAGCTGGACGTCTACGAGGACAACATCCGAGCCCAGCGCTCGTACCAGAAGGCCGGCTTCCAGGTGGAGGGAACCCTGCGCCACGCGCATTTCGCTGACGGCCGCTTCATCGACGTGGTGCGCATGTCCCTGCTGCGCGATGAGTGGGCGGCGCAAGAGCGGCCCAAGAGCTGGGAATTCATCGCGACAGACGGGTGAGCGATGTGCCCAGCGTGACGCGCATCGCGGACCTGCCTGAGCTGATCGCAGGCCTGCCTGCGGCCGATCGCCAACGGGCCGAGTCGCTCTTCGACATCACGCTCGCCGAGGGCCTAACTGACCCTCCGCCGGAGCTGACGCCATGGCTCGAGCGCCACTTCGGATCGGTCGAGGCCGTCCGGCATCAGCGGGTCGTTCGGGTCATGGCGCGATGGAGCCGAGAGGGCACCCTCTTCGCGCCGCTGCGCGCCCGGCGGCCGATGAGCGGCGGATCGCACGACGCCTTCGCTCGCCTGGTCGAGGCGACCGTCGGGGATGAATTCTGCAATCCGGAGACCGGCACCCCGGCCGACACGTGGGGGCGCATCCGCGGCCGCCGCTCGATCACCGCCGCCAACGCCGCCAAGTACGACGGCCGCCATGGAGTCGTGATCTCGGACCAGCATGACCCGCTCGCCTTCGACCACGACTTGGTGGTCGACATGCTGGAGGTCGGGCGCGCCTGGGCCGAACGCGGTCGCTCCGAGGACCCTTCGGCCTCCAATTACCTGCTGATCTGGAACTGCGGGCCGCGCGCCGGTGGCTCGATCGTGCATGGCCACGCGCAGGTCCTCCTCGGCCGAGACCCGCATTACGCAGGCGTTGAGCGGCTGCGCACCCAGGCGCTCGCCCATTCAGATGCAACCGGTGGAGCGCTGCTGGGCGACCTGGTATCGGTCCATCGTGAGCTCGGGCTCGTCATCTCGGAGGCCGATGGAGTGGCAGCCCTGGCCAGCCTGGCGCCCATCAAGGAGCGGGAGCTGTGGATCGTCGGTCAGGCTGGCATGGACGAGCTGCATCCCGCCTTCGTGTCCATGGTGGCTCGCACGGCAGTCGCCTACCGCGACGCGCTGGGTGTGCGTGCCTTCAACCTCGTCCTGCAGCGCCCGCCGCTGGACCCGGGCCGCGCCACACGCGATGGCTGGGAGCAGCTTGCCCCGCTGGTGCGGATGGTCGACCGCGGCGATCCGGACACCCGCAGCTCGGACATCGGGGCGATGGAGCTGTACGCCGCCGCGGTGGTCGGCAGCGACCCGTTCGAGGTTGCGGAACAGCTACGCGCGGCCATGCGCTCGGAGGTCTTCGGCTAGCATCGCGCGGTGTTCGAGCTGCGGCGCGACCCCGTCACCGGCTGGTGGTCGGCCATCGTCACCGATCGCAATTTCGAGCATTCCTCGTTTGCGGTCGAGGCTGCCCCGGTGGAGGGCACCCATTGCCGGCATTGCGACGAGGATGCGGCCGGGCCCGATGCCGACCAGGCCGCCGTTCGGCGCGTCGTCCTGCGCCCCGATGCCTTCCATCGGATCGACTCCTCGAAGGAGACCGCGGCCCAGCTGTCGATGTCGGAGGTCTCCTCGTCCAGCGGCTCGTGGGAGATCCTGGTGGGGCCGCGCGACCACCACGAGCGCCTCGCCGATGCCTCGCCGCGGCTCGCCATGAACCTGCTGCGCACCGCGCGCGAGACGATGCGCGAGCTTGGCGCCGACGCGTCGCCGCCGGATGCGCCGATATCGGTCCAGGCCGTCCAGAGCTACGGTCGGCAGGCGGGATCGCGCAGCCAGCACCTGAACATCGAGCTGTACGCCATCCCGCAGGTGCCGCACCGGCTGGCGGAGGAGATCGGCGGCGCGGCTCGCCACCAGATCAAGAACCACAGCTGCGTGTGGTGCGGCCTGGCGCGCACCGAGGAGGAGTCGGGCGAGCGCCTGGTGCTGGCGGAGGAGCGTTTCGTCGTGTTCGCTCCTGCTGCCAGCCGCAGCGCCTTCGAGCTCATGATCGTGCCCCGCGCACATGCGGCCGACTTCACCGCCCTCGATGACGACGACCTGGCGGCCACCACCGCAACGCTGCAGCGCACGCTCGGGACGCTCGACGCACTCGGCGACCCGCCCTACAACCTGTTCCTGCACACCTCGCCCGCAGGTGAGCGCCTCGACCAGACCTTCCACTGGCATTGGGAGCTGCACCCACGCCTGCGGGTGATCGCGGGGCTGGAACGGGCAACCGCGCTCGCCGTGAACCCTGCCGCACCGGAGTACGCGGCCGAGGTGCTGCGCGCTCACCTGCGGGGACCGGCGTAACAGGGGCGCGGATCGGTGCGTCAGGGGAGGCGAATCGCAGAAGAGCCTGGGAGGGCTGGGTGCTGTCTATTGGGCTTGATCGTCAGAGCCGCGTCGTGGCGGTACCGATGACCACGCCCGAGCGGATCCCGTTCGAGGAGCTCTTCGAGGAGTACTCCGCCCCGATCTACAACTACGTGCTGCGCATGGTCGGCGACCCGGACCGCGCGGCGGACATCACCCAGGACACCTTCATCAAGGCGTACCGCAAGCTGGACTCCCTGACCGATGAGCATTCGACGAAATCCTGGCTCTACCGCATCGCGACCAACACGGCGATCGACGATATGCGCCGGCGGCGGTGGATCAGCAACGTCGGCATCGATGACGAGGGGCAGCCGGAGCGGCCGGACGCCGCACCCGGTCCGGAGGCCCAGGTGATGGCCGGCATGCTCGATGAGCGGATCCAGCGTGCGCTGATGCAGCTGCGGCCGAACCATCGCCAGTGCCTGATCCTGTCCGACCTGGAGGACATGAGCGCCCAGCAGATCGGCGAGGTGATGAACCTGTCATACGGCGCGGTGCGGACCCTGCTCTGCCGCGCGCGCGGTGAGATGCGACGCCACCTTGCTGCGGAGGGCCTGGTCCGATGACCGTGCTGCGTCCCGGCGAGCACCCGGACGAGCTGATCAGCGCTTCACTGACCGGCGACCTCAGCGCTGCCGAGCAGGACG
>CBFGSY010000125.1:0-6334 GCA_965651545.1 uncultured bacterium | reverse complement strand
CCCGGCGCCGCTCGCTTCAAGCGCGGGAAGCCCATCAACCCTGAAGGACGCTTCTCACCTCAACCAGCGATGGCTCACTTTCCACGAGAGCGCGCGCCTCCTCAACGGGGACGGCGGAGTCCAGGATCGCCAGCTGAAGCACTCGTCCATCGCGGACATAGGCGAGGGCGCCCGGCAGATCCACCACCTCGTCCCACGCCGGCGCCTGGCCGACCACATCCAGCGTGACGCCACCGACCTCGCTGAAGAGCCACGGAGCGCGGCGGGCTGGAATTGGCTGACCGAGCATGCCGAGCGCGGCGCGCTCGCCGGCCTCGCGTGCGGAGTGCCAGTGCTCGATGCGGAGGCCGTCCCGCGGCCGCGCCATGTCTCCGGCAGCGAAGATGCCCGACGCGGACGTCCGCTGCGCATCGTCCACCAGCACGCCGTCGTCGACCTCCAGTCCGCCAGCGACGGCCAGCTCGACCCTGGGAACCACGCCGACGCCGGCGACGACCAGGTCCGCCGCCAGGGTGGCATCGGACAGGCGCACGGCGTCGGCGACGACGGATTCGCAGGTGGCACCGAGCCGCACGTCCACGCCGGCAGCGCCCAGCCGCTCGACCGCCCAACCGCTCAGCTCAGGCCCCATGGAGCCGGCCCACAGCGCCGGCGCCACCTCGACGACGGTGACGGCCACGCCTCGCGCGGCCATGGACGACGCGATCTCGACGCCGATGAAGCCACCACCGATGACCACAGCGCGCGTGCCGGCCACCGCTCGCGAGCGCAAGGCCTCCGCGTCCGGCAGCGTGCGGAGCAACAGGGCCCCTGCGGCGCCCGGGATCGCAGGGCGGCGAGGCGCGGCGCCGGTCGCCAGCAGCAGCTGGCCGAAGCCAAGCCGCACGCCGTCGGCGAGGGTCACCGTGCGTGCCTCCGGGTCGAGAGATTCCGCCCTGACGCCGAGCGTCAGCTCCACCGAGCGCCGCTGGTACCACTCCATCGGCTCGGCAAGCACCAGATCACCGGGGAGATCGTCGCGCAGCAGCTCCTTGGAGAGCGGCGGGCGGTTGTATGGCGGGATCGCCTCGTCACTCACCAGCAGGATCGATCCAGTGAAACCGTGGCGACGCAGCATCCGCGCGCACCGGGCGGCGGCCACGCCGCCGCCCACCAGCAGCACGTCAGCGTGGCGCCGCTCCATCGGTCCGCCTACACGAAGTCCGCGGGGTAGAGGGGCCGCGGCTCGCCGATCTCGGCCCGAAGCAGATCCGGGGTCAGCTGCTCGGCCAGCAGGCGCGCGAATCCGTGCGTCTGGCCCTGCTGTTCCAGCCACTCCCCGATGAGCCGCGCGCCGACCATGTAGGTGAGCTCGAAGGAGCCCCTGAGCGGGTCGCTGACGATCGCCATCGCGCGGTCGATGCGCTCATCGCTGTACAGGCCCTGCTCCGCGAGGTAGTCGCGCAGCTCGGTCGCCGGCAGCCGGTCGCGGTGGAGGGCGATCGCGGCGTTCGGCATGGCGTGTCGCAGCGTGATCCGTGCTCGTTCGACCGCCGCCTCGCGCTCGACGACGGCGGGGTCAATGCCTATGTCGAGCTCTTGGACCGTGCGACGCAGCACGGCTCCGAGCTCGTGGTCGCTCAGCACCACCTGGCGTGCCAGGTCGGCGAGGCCCTCGCTGATCGTGGCCTCCGGCGCGTACAGCCAGCCGATGGTCGCCTCGAGCCGCTGCTGGTCGCCGACCAGCACGACCTCCTTGGTAGCCCGTTCGAGGTGGTGCCCGGGGTAGGCCTCGTGCGCCGCCAGCATGATGGCCACCGCCAGGTTGATCGGCCGGTCGAGATTCAGCTCGATTCGCGTTCGCAAGCGACCGCTGTACCAGGCATATGCGCTCCACGATCGATCGCGGACGCCCACGAACTCGACGCTCTCGCCGTCAGGCAGCCGGAAGTCCCGGCGAGCGCGATCTCGGAGCACTTCCGCGAGGGAGGAGGTGACGGCCACCACCTTGTCCGCGTCCAGCAGGGTCGCCTCATCGTGGACGGCAAGACGGTCCCGCAGGCTTCCGCCGGCCCGCAGCACCTCGTCCAGGATCCGGTGCGCCGCCTCGAAGGACGAGGCTGGTTCACCTTCGACCGGTATTGCAAACAGCGCCTCGACCGCAGCCACGTAGCCGATCTCCTCGCCGCCCAGCAGCCGCGACAGTGCGTCGTGCGCGGTGAGCTGCGCGGTCAGCCACGCCCTGCGGCGGAAGTCGGGATCGCTTGCAGCCGGCAGGTCCGCCACCTCCTCCAGAAGCCGCAGCGCCTCCGCGTGGAGCTCGGCCAGCGGCGCCGGATCCTCGGCGGCCACCGCCTCCTGCAGCTCAGGCGGGCCCACGTAGTAGTCGAGCATCTCCGACGCGTGACGCGCCAGGCGCAGAGTCAGTAGCAGGTATCGCTGGGCGACCTGGTCCACCCGCGCATGCTAGCGAGCGCAGCGAACGCGTTGACAAGCGCCCGATGGCGCCGTTACCGTCCGCCGCAACAACCAACCACGCAGGCGAAAGGAGCAAGCCAGATGACCACGGTCGTACGCGCGCGCCCTCGCCTGCCAGGGGACCGGCCCCGGCCCTGACCGACGCACAGTCGGACCCCGGTCCGCGAAGGGCGCGCTCCACCCGCCCACCTTCCCGATCCTCGAGTGGAGATACCCCGTTGACCGCTACGTCAATCGCCGCGGCGCGCGCCGCGCAATCCGCATCGCTGCTCGGCACCATCCTGCGTGCCCGCAGCGGGTTCTATTCAGTCAGGACCGATGACGGCCGCCTGGTGGAAAGCCAGCTGCGCGGCCTGCTCAAGCGTGAGCGCCAGCCAACCGACCTGGCCGTGATCGGCGACCGCGTCCAGGTGGCGCTGCTCGACGACGGCACCGGCGTGATCGAGCACGTCGAGCCGCGTCGCTCCAAGTTCAGCCGACGCCAGCCCGGGCCACGCGGCACGTGGAAGGAGGACATGCTGGTCGCCAACGTCGACCAGGTGCTGGTGGTCTTCGCATGCGCCGATCCGATGCCGCACGTCCGCATGCTCGATCGTTTCCTGGTGGTGGCCGAGCACAACGAGGTGCCTGCCGTGGTGGTCGCCAACAAGATCGACCTCGTCCATCTCGACCAGGCGCACGCCACCTTCGACCCTTACGAGGCGATCGGCTACCCGGTCCATTTCGTCTCGGCCCTCGAAGGCATCGGGGTCGAGGAGCTGGCCGACCGGCTCAGCGGCAAGACGAGCGTCGTGACCGGGCCGTCCGGCGTCGGCAAGTCGACCCTGCTGAACGCCATCCAGCCCGGGCTGCGCATCGAGACAGGCGACGTGAGCGAGTTTCTGCACAAGGGCCGCCACACGACGACCATGGCCGAGCTGCACCCGCTCGCGGCCCCGGGCGACGGCTACGTGGCCGACACCCCGGGCCTCAGGGAGCTGGGGCTATGGCAGATCCCGCCCAACGAGCTGGCATGGTGCTTCCCCGAGTTCGAGCCGTTCCTGGGTGGCTGCGGCTTCAACGACTGTCGGCACGTCAACGAGCCGCGCTGTGCCATTCGCGGTGCGGTGGCCGACGGTCGGATCAGCGAAGCGCGGCATGACTCCTATCGGCGGATGTTGCTGAACGAGGACTAGGCGGGTCCGGCCGTATCATCGCCGGACCGATGGAGATCGCCCCCAGCCTGCACGCCGTCACTCTCCGCGGCGCGCAGGGGTTCCTCGCCTGCGAGCGCGAGATCACCTTGATTGACGCGGGCCTGTCCGGATCGCGGCGGCGGCTGGAGCGCTACCTGGCGGGCATCGGCCGCTCGATTAGCGAGCTGCGCCGGATCGTGGTCACTCACGCCCACCCGGACCACATCGGCGGAGCGCAGGAGCTCACCGTGGATACGCCTGCCGAGGTGCTGATGCACCCGGCCGACATCGAGGGACTGGCCGTCGGCCTGCGCGAGGCGTGGAGCGAGCGCGACCGCCATCGGCTGCTGGCATGGTTCACACGCGGTCCTCATCGGGCCACGCCGGTGCACGACGGCCAGCTGATCCCGGCGCTCGGCGGCCTGCGAGTGATCCACACGCCTGGGCACACGCCTGGCCATATCTGCCTCTATGCCGAGCGCGAACGGATCCTGTTCACCGGCGACATGCTGCAGGTCATGCGCGGCAGGGTCACCTTCGCCAGCCGATTCTTCAGCTCGGACCTGCCGCTGGCCCGAGCCTCGGTGGCGCGCCTTGCCGCGCTGGACGTGCGGATGATCGCCTTCGCGCACTATCCGCCGTGGAGCGATGATCCCAACGCGGCGCTGGCTCGCCTGGCCCGTCGGGCCGAGCTCCTGGCCGCTCGCACCTAGGCAGCGGGAGCGCGGCGGCGTACTCTCCGCGCGGAGGAAGACCGACCCGGCATGGCCACCACCGCGCAGCCCGCTCCGCCCCTGCCCGAGCCCATTCCCGCGGCCGCCAGGCCGTCAGTCGCCGGCGTCGCCGCGCCGGACATCGGCGCGACCACGCTGCTCGATCTGCTGCGCGCATCGACCGCCCGCTACGCCAAGCGTCCGGCGCTGCTCATCAAGCCCGGCTTCAGGACTCGCCTGTGGACCCACGGCGACCTGGCCGAGCAGGCGCCGAAGGTCGCGCGCGTGCTCGCCGATCTCGGCCTGGAGAAGGGCGACCGTGTCGTCATCTGGGCCGTCAACCGGCCTGAGTGGGGCCTCGCCTACCTGGGCGCGCTGCACGCGGGCATCGTGCTGGTGCCGCTCGACGTGCGCAGCCAGCCGGACTTCGCCGCCAGGATCGCGCGGCGCACGCGTGCCAAGGCCGTGCTCGCGTCCACCCAGACCGCCGGCCTGGCGCAGGGACTCGGGCTGCCGGTGATCCCGATCGAAGCCATCCCCGACCTGGCGCGAGACGCAGCGCCCCTGCCGCCGGTCGACATCGCGCCGAGCGACCTCGTCGAGGTCGTCTTCACCAGCGGCACGACCGGCGAGCCGAAGGGCGCCATGATCACCCACGCCAACCTGGCCGCCAACGCCGACACGCTGGGCACCGTCTTCCCATTCAAGAAGGACGAGCGCCTGCTCTCGATCCTGCCGCTCAGCCACCTGTTCGAGCAGACCTGCGGCTTCCTGGCACCGCTCCTGTACGGCTGCTCGATCGTCTACCCGGTCAGCCGCCAGCCGGCGGTCCTGATCCGCACCTTCCGCGACTTCCGGGTGACGATGCTGCTGGTCGTGCCGGCCGGCCTGAAGCTGCTGAACAACGCCATCGAGCGCAAGGTGGATGCCAGCGACAAGCGCGCGTTGTTCGAGCGCCTGCACCGCTGGGCGGCGCGCCTGCCGCGCCCGCTCAAGCGCCTCCTCTTCCGTAGCGTGCTCTCCCAGTTCGGCGGCGCCTTCCGAACACTGGCCGTCGGCGCAGCGGCACTCGAGACGGACCTTGCCAACCGCTGGATGGAGATGGGCTTCGACGTGCTGCAGGGCTACGGTGCAACGGAGCTGTCTCCGGTGGTCAGCTTCACCCACCCGCGGCGCAACCGGTTGGGCACGGTGGGGCAGGCGATCCCCGGCGTGGAGCTGCGCATCGGTCCGGACGGAGAGGTCCTTGCCCGCGGGCCGAACGTGTTCGCCGGCTACTGGGAGGATCCCGAGTCGACAGCGGCCGCCATCGACGCCGTCGGCTTCTACCACACCGGCGACATCGGCGAGATCTCGCACGATGGCTTCCTGACTCTGCGTGGCCGGAAGAAGGACATGCTGGCCATGCCGGACGGCACCAAGGTCTACCCGGAGGACATCGAGGCGGTCCTGGCGCGCGACCCGCGGCTGCGCGACGCCACCGTAGTCGGATGGCAGAGGCCGAATACCGAGCTGAAGGTGCATGCCGTGCTGCTGCTCGACGACCCGGCCCAGGTTGAGGCGATCGTGCGCGACGCGAACGCACAGCTCGGCGCCCACCAGCAGATCCGCAGCCACTCGGTCTGGGCCGACGATGACTTCCCGCGCACCCACACGCTGAAGGTCAAGAAACGGCTCATCCTGGAACGCCTGTCCGCCGAGGTCGATGAAGCAGCCGCTGGCAGCTCCGCCGCGTTGCCCTCGCCCACGGATGGCAAGGCGCCTGCCGCCCCGGTGGCGCCGGTCACGGCGCTGGTCGCCACCGTCGCCGGCGTGCCGGCGGCATCGGTTCAGCCCACGGCCTGCCTGTCAAGCGACTTGAACATGGATTCGCTGAGCCGCGTTGAGCTGCTGGGCGTCATCGAGGAGGAGCTGGGCGTCTACATCGACGACGGGGACCTGGACCCGGAGGCGACGGTCGCCGACCTGACCGCCATGGTCGAGGCGGCG
>CBFGSY010000124.1:0-6432 GCA_965651545.1 uncultured bacterium | reverse complement strand
CCCGACGCGATCTGGGCCGGCACCGAGAACCCATACGACGCGATCCTGCTCGACGTCATGCTTCCCGAGGTCGACGGCCTCGAGGTCTGCCGCCGGCTGCGCGCCGGCAACCGCTGGGCCCCGGTGCTGATGTTGACGGCACGCGATGCGGTGCCCGACCGGGTCGCAGGGCTCGACGCGGGAGCCGATGACTATCTGACCAAGCCCTTCTCGTTCAGCGAGCTGCTTGCCCGGCTTCGGGCGTTGATCCGGCGCGGGCACGGAGAGCGGCCGGCGATCCTGCGAAACGGCGATCTAGCGCTTGACCCGGCGACGCGGCGAGTCACCCACGGCGGGACCGAGATCGAGCTGACGCCCAAGGAGTTCGCCCTTCTGGAGCTGCTGCTCAGGCACCCGGGGGAGGTGCTCACGCGGACAAGGATCATCGAGTCCGTCTGGGACTTCGCGTACGACGGCGAGTCGAACGTGGTCGACGTCTACGTTCGATACCTGCGCGAGAAGGTTGACCGCCCGTTCGGGCGGCGGTCGATCGAGACTGTGCGCGGATCCGGCTATCGGCTGCGCGACGAGCCGGCGGGTTGATGGTCGATGCGCCTTCCCATCCGGACTCGCCTGACGCTCATCTCCGGCACGCTGATGACGGCCGCGCTTCTGGCGCTGGGCGCATTCGTCTACCTGCGGCTGGAGGTCGACCTGCGCGATGCACTCGACGCCGGCTTGCGATCCCGCGCCGAGGTGGTGCTCGCCGACCCCACCATCATTCCCACGGCGGGCAGCGCTGCCGATCCGGACGAGGCGTTCGCGCAGCTGCTCGACGCCGACGGCGCGGTGCTCGACGCCTCGCCAGGGCTGTCCGATGAGCCGCTGCTGCGTCCGCCGGAGGTGGCGGCGGTTGACGCTCCCCGATTCATCGATGCTCGGCTGCAGACCGTCGAGGAGGTAGTGCCGGTTCGGCTGCTGGCGACGCCAGCTGGAGACGGTCGCGTGCTGGTGACCGGTGCGTCGCTCGAGGACCAGCAGGAGGCGCTGGGGCGACTGCTCTTCCTGCTGGCGGTTGTCGGGCCGGTGGCAGTGGCGATCGCCGTTGGCGTCGGCTGGATGCTCGCTGGAGCGGCGCTGCGGCCGGTCGAGCACATGCGCGTTGAGGCGGATGCCATCTCCAGCTCCGAGCCGGGCCGCCGACTGCAGGCCCCGCAGACCGGCGACGAGCTTGCGCACCTAGGCTCGTCACTGAACCGGATGCTCGGCCGGCTGGAGGCGGCGCTCGAGCGTGAGCGCCGCTTCGTCAGCGCCGCCAGCCATGAGCTGCGGACTCCGCTCGCCAACCTCAGGGCTGAGCTTGACCTGGCGCTGCAACGGGCACGCACCACCGACGAGCTGACGGCTGCGCTGCGCAGCGCGAACGAGGAGACGGAACGCCTCACACGGCTGGCCGAGGATCTGCTCGTGCTGGCGCGCGCCGACGGAGGTCGCCTGCCACTGCGGCGCGAGGCGCTGGAGGTCGGCGCGCTCGTTCGCGACGAGGTGGACGCGTTCGGCGGCCGCGCCGCGGAGCTGGGGATATCGCTGCGAGCTGAGATCTCCGGCAGCCATGCTCTCCAGGCCGATGGCGCCCGCCTGCGGCAGGCGGTCGGAAACCTCATCGACAACGCCCTGCGCCATACCCCCCGGGGTGGCCACGTCGTTGTCGACCTGGCGAGGGACGATGGCATGCTACGCATCCGCGTGAGCGATGACGGTGCCGGATTCGACGCCCCGTTCCTGGAGCGCGCCGTCGAGCCGTTCAGCCGCTTCGATGCCGCCCGGAGCAGAAGCGACGGCGGCGCCGGCCTGGGATTGGCGATCGTGCGCGCCGTGGCGCAGGCGCACGGCGGATCGGTCGCAGTTAGCAATCGACCGGAGGGCGGCGCGAGGGTGGTGGTCACGATTCCGATGAGATGAATCTCATCGGCGGCTCATCGTCCTCTCATGGGACGTGGCGCATCCTGCAACGATGCGCGGCCTGACTGTCCCGATCGGACGCATGATTGCGGGCGCGATCCTCATCGGCTTCCTCATCGGCGGGTGCACCACCCGGAACATCCCGCAGCCATCGGTCAATGCGAACCTGCAGGTGGCTCCGCAGTCCGAGCGTGTCGACCTGGCTGTCCCGACCTTCTCGCATCCCACCGAGATCACGAACCCGCTCTTCCCGGTCTCGCGCCAGGCATCGGTGTTGATGCTGGGCGAGGTCACAGGCAAGCCCTTCCGGACGGAAGTGACGCTGCTGGACGAGACGCGGATCATCGAGTGGGAGGGACAGAAGGTCGAGGTGGCGGTCTCGCAGTACACCGCCTACCTGGACGGCAGGATCGCCGAGGTCGCGCTGGACCTCTATGCGCAGGCCGATGACGGATCGGTCTGGTACTTCGGGGAGGACGTCTTCGACTTCCGGGGCGGGGCAGTCGTCGTCACGGAGGGGTCGTGGCTGGCCGGCCGCGACGGCCCGGCCGCCATGATCATGCCCGCCGAGCCGCAGGTCGGCGATGTCTATCGGCCCGAGAACGCGCCGGGCTTCGTGTTCGAGGAGGTGACGGTCGTCGAGGTCGGACTGTCGCTGGACGGGCCGCTGGGCCCGCTGGAGGGCGGGTTGAAGGTCGACGAGCTCCACGCGGATGGCTCGCACGAGGTGAAGACCTTTGCCCCGGGCTATGGCGAGTTCTTCACCGGAGCAGGCGGTGACGTGGAGGCGATGGCCGTTGCCTCGCCGACCGATGCCGCCGAGGGGGCCATGCCAGCCGAGCTGACGACGCTGGCCGAAGCGTCGCTGGCGGCCGTCGACGCCGCGCAGGGCAGGGCCTGGCCCGACGCCTCGGCGGCGTATGCCACGATCACCGAAGCCTGGCAGAGCTACCCAGCCGGCGAGGTTCCGCGCCTGATCGAGCCGCTCATGACCGACGCGATCGCGGACCTGAGTCACTCCGTTGACGCGCACGGGGCTGACGCCGCGGGCCACGCGATCGATGTGGCCCGGCTGGCGATCGACCTGCAGCTGCGGTATCGGCCAGTGGTGGAGGTGGACCTGGCGCGGCTTGACCTGTGGGCGAGGCAGCTCATGGTGGACGTTGCCGCCGATGACGAAGCTGGCTTCCAGGCCGATGCCTTCGCCATGGATTACATCCGTGACCGAGTCGTCCACGCGATTACGGAGGTGGATCGGGTGGCGGTCAACATCGCCCTCGGTCGTCTCCAGGTGGCGGTCGCGGACGGCGACATGAAGGCGGGGGCGGAGGCCGCCGCTGCGCTCCGCGAGGCGCTCAGCGAGCTGCAGCCGGTCAGCTAGGCGCCGGATCCCTCTGGCTCTTCGTCCACCACCAGCTCGACGGCCTCGGTCCCGTCCGGGCGGAGCGAACGATGGACGTGGATGTGGGGGTGCGTCTCGTCACTGATCTGCTCACGCTGGACCTTGACCATGGTCGCCTCCGGGACGTCCGCCAGGCGTTCCTGCTCGGGCAGCGCGGCGTTCGGCAGCTCCGACCAGAGCAGGAGGTTGAGGAAGACGTTCAGCACGGCGATGACCGGGATGCCGAACAGCGCTCCCCAGACGCCGGCGACCTGCGCTCCGACGAGCAAGCCAACCAGCACCAGGATGGGATGCATGCCGAGCGCGCCCTGCATCAGGCGTGGCTGGAGCCAGTTCACGATCAGCGTCTGGGTGGCCACCAGGATGACGACCACCGGGATGAAGCCGGCGGGCGTGTAGATCCAGGCCGCCACGATCGGCGGGATGAGCGCCAGCGGTGGCCCGAAGAACGGGATCAGCATGGCGAGCGTCGAGAGCGTCCCGATCAGGAAGAGGTACGGGATGCCGAACGCGATGCCGACCACCGTGACCAGCAGCGCCTGGATGACGGCCAGGATGATCTGGGCGCGCAGGAAGCCACCGAATGCCCGCGCCACGCTGCGCTCCAGCAGGGCGAGCTCGTCGGAGTAGCGGCGCGGCACCGCCCGGTTCACCTTCGACCAGATGCGCTCGCTGTCCATGAGCATGTAGAGGGACAGGATCAGGATCAGGACCAGCGATCCGAGCGTGGCCAGCGTGGCGCTGGCGATCACCTCCGCCTGGTCGAAGATGGCGCCGGCCAGCTCGCCCACCTGCGTTCGCGCGGTGTTGAACAGCTCGACCAGGTTGATCTGCGACGGATCGAGCCCAAGCGTCTGCTGGTAGCCGGCCAGCGTCTCCTCGATGCGCCGAGCGGTCTGCGGGAACTCCTGGGTGATGCGCGTCACCTCGATGGTGATTGCGCCGCCGATGTAGAAGAGCGCGAATCCCAGCGCGATGAGGGCGAGCAGGTAGGCGATGACCACCGAGATGGGCCAGTTCACCGGCAGCCGCTCGTCGAGGTAGCGGGCGACCGGCGCGAGCACGAAGGCCAGCAGCCACGCCAGGAACAGGATCAGGATGATCTGGCTGAAACCGCCGAGGAAGTCGAACGCCCACTGGATCAGGAGCAGGGCAAAGTAGGCCGACCCGACGACAAGGAAGACCAGCAGCCAGCGCCGCTCGCGGGGGCCCAGGCCGCTGAGCAGTACCGGCTCCGCCATCAGCCGGGCGCCTTCCCTCGGCCGATGCCGGTGGCGGCGTGCACCTCGGCCAGCGTTGCCTCCAGGGTCGGACGCACCTTGGCCGCACCATGCGCCAGCACCTCCTCCACGAGCCCGGGATCGCGTGCCATGACGGCGCGCTCCTCGCGCATCGGTCGGAAGAACTCGATGATCCGCTCGGCCAGCAACTCCTTCGTCTCGACGCAGCCGGTCCGCGCGGTCCGCTCACCCTCCTGGATCTGCAGGTAGTCGCCGCCGAAGAAGCGGTGGAGGTTGCCGCACACGTTGCAGACCTCGGGTCGTCCCGGGTCGGTGCGCTTGATGCGCTGCGGGTCGGTGACCATGCTCATCACGATCTTCCGGATCTCATCGGGCTCGGCGAAGATCGGGATCGTGTTGCCGGCGGACTTGCTCATCTTTCGCTGGCCATCGGTCCCGAGCACGACCGGCGCATCGGTGAAGACGGCCTGCGGCTCCGGGAAGATGGGGCCGTAGCGCCGGTTGAAGGCACGCGCGATCTCACGCGACAGCTCCAGGTGCGCGGCCTGGTCCTTGCCGACCGGCACCCGGCTGGCCTTGTAGATGACGATGTCAGCCGCCTGCAGCACCGGGTAGTTCAGCAGTCCCATGCTGTTGTCGACGCCCTCGTCGCGCTTCTCCTTGTAGGTCGGCGTGCGCTCCAGCCAGCTGACCGGGACCACCGTGTCGAAGATCCACATCAGCTCGGCGTGCTCCGGGAAGTCCGACTGGCGGATGAGCGCGCAGCGCTCGGGATCCAACCCGACGGCCAACAGGTCGAGCACCATCTCGTGGGTGAGCCTGCGCAGCTCCGCCCCGTCGTGGACGGTGGTCATGGCGTGCAGGTCGACGATGCCGTAGATCGCCTCGTACTCGTCCTGGAGGCGGACGTAGTTCACCTGGGCACCCAGGTAGTTGCCCAGGTGCGATGCGCCGGACGGCTGGATGCCACTGAAGACGCGCTCGCGGACCGCCGGCGGGGCGGTCTCAGCTGCGGTCGCGACCTGGCTCATCTCAAGGTCGAGTGTAATGCACCTCCCCCTGCCGGCCGGCGCTCGAGGTCCGGCTCAGGTGGACGCTCCCGGCGATAATGAGCCGATGACGCAGCCAGCCTGGCCGCGGGCGGCCGATCCGTCGCGGCGTATCGGCAGGGCGGTGGAGTTCCACCCGGAGATTGGCTCGACCAACGATCGTGCGCGCGAGGCGCTGGGCGAATCCGGGGGCGAGGGGCTGGCGGTGGTCGCTGAGCTGCAGACCGCCGGACGAGGCAGGCGCGGCCGTAGCTGGCAGTCGCCAGCCGGGGTGAACCTGATGGTGAGCGTTGGATTCCGGCCTAGGATCGAGCCGTCGAGGGCCGGCCTGCTGGGCTTGTCCGCCGCGCTTGCGGTGCGAGACGCATGCGCGGCCGAGCTGCGGGGGCACGATCTGCTGGTGAAGTGGCCGAACGACGTGGTGACGGCCGACGGGCTGAAGGTCGCCGGTCTGCTGGTCGAGACGGCGCTGGAGGATGGGCGTCTTGCCGCGGCGGTGATCGGGGCCGGCATCAACGTGAACTGGCCGCGCGCCGAGATGCCGCCTGACGTCCGGGACCGCGCGACCTCGCTCCTCGAGCTGCGCGGTGAGCCGGTCGACCGGGTCGGCCTGCTGCGGCGTCTCCTCGTCGCGCTGGATGGCGAGGTGGCGGCGCTCGAGGGGGGCGCCTCCCCCGTGGCACGGCATGAGTCCGTATCGGCCGTCCTCGGGCGAGGGGTGACCGTCGACCTCGGCGCGGAGCGCCTTGACGGTCGGGCGGCTGGCATCTCGGACGAGGGTTACCTGCTGCTGGACACC
>CBFGSY010000123.1:0-6534 GCA_965651545.1 uncultured bacterium | reverse complement strand
ACGTCTGCTTCGGGTACATCACCGAAAGTGGGACGTACGCGCCGTGGTCCAGACCGCGGACAGGACGGTCGACCACCGCATCACGTTCCGGCATTGAGGGCCTAGACAGCCGTCGCGAGGTCGGGCGCTCCCGGCGCCTCGTAGCGTGCCTGCTAGTCCTTCTCCGGGCACCATCAGGATCGACGACGGCCGGGCAGAGTCTTGGTCCAGGCCGCCAACTCGCCCGGCCAGAGGGGATCGTCTACCAATGAGGCGCACCGTGGCCGAGGTAGCGCGCGGGGAACCGCGAGGGCGGATCAATTGATTCGGGCATCAGACGGACCCTCCATCTACAGGGTGGGCGCTGCGCGCAACCGAGGACACCGTCGGCACCGCACGGCTAGCCGGCAGCGTCCTGCCCGGCAATCGTCAACCGCCGCCGGGGCGGCCGGTGTCGTTGCGGCCGATGCCGTTGCGGCCCGCGCCTGCCACGGCCAGCGCCCGGTAAGCTCCACCTCGAGGCTGAAGCTCAGGAAGGTGCGGATGGCGACGATGCCGGCCAGCACCCCAACGCCGGTGAAGGTTGGGGCGATTGCCACGGTGCGAATGATGTCGCCCGCCACCAGCAGCTCAAGCCCGAGTAGGATGCCGCGGCCGATCGACTGACGCAGGGCGCGGTACGAGGCGTCGAACGGAACGTCACGGTTTAGCCCACGGGCGAAGGCCACGCCGGCAATGCCGATGGCAAGGACGATGACCGCCACCCCAACGGCATCGACCGCCAGCCCGACCACCTCCACCGCGTGGCGGATATCCATGCCTGCTCCTCGTGTGCCCCCTTGGCCAGGGCGCAGTGTCGCGGCGGCGTCGGGAACTGACGCGAGCCTGGCCGCTCGGCCACCACGCGACACGAAGGCGTCGCAAGCGACGGCTGGACGTCCGACAGGCCGTTGCGCGCCGCAGCGGCAGCCGGTGACTCGGCGTTCGGGCCCCGGCGCCTACGCCGCCGCCAGCGAGCCCTCGGTCACCTCGCCCTTGTGCGCCGCGAAAGCGGCGAGGACCTCACCCTTCTCTCGCTCGGGCACGTTGAAATGGTCCAGCGAGCGCGCCAGCTCGGCGGCGACCTCGTCGAACTCCTCAGGCTTGATACGCAGCTCGCGGTGCGCCTCCTCCAGGCCGAGCTCCGTGCTGCCGGGCTTGGTGCCCACGTACTGGAACGGTCCACCGGCCACGTTGCAGACCCAAAGCGTGCGCATCCACTTTAGGCCTGGCAGCCGGTCGGGCCGGTCAGTACTCCATTCATCGAGCTGGGGGTTGCCGGAGCCCTTGCCGACCTTTGGATTGGCGACGACCGCATCGCTGAAGTGATCAACCACGGCGGCGATCGCAAACACGCCACCGAGCCGGTCGTACAGGCTCGCCTCAGACATGGTTCACGCTCCTCTTCGGTAACGGATGGCGGGCGCCGGGCGCATCCGCCGGCGTCGCATCACGGGGCTGCCAGCGGGAATCGATCAGGCCCTCGACATCACCTCCCATGCCGGCGCGGCCGCCCGCGGGCGGGGGCGCGCATGCGAAGAGTGCCGCCATCGGGCTCCATATTCGGTGACCTGGGTCACGCACACAGCGCGGGCCGGTGAGCAGAGACCCGGCCGCCCATCGCCCCATGCCGCGTCGCCTCCCAGATGCCCGAGGTTCGGGCTAGCGGAGCTGGCGAAGAAGGGCGTCATCGCGGATCTCGATCCTGGCCCGCGAGCGGCGCACGGCCCCCACGCGCTCGAACGCCTCCAGCAGACGGCTGACCACCTCGCGCGCGGTGCCCAGCTCGGCGGCAATGTCCTCGTGCCGCAACGCGATCACCCCATCGGCGTCGACGTGGGCGAGCAGCAGCGCCGCCAGTCGGCTGTCCATGCTGCGAAACACGACGTCCTCGAGCAGAGAAGTGACATCGACAAGGGCCTGCGTCACGGTCTCAAACACGAATCGCCGCACCGCCTCGTTGCTGTTCACCCACTCGCGCAGGGCCGCCGTCGGAAACAGCACCGCCTCCGTCGCGACCTCTGCCTGCGCCGTGGCGATGGTCGGCCGGCCAAGGAGGACGGAGAGCATGCCGACCAGGCTCGCCTGCTGGCCGCGGACGTGGTACAGGGTGACTTCGCGTCCGGCGCTCCCGATCCGGAAGACGCGGACGCTGCCGGCGCCCAGCGCCGCGACATGTCTGGGCGCTTCGCCCTCCCGAAACAGCACGTCGCCCGGCGCCAGCCGCGCGTAGCGAGCGACGGACGCGATCCCGGTTTGCATCTCGGGGGGCGCCTCTCTATAGAAGGCGATCCCCTCGAGAATGTCCTGCTTGTCCATTTCGTCACGTCTCAGTGCGGGCGGGGCTACGGGTCGCCGCAGACCGGCGCACTCTTCCGAGGCGGCGGGTCCGGAACTGCGCTTGGCATCCTCGGAGACGATGGGGGCGTGGTCGCATCACGCCGCCTGGGCCAGAGGCACGCCTGGGTCAGTGAGGCGTGCCAGGTCCACACGCTCCTCGGACTCCACCAAGCGCTGGAGGTCGTCGCCCTGATCCCAGACGTTAGCGTTCATGGCGGCCACAACCCGATCGTCGGCCAGCCAGAAGGCCAGGAACTGCCGCGCCTCCAGGTCGCCGCGCACGACTACCCTGCCCCACTGCGGTGCGTAGCCGCGGTACTCCATGCCGAGGTCGAACTGATCGGAATAGAAATACGGCGTGCGGACGTACGGCTCGTTGGCGCCGAGGATGTTTGCTGCAGCCGCCTTGCCCTGCTGGATGGCGTTGTCCCAGTGCTCGATCCGTATGTGCTGCCCGAAACGGGGATGCCAAGCGGCCGCGACGTCGCCGGCCGCATAGATGTTGGGGATCGACGTTCGCAGGTACTCGTCGACGGCGATCCCGCCCTCGGTCGTCTCGAGCCCGGCGCCCATCGCGAGCTGCATCCGCGCAACCGCGCCCACGCCGATGACGACCAGGTCGGCCGGCACACCATGTCCGTCAGTCAGCCGGATCTCCTCGACGGACTGCGTGCCCAGACTGGAAGACACACGTCCCTGGACCAGGCGCACCCCATGCTCGGCGTGCAACTGCCGGTAGACCTCTGCCACCTCAGGCCCCATCACCCGCTCAAGCGGTCGCGGAAGGACGGAGATGAGCGTCACGTCGTGCCCGAGCTGACGGAGTGAAGCGGCTACCTCGCTGCCTACCCAGCCGCCGCCGATCACGGCGATGTTCTTGGCGCTGGCCGCCTCCGTCCGGATCGCGTCGGCGTCCTCCGCATCGCGCAGGTAATGCAGGCCAGCCAGTGACACCGGCGTGGATCCGAGATGTCGAGGCGCCGCACCGGTCGCGATGAGCAGTGCGCCATAGGTCAGGCGCGTCCCGTCATCGAGGTTGAGCAGTCGGATGGTCGGATCGAGAGTCACCGCCCGGCGACCGCGCAGCAGCTCGATGCCGTGTGCGGCGTAGTCGGCCAACGGGCGCACGAACGCCTGATCCAGCGTGGACTCGCCGCGCAGGTAGCTCTTGGATAGCGGGGGCCGCTCATAGGGGGTGGACGCTTCCTGGCTGACCAGGATGAGGCGTCCGTCGAACCCTCCTTCGCGCAAGGCGAAGGCGGCGGTGGCCCCGCCGAGTCCGCCGCCGGCTATCACAATTGAGTCGAGCTTCTTCATCGGTCGTTCCTTTCGGATAGGCGGTAGCGGGCAAATAGGTGGTGGGTTGGGATGGAAACAGTCGCGCTGCCGCGGGCATGTCGAGCACGGTCTATCGTCAGCATTCGCTAGTGATACATGTCTGGGCTCCTGGCGTCAAGTCTATTTGCAATGAATGTGTGTGATAGAACCATGAATATGTCCAACACCAAACGCAACGACGTCGGGGCAGTGAGCCTGCTCGATGAGCCGGCCCGTCGCAGCCTCTACGATTGGGTCGTGGCCTAGGCCCGGCCGGTATGCCTCGAGGAGGCGGCCAGGGCGGTCAAGATCAGCCGCTCCGCGGGCACGAAAAAGCCCCAATCCACGCTCAGAATCGGGGCTCGACGGAGAAATTGGTACCGCATACCGGATTCGAACCGGTGATCTCCGCCTTGAGAGGGCGGTGTCCTAGGCCTCTAGACGAATGCGGCCCGAGCGTCCGCGGGAGATCGCGGACCGCAGGCGAGTATAGCAAGGGCGCCTGAGCCGCCTCAAACTAGCGACCGATGACGACCGATGCATCCCGCAAGCAGCTGCTCATCCTCCTCGACGGAGTCGGCGCCCATATGCCGTTCGACGAGGCGGTGGCGGACTTCCCGGACGAGGCGATCAACGCCTTTCCGCCAAACGTGGAGTACACGCCCTGGCACATCGTCGAGCACCTGCGCATCACGCAACTCGACATGCTCGATTACGTCAAGAGTGCCGACTACCCGCGCCTGGACTGGCCGGCAGACTACTGGCCCGCGCGGGAGGCCACCGCAAACCGCGCTGACTGGGACGCATCGGTCCAAACCTTCTTGGACGATCGGGCAGAGCTGCGGGCGATCGCCGCGGATCCGTCACGCGACCTGGATGAGCCGATCCCCTGGACGCCGGGGCACACGATCTTCCGCTGCGTGCGCATCATCGGCGACCACAATGCCTATCACGTCGGCGAGTTCGCGGTCCTGCGCCAGGTGATGGGCACCTGGCCGCCGGACCATCAATGATGTCAGGTCGCCCCGCGCCCTTCCTGACGACCGGAGACGACATATGGATCGTCATTGGGCGGGCGGACGTTCCCGCTGAGCTCAGGCCGAGCTTGCTGACGGCCCGAAACGGGTCAGCAGCTGGGCTGCCCCTGCCTATGGTCGTCAGGACGGTCATGTGACGAGAGCTCGGCCGCAACCGCGCGCTAATGCCGTCAGAACGAGCGGCTGACACGAAGTAGGCTCGCTCGGCTCCGAAGCGCGGACGCTCAGCGCACGGCCCCGACTGCAGCGAGTTGAGCGGTCATGGCGTGGCGCCGCTCTTCCAGCCAGCCGAGCACCGAGCCGGCGACCTGCGGCCACGTCTCCTCCCCCATCACCAGGCCGAAGTGCGAGGCCGACGGGATGTACTCGTAGGCGGCACCCAGCAGGTCGGCGGTGCGGCGGGCGTCGGTGGGGTGGATGACGTCGTCGCGACCGGCCACGATCACCAGCGAGGGCACGTCGATGCGCGAGGTGTCGACCGGCACGCCCCGCATCCTCTCCCTGCGGGCGCTGCCTGACTCGCGGGCGCCGTCCAGCATCTCCTGCATCTTCTCGAGCGCATCGTCGCCCATGTCAGGCATCACCTCATGGAGCTTGTCCCAGTCGGTGATCCAGCCCCACCAGCGCGCGTCGTAGACCGATGGCACGTCCTTCAGCTCGTGCTCGCTCGGCCGTCGCGGCAGGGCCGCGGCGGGTGGCGACGGCGCCAGCAGGACGAGGCCGAGCACCTGGTTCTCCTCGGCGTACAGCATCGCCGCCAGCGCACCGATTCCCCAGCCGATGACGACCGGCGGCCGTCCCAGCTGGCGCACCGCAACGCCGATATCGGTCGCGTAATCGCGCATCGAGACGGAGCCCAGGTCGGCGAGGTCGGAGGTGTAGTGGCCGCGGAAGTTCATGGCGTGCGCCTCCCAGCCGCGCTCGGCGAAGTAGGCGCCGAAGCTCGACCACAGCCACGATCCGGTCAGGGCGCCGTGCACCAGCAGCAGCGGCGGCTTGCGGCTGCGACGCTCGGGTTGCTGGGTCTCGACGTAGATGCCCTCAGGCTCGATGTAGACCTCGTCGCGCTTGATGGCCTGGACCACGCTTGCTCAGTCCTCCAGGGGATTGAAGACCATGCCGGTCAGCAGCTTCGGATAGAAGTAGGTCGATTTCTGCGGCATCACGTCACCCGCGCCGGCCACGGCGGCGAGCTCCTCGAGTCGGGTCGGACGCACAAGGATTGCCGCCTGCGCCTCGCCACGCTCGACGGCGTCCCGCGCCTCGTCCTCGCTCCTAGTGTAGGCCAGCCGATCCCCGGCGGCGACATCGTCAGCCGTGATGCCGAGCACATCGCTCAGCAGGGCGGCGTGCAGCACCGCCAGGTCCAGCCGAGCCACCGCGGTGCTCATGGGTTCGCCTGCCATGCGCTCCGCCAGCGCTGCCGCGTCGCCGGTCAGCAGGTAGCCACGACCGCCCGGCAGCAGCACGCCGAATGCGGCTCCGTCCACGCCACGCAGCCCAGCCAGCCGCTCCACCAGCGCGTCAGAGGTCATTGGCTCGGCCTGCCACGGCGCCCGCGGCCTCTCCAGCAGCGCCACCAGCCCTCCACCGTCCCCGCGGATGAGCCGATGGGTCGGCCGGATGTCGAGCTCCTCCATCTCGGCGTTGACCAGCACCACCATGATCCAATCGGCCGCCAGCTCCCCCGCGGGCGGGCTGCCGGCACCCGCGTCGGCACGCACCTCCGCCTGGTAGGCGAGGGCGGTCTCGTAGCGATGGTGTCCATCGGCGATGTAGAGACGCTGGCGCGACAGGAAGCCGAGCAGTCGGTCGTCGGGCT
>CBFGSY010000122.1:0-6604 GCA_965651545.1 uncultured bacterium | reverse complement strand
GGGCGACTTTCGCCGCCGCAGCCACTTTCGGGCACAGCCCGGCGGACGCGGCGGACGCCGCCGCTCGCACGGTCGCAACGGCGCTGGCGTGACGCTGCCGGTGCCGCCCGGCACGCTCGTGCGCGCCGATGAGCAGACCCTCGGCGAGCTGCTGGCGCCCGGAGACCGTCTGGTGGTCGCGCGCGGCGGTCGTGGCGGCCGCGGCAACGTGCATTTCGTATCGCCCACCCACCGGGCGCCGACGCACTACGAGAAGGGCCAGCCCGGCGAGGAGCGCTGGCTCGAGCTGGAGCTGAAGCTGATCGCCGACATCGGCCTGGTCGGCGCGCCCAACGCCGGCAAGTCGACCCTGTTGGCGGCGCTGACCGCCGCCCGACCGAAGGTTGGCGCCTTTCCCTTTACCACCACGACCCCGAACCTGGGGGTGATGGCGCTGAACGACGATGACGACGAGTCGGCCGTGATCGCCGACGTGCCCGGGCTGATCGAGGGCGCGCACGAGGGGCAGGGCCTGGGCCACGCCTTCCTGCGCCACGTCGAACGGACGCGTGTGCTGGTGGCCGTCGTCGACGGCGCGCACCCCGACCCGGTCGGTTCATGGCGCGCGGTCGAGGAGGAGCTGCGGCTGCACGACGCCCGCCTTCTCGATCGCCCGATGCCGATGGCGGTCACCAAGCAGGACCTGCCCGCTGTCCGCCGCCGCTGGCCGAAGGTGCGTGCCGAGCTGCAGGCCGCCGGCCACCAGCCGATCGCCGTCTCCGCCCACGACGGCACCGGGATCGAGGCGTTGCGCCAGGCCCTCTCAGCGGCCCTGCTCGCGGCGAGGGCCCTCGGGACGGGTGACGATCAGGAGGCCCCGGTCAGAGTGCATCGCTTCGATCCGCTGGACGCGGGCTGGCAGGTGGTCCCGGAGGAGGGCGCGCTGCGGGTGCGCGGCCGCCGCATCGAGTCTGCGGCGGCGCGGATCGACTTTGCGAACGAGGAGTCGCGCGATCGATTCCAGCGGACCCTCGAGCGGATGGGTATCGACGCGGAGCTGCGCCGCCGGGGGGTGGCGCCGGGCAGCCTGGTTCGCATCGGGTCGGTCGAACTCGAATGGGGAGAGGACGAGTGAGCCGGCTGCTGGTGGCCGGCGCTCGCCGGGGGGCGCCGCGATCGGCCGCGCAGCGCGCTGAGCCGGACGCCGTTCCAGATCCGGAAGAGCCTTCGATCGGCCCGGATCGGATCGGCATCCTGGGGGGCACCTTCGACCCGCCGCACGTTGGCCACCTGTGGCTGGCCACCCTGGCCGCCGACGAGCTGGGGCTCGACCGCGTGCTCTTCATGCCGGCCGCCCAGCCGCCGCACAAGAGGCGGGTCGGCATGAGCTCCATCACCGAGCGCCTGCTGATGACCCGGCTGGCCATCACGGGCAACGACGCGTTCGAGCTGACCACGGTGGAAGTCGGACGTGCGGGACCGTCGTACACCGTCGACAGCATCGAGGAGCTGCTGCGCACCCACCCCGACGGCCAGCTGTTCCTGCTGATGGCCGCCGACAGCCTGGCCAACATCGACACCTGGCGGGAGCCCGATCGGCTGCTGTCGCTGGTCGAGTGGGCAGTGGGGCCGCGGCCCGGAGCGCCGGCCATGGATGCCGCCGCGCTGCGCAAGCGCTTCGGAGCCGCTGCGGAGCGGATCCACTTGCTCCGGGGGCCGGCGCTCGACGTCAGCGCCAGCCAGATCCGCCGCCGGGTGGCAGCCGGCCGGACCATCCGCTACCTTGTGCCGCAGGCGGTCGAGGAGATGATCCTGGCCACCGGCCTGTATCGGCGGCAGCGGCGCGCCTGAGCCGCCCGCTGGAAAGGTCCGGCACCTGGTATGGGGAGATCGAGCTGGCAGAAGCGGCCAAAACGCAGGGCGAACCGGACCCGGGCGAGCTGGCGCACCGCATCGTGGACCTCGCATCCGACAAGAAGGCCTCGGACATCGTCATGCTGCGCACCGCCGAGGTCACGTCCATGGCCGACTACTTCGTCATCGCCAGCGGCCGCAGCGACCGGCAGGTGCAGGCGCTGAGCGAGGCCATCGTCGACGAGCTGCGCGACGACGGGATCAAGCCACTCGGCGTCGAGGGCCTGACCAGCGCCCGATGGGTGCTCCTCGACTACGGCAGCGTCATCGTCCACCTCTTCGCCCCCGAGGAGCGCGAGTACTACGGCCTGGAGCGGCTGTGGAGCAGCGCCACGCAGGTGGTGCGCCTGGTCTGATCGGCGCCGGTACCGGGTCGGTACCACGCTCGAGCCGCCGAATCTGCCGGAGCCCTCGGGTACTGAGGGAGTACTACGAAAGGCCCATCCGGTACTCCTATTGAGGATGGATCGCACCAATTCCATGCTCCGGCCCATGAGCGACCACGCGACCCTCTCCAGGCCGATCGAGACCTGCCGCTTCTGCAGCGGACAGCTGCTGACGAGCGTCTTCGACACGGCCTTCAAGGACACCGTGTCCGAGGAGCGGCTCTTCTTCGCGATCCCGGGGGCGCTGTGCGTGCCGTGCCGCCAGCTCTACGTCGACCAGCAGCTGATCGGGATCCTGGGGCTCAGCGAGGCTCGCTGCACCTTCGCGATCGAGAGCGATCGCGTCCTGCGCGCCGGAGCGGCCTAGCCCGCCCTGGCGGCGCCCTTCGTCTCCCGCGGCATGCCGATCAGGAAGCTGCCGAGCCAAACGACCAGCGCCGGCTCCGGCTCCATGTCGTTGGCCTTGATCGCCAGATCCGCCTCGAACAGGCCGGTCAGCATCCTCTCCAGCTCGGCGCCCGTGTAGCGGCGCGCCGCGTCCACCAACCGCTCGGCCATCCGCACGTTTCCGCGCCCGACCCGCCGCGTCAGCTCCGCCGGCGGCAGGCCGGCGGCCGCCAGGTCACGCGCCACGATGAGGTCCGAGATGCGGCCCTGCAGGGCGCCCAGGATGCGGAGCACCGGCTGTCCCTCGGCCAGCGCCCGCCCGATGGCCGCGCTGGCGGCCGCAGCGTCGCGGCGGTCGACGGCGTTGGTGATGGCGAACAGGCTGGCGGGCCGGGTATCCGCCACCAGCGCCTCGACGGCACCGGCGGTGATCGGCTCGCCGCCGGCATGGGTGGCCAGCTTGTCCAGCTCCCCGTTGGCGATCCGCGTCTGCTCGCCGCGCTCCACGTCCGACTCCGCAACGAGGCCGCCGATCCGTTCCGCCAGCAGGGCTGCCGCCCGCGGCTCGATGCTCGCTCCGAGCTCCTCGGCGCGGCGTCGTATCCACGCCTGCAGCTCCCCGCGTCGGGGAGCCAGGCGTTCCTCCACCAGCCCACCGCGGGCCACGACCGCGTCCGCCAGCCGGCTGAGCAGCGGTGGCGGGCGTCCGGCGTCGCGCGTCGAGCGCACGTCGACGAGTGCAAGGGCCGCGCCATCGGGCAGGTCTCGCGCCAGCGCGATCAGCCTGTCGCCAGCCGCAGTTGAGCGCCCGGCGGCCCGCAGGGGCTGGCGCAGCACGGCCAGGTGGACGCCGAACAGGCCGATGGTGCCGGCTTCGAGATGGGCACGGTCGATCGCCGCCTCATCGGGACTGCGCTCGGGGATGATCTCGCTGCGGTCGTCGGCTCCGACGCGACGGGCGAAGGCTGCCAGCACCTGATCGATCTGGAAGCCGTCGTCGCCGTGTGCCAGCAGCAGCGGCACGCTCATGCGCCGGCCTGCCAGGCGCCACGCAGGCGCTCGACCAGCTGAGCCTCATCGCTTCCCACCGCTTCACACAGCTCGCCTTCCAGGTCGTGGGCCGGTTGGCGCGCGGCCTCGATGCTGGCCGCGTAGGTCGGGTGGCGGCGCGCCATGTCGTCGATCCGCTCATCGACGGTCATGAACTCCTGCGCAACGTGACGATCCGCGATGGCGACCAGCACCGACGGCCAGCCGCGCGGGAAGCATCGGTCATCCAGCAGGCAGGTCGCCGGATGCGAGGCGACCGGTGCAGCCAGCTCGGCAAAGCCCATCTCGGTCAGCCGCTCGGCCGCCACCTGGCCGTGGACACCCTGTCCCGCGCGCGTCTGGGGCTTGTCGATGTCATGCAGCAGGGCGGCGACCTCGACCAGCCGGATCTCCACCGGAATGCCGGACGCAACCACCATCCGCGCCGCCTCGGCGGCCACGCGGGCGACGCCACGTGAATGGCGGACGATCCCGGCCGGCAGGTCCAGCGACTCGAGGAGCGCCAGCGCCTGATCGCGACCGGGTACCACCATGAGCCGATGCTACCCGTAACTGGCCCGCCGCGGTCTTCGGAGACCACCTCCAGGCTCCCCTCGAGGTCGGTCCGGCGGACGGCAAGGCCGGGGACGGCGGCCAGGTGCTGGAGGGTGATGGCGTGCGGGTGTCCGTACCCGTTGTCGTCGCCGCAGCTGATCAGCGCGACGCGCGGCTGCAGGGCGGCCAGCAGGGATGGGCTGGTGCTGGACTCCGAGCCGTGATGAGCCACCTTCAGCACGTCCACTGGTCCGAGCAGTCCGCGCTCCAGCAGCAGCGCCTCCACCGGTGCCTCGGCGTCGCCGGTGAGCAGCGCCCGGAAGGCGCCGCTCTCCAGGAGCATGACGACCGAGATATTGTTGATGTCGTCCTCGAGGAGCGGTGCGTCAGCGTCGGCCTGATCGGGGTAGAGGACCGTCAGGCGGCTGTCGCGTCCGAGTGTGATGACGTCGCCCGCCCGCGCCACGTGGAATTCGGCTCCCGGCTCCGCCTGCGCGAGCGCCAGAAAGCGCGGATAGGTTGGGTTCTGGTAGTCACGGCCAGGCTCGACCACTCGGTCGACATCGAAGCGCTCGAGCGCCGGCACCAGGCCAGCAACGTGATCCTCGTGTGGATGGGTGAGCACCAACAGGTCCAGGTGCCGCTGCCAGAACGGAAGCCACTCACCCAGCCGGCGCAAGGTGAGGTCCGGGTCAGGGCCGCCGTCGATCAGCGCGGTCTGTCCGGATGGAGAGACGATCAGGATCGCGTCGCCCTGGCCAATGTCCAGGGCGACCAGGTGCAGGCGTCCGTCCGGCTGCGTCAGCAGAGTCAGCATCGCCACGCTGACGAACGTGACTGCCGCCAGCGGAAGCGGGCGCGCCGCCCGTGTCGCCAGGCCGTGGCCGATGGCATTCGAGATGGTGCGCGAGCTGTCGGCAGCCCTACCCCGACTGAGCCGGCGGTATGCGATCAGCAGTCCCGGATACCAGATGGCCGCCAGCCAGGCAGGTGCGGCGAGATCGATCGACGACATGGGGATGCTGGCGGCCAGCGTGCCGGCGAGCACCATCAGCCGCAGGTAGAGCCAGGCCGCGCCACCCGCCAGCCAGGCTGAGGCGTCACCGATGAGCGGCAGCGCGCCGTGGGTCGAGCCGATGAGCGCCGCCAGCGCGCTGGTCAGCATCACGACGGGCACCAGCGGCACGACCAACACGTTCGCGAGGGGCGCCACCAGGGAGAGGCGCTCGAAGTTGAGGAGGATGACGGGCAGCGTCGTGACCTGGGCGGCCATGGTCAGCGCCACCGGCTCGCGGATGAGCGTCGGCCAGCGAGAAAGCCTGGCCTCGAAGGCGGCCCCGAACCAGATCAGGCCGGCGGTTGCCAGGGCCGAGAGCTGAAATCCGACATCCCAGACCACCGTCGGCGCAGCCACGACCATGACCAGCGCCGCCAGCATGAGCGCGGACATGGCATGCGAGCGAGAGCCCCCCAGCCTGGCAATCAGGATGGCACCCGCCATCAGCGCAGCGCGCACGACCGATGGCGAGGCTCCGGTGAGCAGGACGTATCCCGCAACGGTGCCGGCGGCCGTCAGCGCCGCCAACCAGCGGCCGGACGGAAGCCTGGCCAACGGCCGCGCCGCGCCCGCTGCCAGCGCGGCCACGATGGCGATGTTCCAGCCGGAGATGGCCACCACGTGGGTGAGGCCGGCGCGGGCGAAGGCGTCGTTGATGCCCGGATCGATGCCAGATCGGACGCCGAGTAGGATCCCCGCCGCCAGTGCGGCCTCCGGTTCGGGGATGAGCAGGTTCAGCCCGGAGAGCAGCCAGAGGCGTGCCCCGCGCAGCGCAGCCTGCAGCGGCCCAAGCCAGTTGCCGATCACCGACACCTCGTGGACGGTCGCGGTGGCTGCGATGCCCTGGCGCGCCAGGTAGGCCCGATAGGCGAATCCCTCGAAGTCCTGTGGCTCCTGCAGCTCGGCCACGAAGTGCAACCGATCGCCCGCGCCCACCACCAGGCCACGCGGTAGCCAGAGCAGGAGTCGCCCCTCTGCGGGCTGAGCGAGCTGTCCGGCATCCTCCACCGATACCTGGTCGAGGACGACCTGCTGCCGCTCCCCGCGAGGGCGCGGGTCGTCAAGGACGGTGGCTGTCACCGTCTGGGCCTCGTCGCCGACCAGCGACGCCACGCTGCCCGGTCCCGTCGGCAGGGCGGCGCCCTCTCCGCGCCAGATTCCGATTCCAGTCGCCAGGAGGAGGACGCCGATGGCGGCGACGCGCGCCGAACGCAGCCCGACGGCAGCCGCCACCGTGACGCCACCGGCCACCAACAGCGGTGCCCCTTCCAGGCCTGGAAGCGCGGCGTCCCCTCCG
>CBFGSY010000121.1:0-6684 GCA_965651545.1 uncultured bacterium | reverse complement strand
GGGCCATTCCGCGCACGAAGCCTGAACGGGGCGTCGTTTGGCCGATGCATCGGGCCCTCGTGAGCGTGGATCGACAACAAAGGCGCCGTCCACGCTTGCCATGGCCCGATAGACCGGCAGAAGGACGCGCGGGCGGCGACTTCGGTGAAAGTCGGCCCGATGGAGCGACCAGCAGCGGGTCAGCGTCGAAACAGCGAAACGGCTTCGCCCAGGTGGTGGATGGCGGGAGGCGTGGGCGGCTCCAGCGCCACCTGGATGTGCCGCACGCCCATCTCCGCGTAGGCGCGCAGCTCCGCGGCGAGCTCCTCCGGCGACCCGGTGAGCGTCGAGGACGTGATTTCGAGCCGCGGATGCTCGTCATCCGCGAACTCGGGGAGCAGCACGTTGACGCCCACCGTGATCTCCAGCGTGGCGGGATCTCGTCCGGCAGCGGCAAGCGCGGCCTGCAGCCCTTCCAATCGAGGCGGCAGCTGCGACGCCGCACCGAGCCATGCCGTGTTCCAGGCATCCGCATGCTGCACGACCAGGCCCAGCATCCGCGGCCCGCGGCCAGCGATGAGGATCGGCGTCGGGCGCCCATCCGGTCGGGAATAGCCCGGCAGGATCTCGACGTCGCGAGCCCGATGCCACCGTCCGCTGAAGGACGCCCGGCCGGTCCGCACGGCCGGTACCAGGATCGAGAGGGCCTCCTCGAAGCGCCCGACCCGATGGTCGAACGGGAAGCCGAACGCGTCGAACTCCGGCTCGTGCCACCCGCAGCCGACACCCAGGATCAGCCGCCCGCCGCTCACCTCCTCCAGGGTGTCCGCCATCTTGGCGAGCAGCGCAGGGTTGCGGAAGGGCATGGCCAGCACCACGATCCCGAGCTCGACCCGTGACGTGATGGCCGCCACCGCCGACAGCATCGTCCAGCACTCGTGGATGCCCTGGGTGGGATCGGTCCCGAAGCGGAAGAGCAGGTGGTCGTAGACCCAGACCGAGTCCAAGCCGGCCTCCTCGGAGACCAGCGCGGCATCTCGCACCGCCGACCAGGCCGGGACCACGCCGGTCGGATCCTGTGGACCGATCGGCATCACCACCCCAACCTTCATCGGCTCCTCCTCATCCTCTAGTGTGCCCTCCCATGGACCGATCGCTCCCGCTGAGCGGCCTGCGCATCCTGGACTGCTCGCGCGTGCTGGCCGGCCCGTTCGCCACCATGCTGCTCGCCGACCTGGGGGCCGACGTCGTCAAGCTCGAGCCGCCCGGCGGTGACGAGAGCCGTGGCTGGGGGCCGCCCTGGTGGGGCGACCCGGCCGAGCGGCGCAGCGCCTACTTCGCATCGGTCAACCGCAACAAGCGCTCGATCGTGGTCGACCTGCGAACCGATGCCGGCCGCGAAGTCCTGGACCGCCTGGCCGATGGCGCCGATCTGCTGGTTCACAACGCCCGGCCGTCGAGCGCCGCCCGTCTCGGCCTGGACGCCGATCGCCTGCACGCAGCTCATCCGCAGCTGGTTACCGCGGCCGTCGGCGGCTTTGCCGCGCGCGATGCGGAGCTGCCTGCCTATGACCTGCTGGCGCAGGCGATGAGCGGCCTGATGTCGGTCACCGGCGAGCCTGACGGCCCACCCATGAAGGTGGGCGTGGCGATGCTGGACCTGCTCGCGGGGCTGGAGCTGGCGGTGGGCGCGCTGGCCTCGCTTTTGAGCCGGGCCTCGGGCGGTCGGCCAGCGGCGGTCGACGTCAGCCTGATGGAGGCCAGCGTGGCATCGCTGACCAACGTGCTCGCCAATCACCTGGCGACCGGCGAGGAGCCAGCTCGTTGGGGGAATGAGCACCCGAACATCGTGCCCTACCAGGTCTTCGCGACCCGCGACGGTCACGTGGCCATCGCCGTGGGCAATGACGCGCAGTTCACCCGCCTCCTCGCCGCGCTGGGTCTGACCGGCGAGCCAGGCTGGTCGACCAATGCAGGCCGTCTTGCCGACCGCGAGGCGGTGGTGCGGCGTATCGCCGCGGCGGTGGATGGGCACCGCCGCGACGAGCTCGTCGCCGCCCTGCGTTCGGCCGATGTGCCGGCGGGCCCTGTTGCCACCGTCGGGGAAGCGGTCGGCAGCATGCAGGCTGCCCACGACGGCGGGTGGCTGCAGAGCGTTGACGACATGCGGCTGGCTCCCGGCGCGATTCGGCTCGACGGAGCAAGCGTGCCAGTGCGCCTCGCACCGCCGTTGCTCGGTGAGCACACGGACCAGGTCCTGGCCGAGCACGGCCTCACCCGCGGCGACATCCGGAAGCTGCGCGCCAACGGAGTGGTTGCGTAGCGCCGCCATCACGGCCTCAACGGGTGAGGTGGTCGACCACCTCCATCGCCAGCGCCTCGATGCCGCGTCGATGCACCACCACCCGCCGTGGCACTCCGCACACCTCCGGCCGGTAGAGGCCGCTGACCTTGTGCGGCAGCGGGGTGGGCGCCCAGACCACCAGCAGGTCGGCCCAGGCGCAGTCGCGGAGCGCATCGGCGCCGCTCGGCAGCTTGCTGGTCCCGTCCACGAAGCGAAGATCGAGGCCGCGGGCCAAGGTCCGTTCCATCTCGTTCCACACTGGCGGTCGGCCCCCCACGACCAGCACCCGCCGGACCCCCGCCGTGGAACAGGCCGTGGCCATGCGCCGCAGCGCCCTGGTGTTGTTCGAGCCGGAGCAGATGCTGCAGTGCGTCTTGTTCGTCTCGACCGGCCGGCGGCTGTCCTGGGCCACCGCAGCCACGCAGGGCGGGTCGGAGCAGTGCCTGGCGACCTCCCTGCTCAGGGCGTCGCGGACGCGGTCGAGCTTCTCGTCGGCGATCCGCTCCTTGCCGGGACGCGTCAAACCGGCGGCCTCCAGGACGGCCCGGGCGGCAGCCTGGCTGGCGGGCGCCACGAACCCCTCGGCCCGTAGCAGGTCGGAGATGGCCGTGTCACCCATCGGCTGAGCGTGGAGTTGCTCGTGTTGGCTGTCAAACCCGATGGCTGGGCCTGGGTCGGGCGAGCAGCGCGTCCAATTGCGCACTGCGTGCGCACGCACGGCGGGAACCTGCCTGTGACGCGGTCGTGTGCGTGCCTGGCGCGCACCGAGACGCTCCGTCGGCGAGGATCGGCGCTTCTTGCGCAACCGGTGCGAACGGGGACGGCTCGCGCAACCGGGGACGGTTCGCGCAGCGGGGACGGTTCGGCGCAACCGCTGCAGCCACGCCGGCTCCAACAGTCCCGAGGTGTCGGGTTTGCGACTTGACACCACTCTTAGAGGTGCCTAGCATCAGCGCGAGGCACCACGTATAGGGGTGTCATACTCGCGTACAGCCGCGCGCACCCCAGCTGGAGGAGCCACTCGATGAACCCTCCCACGCACCAGGCGAGGATCGGCGTCGCAGCAGTCCTGAGCCTGGCCCTGGCCTTCGCCGCATTCGCGAGCTCAGCCTCATCGGTCCGGGCCATCGGGCTGGATGACACATCAGGCCTGAGCCGGCTGCTGGCCGCCTACGGACCAACGGCATCGGTCCGTGGCATCGCCACCTTTGACGCCATCCCGACTGCCGCCCAGGCAGACGCACTTGCCGCGCTGGGCCTGCACGTCCAGCGCATGGAGAACGTGCCGCTTGCAATCGTGGCGGGCACCGTCAGCCAGCTGCAGGCCGCCGTCCTGAGTGGAGCGGCCACCGACGTCTACCCGGACGAGGCGATCGAGCTCTTCGACACCGCCTCGACCGACGCCATGGGCACCGCGACCCTCCGCGCCGCCGGCCTCACCGGCCACGGCGTGACCGTGGCAGTAGTGGACTCGGGCTGTGACGCCAGCCATCCTGACCTGGCCGACCACGTTGCCCATAACGTGAAGCTGTACTCCGGCGAGTACGCGAACCTGCCGCCGGACTCGAGCAGCACCATCGTGGTGCCGGTCGAGATGGGCCCCTACCAGAACTCTGACCTCGGCAGCGGGCACGGCACGCACGTGGCCGGCATCATCGCCGCCGACTCGACCAGCGTGACGGATGGCAGCCGCTACGGCGTCGCGCCGGATGCCGAGCTCGTGTGCTACTCCATCGGTGAGGTGCTCTTCACCACCGCGGTGGTGACCGCCTACGACCACATGCTCGATCAGCTAGACCTGTGGGGGATCGACGTCGTCAACAACTCCTGGGGCAACAGCTTCCGCGTCTACGACCCGCGCGACCCGGTGCACGTCGTGACGAAGGCCGTCACCGACGCAGGAGCCATCGTCGTCTTCGCGGCCGGGAACTCCGGTGACGAGAACGTCGAGATGAGCCTCAACCCGTTCAGCAACGCGCCGTGGGTCATCTCGGTGGCGGCCGGAACCATCGACCACCACCGCGGCGTCTTCAGCTCCAACGGCTTGGCGCACGACAACTCGCAGCCTGCCAGCGTGGGCGCCGGCGGGCACAACGTCTTCACCGGCGACCGCATCGGCGTCTACCACCCCGATGTCACCGCCCCGGGCGTCGACATCAGCTCCACCTGTGATACGGCCGGCACCGCCGTCGGACCCTGCCCGCCGGGTGAGAACACCACCGCTTCGGGCACCAGCATGGCCTCGCCGCACGTCGCCGGAGCCGTGGCGGTCCTGCTGCAGGCCAATCCGAACCTGACTGCCGACCAGGCGCGGTCTGCGCTCCAGTCCACGGCCACCCCGGTTGCCGCGGCCAACGGATCGGCCCTCCCGTTCTGGCAGGTCGGCTACGGCTACGTCAGCCTGGATGCGGCGGTCAGCCTCGTGCGCGGCAAGAACTGGTCGAAGAACCTGGCCAAGGCGCAGGCGTCGGCCGATGCCCGGGTGCGGGCAGATGGCTTCACCATCAGCCGCTCGGACATCTGGACATACGACGCGCCGCGGGTCACGGTGGCCGGGACCGATAGCCGGACCTTCAACGCTCCGGTCGGCCTGACGGCGACGCACCTGAAGATCGCGATCTCGCACCCCTCGGGTGCGGTGCTGGGAGTGAACGGTCCGTTCACCTACACGGTCACGGTCAAGGATGCGACCGGGCAGGTGGTCGGCGTCACTGAACCCGAGTCGCTGACGCAGGGCGCCGGCACGGCCACCGTCCTCATCGACCTTGGTGCGGCGGGGGCAGTTGCCGGGAACTTTACCTTCGAGGTGTCTGGCGAGCTGGCGATCTCGGATCCGGACACGCTGGACTCGGAGTCGCTGCTGGGCCGGATGGTCACCCTCCAGGTGGCGCAACTGACCGCCAGCTGACGGCAGGGGGTGGGTGAGCCCCGGCCCCATGGGGCTCACCCATTGACCGTTGGCCGTCCTATCGGGCCGTTATTCACCCGGGCCGCCGCTCAGGTGCATATCTGTCGTCTCATCGGGCCGCGGTGCGCTCAACGGGACAAGATCGGTGCTCGTCACGCACACGGGTGGCCCGATGTAACGGCAATCCGACTCCAAGATGAGCCGTCGTGTGAATACCAGCCCGATGGATCGGGCCGCAACGGCCTGCGGCAGCAGGGCTAGCGGCCGGACAGCAGTTCCACCAGGGGCGCCATCTCCTCCATGGCGTGGCCCGGGATGGCGTAGTGGCTGATCCCCAGCCGATCGCGACGCCGCTCCAGGCGATCGCTTAGCTGGCCGAGCGTCCCGTACATCAGGTACGGCGAGGGCATCGGCAGGGTCAGCAGCTCCTTGGCCGCCGCAAAGGCTGAACCGGCCAGGCCGTGGCCACGGCCGCCGCCGCCGATCATGCCGGCATCGGCACAGTAGACAGACAGCTCCAGGCCGCCGAAACGCTCGCCCGCAGCGGCGCGCACCACCTCAACCTTGCGTGCCAGCGCATCTTCGCCGGCGTCCATGATCTGTGGCCGGCCGCCAGGCGTGAACTGCGGGATGAAACCCACGATCTCCGCGTGCCGTGCGGCCAACCGCAGCATGCGCGGCCCGCCGGCGCCGATGTGCAGGGGAGGCCTCGGCCGCTGCACTGGCCGTGGCTCGATGCGTGCGCCACCCAGCCGATAGTGCGGACCGGAGTGCGTGACGGTCTCGCCTGACAGCAGGCGCATGATGAGCGGCAGCGCCTCCACCAGCCGGTCGATCCGCCGGCCCGGCGCCTCGTACGGCAATCCCAGCTGGCGGTAGTCGCTGGTGCGCCAGCCGGAACCCAGGCCGAGCTCCACCCTGCCGCCGCTGAGCACGTCCAGGCTGGCGGCCTCGCGCGCCATGACCAGCGGGTGCCGAAAGTCGTTGGCGAAGACGTAGGGGCCGATGCGCAGGCGCTGCGTGACCGCCGCCGCAGCGGCCAGCGCCGAGATCGGGGACAGCTGGCGACCGAGATGATCCGGCATCAGCAGCGTTTTGTAGCCCAGCTCCTCGGCTCGTCGGGCGAAGGACAGCCACGCCTCGCCTGACGGCGCGCTGGACGCGTGGACCGCGAAGCGGAAGTCGTGCACGGGCCGCTGCTCGCCGGTGTCTTCGGCCTTGGCGATCGCCAGGAGCTCGGCATCGGCTCCGTTGGGCGTCATTGCCCCAGTCTAGGCGTCGCGTCCGGGTTGCCCGGACCTCTACACTTCAGTGATTCGGAGGTGAACCGATGACCGACAAGACGCCGAAGCGACCACCCAAGAAGAAGCAGCCGAAGAAGCCGAAGTAGTCAGCGAGGGGGTGGAGCGGGAGACGGGGATCGAACCCGCGACATGCAGCTTGGAAGGCTGCC
>CBFGSY010000120.1:0-7066 GCA_965651545.1 uncultured bacterium | reverse complement strand
CGGATCTCGGCCTCGTCGTGGATGCCGCCCAGGCTCATGCGCACGAACTTGCGGCCCATGGCGCGGGCGATGCTCTTTCCAAGGCTCGTCTTGCCCACGCCGGGTGGGCCGACGAACATCAGGATCGGGCTGCGGATCTTGTCGGCCAGCTTGCGCACGGCCATGTACTCGAGGATCCGCTCCTTCGGCTTCTCCAGGCCGTAGTGGTCCTCGTCCAGCACCTTCTCCGACTCGCCGAGATCCAGGTTGTCATCCGTCTCGACGCCCCACGGCAGGCTCACCAGCCAGTCGACATAGGTGCGGATGACGCCCTGCTCGGGGCTGGCACTGGGGATCCGGGCCAGCCGGTCGACCTCCTTGAGCGCCTTCTCCTTGACCTCGTCGGGCATGGCCGATTCCTCGACCTTGGTGCGCAGCTCGGATGCCTCGGCGACGCTCGGGTCGTCCTCGCCCAGCTCCTTCTGGATCGCCTTCATCTGCTCGCGCAGGATGTACTCGCGCTGGGTCTTGTCCATCTCGGACTTGACCTCGCTCTGGATCCTGCCCTTGAGCTCCAGCACCTCGATCTGCTTGGCGAGGAACTGGCTGACCATGCGCAGCCGCTCGGCGACGTTGACGGTCTCCAGAAGCTGCTGGCGCAGCTCGGTGCTCATCTCGGGGGAGTAGGCGACCATGTCGGCCAGCAGGCCGCCATCGGTGATGTTGCGCGCGGCGACCGCCACCTCCGGCGGAACCGATGCGCCCGAGCTCACGTACTGCTCGATCTGCGCCTGGACCGATGCCATCAGGGCCTCGACCTCCAGGTCGCTCCCCGCCTCGTCGGCGACCAGCTCGACCCGCGCCTCGAGGTACGGCTCGGTCTGGACCAGGTCGAGCAGCCGGATGCGGCGCTGTCCCTGGACGATGGCGCGGATGGTGCCGTCCTGAAGGCGGATGACCTGGGCGATTTTGGCCAGGGTGCCGATGGGGTACAGCTCGTCGACCGCGTTGACCTCCTCCGTCTCGGAGGAGCGCTGGGTGATGAGCGCGACAGGCTGGGATGCGCGCACGGCGCGATCGAGTGCCTTCACGCTGCGATCCCGGCCGACCTGCAGCGGGACGATCATCTCCGGGAAGATGACCGTGTCGCGCAGGGCGACCAGCGGGAGCACCTGGATCTGCTCCAGGTGGCGCTCCTGATCCTGTTCCTTGTCCTGCTGCTCGTCAGAGCTGCCGGTGTCTCGAGTCTCGTCGTTCATGATCGTGCTATCTGTCCCTTCGGTCGAGGTTGGCCGCCGCTGTCGCTTCGGGCTCATTCGGCTCTCCTTCCTCGACGAAACGCTCGACATCAGCTGCCCCGAACAGGTCGTAGACGCGGATCTTGCCCAGCGCCTCGAGCTGCAGGATGACTTTGACGCCCGCCAGGTTCACCCCCTGGCGACGGGTGAGAAAGCGGATGATACGCACCCGCTGGATATCGGCCTCCGAATAGAGCCGGAGGTTGTTACGCCGTTGCGGACAGACGAGTCCCTCTTCCTCGTAGATCCGCAACGTGCGCGGATGCACGCTCGCCAGCTCGGCCGCGATGCTGATGAAGTAGCGCGGGTGATGTGGATCGCGGAGCGAGCTCATCGGCCGCTCCCCGATGCGCACATCGCGCCCGCGCTGTGTCTGCCTGGTTCGCCGCAGAGCGGGGAGCTCACGCGGTCTGGTCGCCATCGGTCGAGGCTGCGACCTTCTTGGGCGCTGCCTTGACCTCGATCTGGCGCGGCTTGACCTCATCGGCCTTGGGGACGGTCAGCGTCAGCACGCCGTCCTCGAAGCTGGCCGTCGCGGACTCGCCCTGCACCCGAACCGGCAGCTGGAGCTGACGGTGGAAGGTACCGTGGCGGCGCTCGCGGTAGAGGTACTGGTCGCGATTGATCTTCTCGTCCGCCTTGAACTCGCCGCGGATCGAGAGGGTCTGGCCGGTGATGGTGATGTCCACGTCCTCGGCCTTTACGCCGGGCAGGGCCGCAGTGACCACGAGCTCGTCGCCCGTCTCATGTACATCCAGAGCCGGTGCGGGCGCGTCGCCGTTGAAGGTGCGCCAGCTCAGCGGACTCACGAACGAGTCCTCGAACAGGCGGTCCATGGCCTGCCGAAGCGTGACCATCTCGCTGAAAGGGTCGAATCGAGTGATGTTTGCCATCTGTGGGGTCCTCCCACGTTATCTGGGTAACGTGGAATTACCCTAATACTTGACAATAATGTTGTCAAGAGTTTTGCACGTGGCGTAGCCACGCCCGCAGGCGCTCCACGCGTCCCGACGAACGGCTCGCCTCCCGTGCGGACATTGCCCGCGGCGTATAGCGCTTCAGCTGGTACGCGGCCGCCAGGCGTCCGAAGGACGGACTGCCGAGCCCCTCGGCACGAGCCCGCTGCAGATGGGCGGCCGGCGTCTCGTGCGTGCGACGCGGCCAGCGACCGTCGGCGGCCAGCACCTCCAGTGCCGCCAGGTACGCGCCGATGGCGTCGCGGGCGGAGGCTGGCGCGCGGGGACGCGGCCTGCGAGCCGCCGGCGCGGGCGGTGGCGGCGCGGGAACCACGATCGACCGCTCCTCGAAGGCCACATCCGGCAGGTCGTCCTCTCTCTTCCGTCGATACGTGAACCACAGCACCGCCAGCAGCGCGAGCAGGTCGAACACGAAGATCGCGACGACGACGACCGTCAGGATGATGGTCGGCAGATCGGATCCCTCTCCCCGCCCGGTGAGCCTGAGGAACGTCAGGTCCAGATCAAGCTCCAGGTCCCTGGGCAGGAATGGGCTCAGCAGCCCCGCGATGAACGCGGCCAGCAGGAAGATCGGCGCGGTCAGCACCACGGCAATCAGGATGAGCGTTTGCAGGGGCGCCGCCATGATTGCCATCACGCTTCGCCCGGAGACTCCCAGCAGGGCGGCAAGCGGAATGGAGAGCACGGTCACGACCAGGGCGAGGCCCAGGATCATGATGAGCCATGAGCTGTTGCCGGCCCACTCGGTGCCGGTGGACATGCGCAGGGCCTCGAGCCGGGCCACGCCCAGCGCGGTGATCGCCGACGCGACGAAGAAAATGGTGCCGATGAAGGCGGCGGCCACGAAGTCGTCCTGCAGCCGGCCGCTGGCCGCCGCGTAGCCGATCAGCCAGGGCACCGCCAGGCCGGGCACCGCCCACGCCATCAGCCGATCCTCGATGACCGCGTCCTCGCGCACCCGCTGCGCCTCCCCGCGCCAGAAGGCGGCCGCGGCCAGCCAGCCCGGCAGGTGCTGGCTCAACGCGCCGAAGAGATCACCCTCGATGAGGCCGATGCGCACGCCCGGGCTGGTCAGCCATCCGAAGAGGCCGGCCGCCAGGGCCAGCAGCGGAAGGCCGAGCGCCTCGGTGGCGGGGGAGCGCCAGCGCCGCCGTCGGCTCCAGGCCAGCCCGGCCACCACCAGCGCGCCGAGCTCCATCGGTCCCATGTAGGGCACCTCGCCGGCGATCGCCTGCAGGGCGGCGTACAGGATCGCCAGCCAGCTGCCCTCGGCCAGCGACCTGGCGGCCGGCAGCAGCAGCCTAGCCGGCGAGCGCGATCGCACGAGGATTGCTCCAGCTGGGCTCAACACGGCCGGTCATCGCCGGCAGCCGCACGAGCCGGGCGGCCCGCGCGTGCTCGTCGGCATCGGGCCCGACCATGACCATCTCCACGCCGAATCCCACGCGCTGCATCCGCCGGAGCGCAGCGAGATGGCGACCCGGGTGGCGTGCGCTGAGCAGGATGACCGTCGAGCCGGACGGGATGCGCCTGGTCAGCCAGGCCAGCAGCGCCGACAGAGGGCCGGATGGCACCGGACCGATACGCGCCAGCAGCTCGCCGGCACGCGGCAGGTGAGCCAGCGATGCGCGCGGCGGGAGCCAGGCGAACTTCTGCGGCGAGCCGGCGTAGTTGGCGGCCGCGATGCCGACCGACGCGCCGTCGGCCAGCAGCCGTCGCGCCAGCGAGGCGGCCACGACGCAGAGGCTCTCGAAGGCGTCCTCATCCCAGCTGAGGGCGGGTCCCTCAACGGTCTGCACGTCGACCACCAGGACCACCTCCCGGCCGCGGGCGGGCTCCAGCCGACGGCTGACGGTGCTGCCCAGGCGGGCGGTGGCGCGCCAGTGGATGTGGCGTACCGAGTCGCCGGGCTGGAAGGGGCGGACGCCGGCAACCAGCGCCGGATCGACGGTCAATGAGCGGCGGGCCCGTCGCTCCCCGAGCGGAGACATCACTCGCTCCTCGTGGCGCAGCTCCGTCATCTGGGGCGCCACGATCAGGGTATCTGGCCGCTCCACCTGCTCTCCGCCGGAGAGCCGGCCGATGATGTCACGCACATAGATCTGGACAGGACCGGAGCGATGGCTCCCGCGCCGCACCTCCTCGAGGTGGAAATGGCGGACCACGCGCTCGTACCACCGCAGCGCCCAGTCGTTTCGCAGGTTCAGCGAGTCGGGTTGCCGTGCGTCGGGGTGCGTCTCCGGTCGCTCGCGCACGGTGAGCCCCATGCCCAACCGATCCTGGGCGGTTACCCAGGGCAGCGGCAGTGGCTTGCGATTCCAGATCGTGATGTCCAGGGGAACGGTGTCACCGGCGACCGCCCGATCTGTCCCCAGCCGTCGCGTGTACTCGATGCGGCGCGCGCCGTAGCGCGTCCAGATCGTCGTGAGGGCTCCGTAGCCGATGGTCAGTGCGGCCACCAGCAGCACGCCCGGTGCCTCCGCGGCGACGGCGATGACCGTCATCGCGCCTGCCAGTGCCAGCCAGGCACCCATCGCTCAGTCTTCCGGCGGCGAGTCGCCGGCCATGGGTACCGGCACGCTGTCGATGACGTCCTGGACGACGCCCGCCACCGTCGCTCCGCGCAGCTCACGGTCGACGTCCAGCAGGAGCCGGTGATCAAGGACCGTGTGGGCCACGGTGCGGATGTCGTCCGGCAGCACGAACTCCCGGCCATCGAGCAGCGCCCAGGCCTGAGCGACCCGGTAGAGGGCCACGCTGCTGCGCGGTGACGCTCCCAGCCGAACGTCCTCGTGCTCACGGGTGGCGCGCACCAATGCGATGGCGTAGCGCTCAACGTCCTCCGAGACGTGGACCGTGCGGGCGACGGCGCGCAGCTCCAGCGCGTCCTCCGGGCGGATGACGGTCGGTACGTCGTCCAGCGGCTCTGCCGACGCCTGGTGGCGGCGGGCGATGCGTCGCTCGGCTTCTTCACCGGGATAGCCAAGGGCGATCCGCAGCAGGAAGCGGTCGAGCTGCGCCTCGGGCAGGGCGAAGGTCCCCTCCAGCTCGATCGGGTTCTGGGTAGCGAGCACCAGGAATGGGTCCGGCAGCGGCCTCGTCTGGCCCTCGGCGCTCACCTGCCGCTCCTGCATCGCCTCCAGCAGCGCCGACTGGGTGCGCGGCGTGGCGCGGTTGATCTCGTCCACCAGCAGGACGTTGGCGAAGACGGGGCCCGGGATGAATCGGAACTCTCCACGGTCGAGGATGCTGGATCCGGTCACGTCGGAGGGAAGCAGGTCCGGCGTGCCCTGGACCCGAGCGAAGGACAGGCCCAGCGAGCGGGCGAAGGCGCGCGCCAGCAGCGTCTTGCCGACCCCCGGCACGTCCTCGACCAATGCATGCCCGCCCGCCAGCAGCGCGGTGGCCAGCAGGCGCAGCGGCATCTCCGCGCCGACGACCGCGGCGGCCACCGCTCCCTCGACCGACGCCAGGAAGCGGGCCCCGCCTTGCTCGTGGGAGCGCGGCGGCCCGTGGGCCTCCGGCGGCGCGGCGGCGTCCGTCACGTAGTGGGTACGGCCGGGGGCACGCGGTCAGGGCGCGCCGTGCGCCTCATTCGCCGATCAGCAGCGTGCGCAGCTCCGCCTCGTGCTCGGATGAGGTGACCGCCAGCAGTCGATCGCCGTTCACCAGCCGTGTCTCGGGGCGCGCGGGGAACGCCTGCTCGCCGCGCACCAGCGCGACCACGTAGCTCTCCTCCGGCAGCTGCAGGTCACGCAGCGAGCGGCCGACCACCGGCGAGTTGGCGTCCAGCTGCGCTTCGACGATCTGCAGCTCGCCGCGCTCGAGCTCGGCAAGGTGCAGCAGGTCGTGCACCGGGATCTCGTGCTCGATCACGCCCAGGATCGAGCGCGTTGGGCTCACCGTCTCGTCGATCGCCAGCTGGCGGAAGAGGCTCTCGTTCTTCGGGTTGTTCACGCGGGCGATGGCGCGAGGCACGTTGAACTTCATCTTCGCCACCTGGCAGGCGACCAGGTTGTCCTCGTCGTCGCCGGTGACGGCGGCCATCACGTCGGCGCGGCCCATGCCCGCCTCCGCCTGATAGCGCCCCTCGCAGCCGTCGTTCGGCACCACGATGCTGCCCAGCTCATCGGCGATCAGACGAGCCCGCGCTGGGTCCTTCTCGATCATGACCACCTCGTGGCCGGCAGCCAGCAGCTCCTTGGTCAGGTAGTAGCCGACGTTGCCGCCCCCGATCACCACCACGTACATCGGCTAGCCGGCCTCCTCGCCGTGCCGCGCTTCGGGGTCCTGCGGCGCTTCGTGGTCCTGCGGCGCACCGTCGTCGGTCGTGGCCTCATCGTCGGCGACCCTCGCCGCCTTCGAGCCGTGGACCGGGGCGCCGCGCAGCGGCTCGGCGGTGGCCGGTTGGATGTTGCCGTCGGTCGCCTCGGCGCCCTCCACCGCGGCCTTGACGAGGGCGTCGGCTAGGATGACAGTGCGGCACATGGTCTCGAGCCCGAGGGTTCGGTACGCCTCGGCGCGGACCGGGTCATTGATCTTGGCGATCACCCGCGGGATCCCGAACACGTGCTTTCCGAGCTGCGCGGCCATGACATTGCGATTGTCTCCCTCCGTCAGCGCAATCAGCAGATCGCACATCTCCGCGCCCGCGCCGCGCTGGACATCCTCGTCGCCCCCGCTGCCGCGCACGGTGACGCCGCCGAAGGTGGACGGCAGCCGGCTGAAGGCGCGTTGATCGGTGTCGATGACGGTGACGTGGTCACCGCGCTGGTCGAGCTCGGCGGCGGTGCGCGCCCCGACGCGACCACA
>CBFGSY010000119.1:0-7116 GCA_965651545.1 uncultured bacterium | reverse complement strand
ACCATGTTCCGCAGCCGGACGAGCGAGTTGTACACGACGATCAGGAAGTCGACGACGACCGCGACGATCGCGAGGATGATCCACAGGAAATCCATGCGGGGCTCCACGCTTCGGGAGTGGACGCTCAGATGCTAGCAGGTGCCCACGTCGAGGCCGATGGTGGGCGGTGAGGGACTCGAACCCCCGACCCCCTCGGTGTAAGCGAGGTGCTCTAACCGGCTGAGCTAACCGCCCGCCGCAAGCCTACCGTGGACCCGCCAGCGCCGTTTTCCGGCCGGGGCACGCTCAGGGCCGGGGCACGCTCATGGGCGCGGTCTGACCGTAGACACGGGGACTGATCCGGTAGGCGTGCGCCTCCAGCGCCAGCGCCATTTCCCTGACATCGGCGAGGCGGCGGTCGTCCAGCCGGCTGAATGCCACCAGGTCGAGCTCCTCCCCGGAGGGATCGGAGCCCCGCCAGCGGACCGCCACGTTGCCCATGCCGATGGAGTAGTACTTCAGCTGGACCGCACCTGGTTCGGCAGGGCTGGACTCCTCCACCACCATGAGCTCCCGATGGCATCGGTCGAGGATGCACAGCTCGTCGATGATCTCGGTGATCCTGCCTCGATCGTCGAACTCGACCGCCGGCGCCCAGCCTTCTGAGAATTCGCTGTCGCCGATCTTGGGTTCTGCCGGCATTGCGATCCCGGCCACCGCACCATCCATTCCGTGGATCCAGGTTGGCGCGTCGACGAACTCGTTGTCCTCGTATTCCTCAGGGTGCTCGCCCAGGTACCAGACCGTGCCGTCCTGCGCTTGCGCGAAGAAGGCGACTTCCTTTTCGGCCAGCTGGCCGTCGGTGTAATCGACGATCCAGGCCACGCGAGCACGAACGCCTCCGATCTCTTTCGTCAGGTCCGTGACCGAGAACTCGATGCGGTGCGCATGCCGCTCCTCGCCCTCGATGGACGCTCCTTGATAGACCCAATGCATGCCGGGACTGAGCGGGAACCATTCGTTGTCGATCGTGGTGGGGTCGTCGAACGAGGCTGCGTAGAAATCCCGGATCGCCGACGGCTCGCTGGGAGAAGGCGTGGCCGCGGGATCCGGCGTGCCTCCAGCCACGTCCAATTCATGTTGCGCGATCGCCCGCGGGGTCAGGCCGGGCCCGGCGCTGCACGCGGCGGTGACGATGGCCAGGACCACACTCGCGCACGAACGGGATGACGGGCGGCCGTCCGCGGTGCCCTCTCATTGCGCGGTCCTGCCGCGCCACCTGGCGGTCCCGCCGAAGCGCAGGTAGAGCGAGGGAAGGACGAAGAGGTTCAGCAGGGTCGATGTGATCAGCCCGCCGAGGATGACGATCGCCAGGGGGTGCTCGATCTCGTGGCCGGGCCGATCGCCAGCGATTGCGAGCGGCACCAGTGCCAGGCCCGTGGCCAGGGCGGTCATCAGGATTGGCGCCAACCGCTCCCGTGCGCCCCTTATGACGAGTCCGGGTCCGAAGGGCTCGCCCTCCTCGCGCTCCAGGTGCTGGAAGTGGTTGATCATCATGATCCCGTTGCGGGCCGCGATGCCCAGCACGGTGAAGAAGCCCACCAGCGAGCCCAGCGAGATCACCCCGGTCCCCAGCCAGGCGGCCAGCACGCCGCCGACCAGCGCCGACGGAAGGGTCAGGAACGAGAGGATCGCCAGGCGCGTGCTGCCGAACGAGGCCTGGAGCAGGAGGAAGACGCCTATCGCCGCCGCGATCGCAAAGATGAAGAGGCGGTTCTGGGCGGCCTGGCGCTCGACGTACTCGCCCAGGAGCTCGGGGTGGTATTCCTGCGGCCATTCGACGGTGGCCAGGGCCGTCTCCACGTCACGGTAGACGGAGCCGAGATCGCGATCCTGCACGTTGGCCTCGACGTCGATTCGGCGCGCAAGTCCCTCATGATTGATGTGCCCGGGCGTTGCGGCCACGCGCACGTCGGCGACGTCGCTCAGGCGGACCTTGGTGCCGTCGGCGGTATCCATCTGCAGGTTTTCGATGTCACTCACACTGTCGCGAGCGTCGGGCACGCTCCAGACGTGGACGTCGTACGCCTGTCCACCGAAGAAGACGTCCCCGACCTCCTCGCTCGCGACGAGTGCTGCGGCCGTCCGCCGCACCTCGCCCGGCTTGATGCCGAATCGCTCGGCGGCCGCCAGGTCCACCTCGACCTGGACCTGCGGGATGTCGACCTGCTGTTCGGCGTGCAGGTCGATGATGCCTGGAATGGTGGCGAGGGCCTCCTCCACCTCCTCCGCCTTCTCTCGCAGCTGGTGCAGATCGGGCCCGTAGATGCGGACTACGATCGCGTCGCCGGATCCGGTCAGAACCTCGCGAATCCGCTCCTTGAGATACGTCTGGACGTCTCGGCGCAGCCCTGGATAGCCGTTGACGACCTCCTGGATCGCAGCGTGAGTGTCTTCGTAATCCACCGCCGGATCGATGCTGATCCAGTTCTCTCCGAACTCGATGCCGTACGGCTCGTCCCCCAGGAATGCCTGGCCGATGTGGGCACCGCAGTTGCGGACGCCAGGGATCGACCGCAGCTCGTTGCATGCCTCGATCGTGATCCGCGTCTCCTCCCGATGGGACGTGGCGGGAGCGGTCACCCAGTGCATGAGGAAGTCCCGCTCCTTGAAGTCGGGGAGCAGTGACTGGCCGAGCTGTGGCCAAACCGCCAGCCCAACCAGGCTGACCATGCCGACCGTGGCGAAGGCGGGTCGCACGCCATGGGTGATGCGACTCAGCAGCGACACATACGCAGACTGCAGCCGCTGGGTGATCGGCGAGTGATGGCGCTCGATGGGGGCATTCCGAAGGAGGATGTAGGCGAGCGCCGGCGTGACGGTCAGCGCCACCAGCAGCGATGCCAGGACGGCGAGGCCGTAGGCAACGGCCAGCGGCAGGAAGAACGCGCCCGACAGCCCCTCGATGAAGAACACCGGGGTGATCGCGACGATGTCGATGAGCGTCGCGTAGACGATGGCGCTACGGACCTCGATCGATGCTGACAGGATGACCCACGCCGTCGAGACCTGGCTCCCCTGGAGCCGATGCTGCCGCAGGCGGCGCACGATGTTCTCGATGTCGATGATCGCGTCGTCGACGACCACCCCAACCGAGATCACCAGCCCGGCGAGGATCATCGTGTTGATGGTCACGTCGAACGCGTGCAGCACCAGCGCGGCGGACATCAGGGACAGCGGTATCGCGACAAGGCTGATCAGCGCCGTTCGCCAGTCGAACAGGAACAGGATCAGGACGACGAACACCAGGAAGCTGCCGATCAGGAGCGCAGAGGTCAGGTTGGAGAGCGCGATCTCGATGAACGTGGCAGGACGGAAGATCGTGGTGTCGACCTCGATGCCCGCCAGGCCCGGCCGCATGTCGTCCATCGCCGCCTCGACGCCACGGGTGACGTCCAGCGTGTTCGCCCACGGGAACTTCTCGACGATGAGCATGATCCCGGGGCCGTCGTTGATCACCGCCTCCCCGTGGAGTGGCTGGTGGTCACGCACGAGCCGGGCGACCTCCTCCAGGGGAACGAGGGTGCCGTCACGAGCCGAGACCGCCACGCGGGCAAGGTCGTCCGGCGTGCGGATCGGCGGCGGATGGGTGACGCTGACGCGCTGGTTGGCAGTCTCGATCCAACCGCCGGTCCCGAAGGCGTTCGCCTGCGAGAACATGAGGATGCCCTCGTCCAGCGCCTCGGAGGTCGCCTCCATGACCTCCGCGATCGAGATCCCGTGCTCCTCCAGCTTCTCCGGAATGACCTGGACCTGCAGCTGCTCTAGCCGCTCGCCGTAGATCATGACGTTGGCCACGCCGGGCACGCCGAGGAGGCGGGCGCGGATGGTCCAGTACGAGATGCTGGAAAGGTCCAGCAGGTCGATCGTGTCGGAGGACAGGCCGATCTTCATGACCCTGCTGGTGGCCGACAGCGGCTGCATGATGAACGGCGGGCTTGCCCAGGTGGGGAGGGTGCCGGTGACCCCGTTGATGCGCTCCTGTACCAGCTGCCGGGCGCGGAGCAGGTCCGTGCCGGACTTGAAGATCATCTCGACCTGGGACAGCTGCGCGACCGACTTCGAGCGCAGGACGTCGAGTCCCTCGACACCAGCCAGCGCCTGCTCGAGCGGCACGGTGCCCAGCGACTCGACCTCCGCAGCGGACAGGCCCAACGTGATCGTCTGGACCTCGACCTTGGGCGGGGCGAACTCCGGGAAGACGTCGACCGGCATGGAGCGGACTTGCCCCAGCCCGAAGAACATCAGCCCGGCGGCCGCGGCGACAATGATGAAGCGGAAGCGCAGGCTCGTGGCGATGATCAGCCGCAGCACGGGTTGAGGCCCCTCGCGCTCGGATCTGCGCGCGGCGTCAGTGGCCGCCGCCGACGCCGGTCTCGGCGCCGTACAGCTCCGCTGCGCCCACGATCACCACCGGGGTCCCGACCGGCGGTCCGTCGGTCACGACTGCATCCTCTCCGGCGACCGACTCGACCACGATCTCCGCCCGCTCGAAGCGGAGCGGCTCGGTTGCGACGTACACCCACGTCACTCCATCGGCGTCGTAGATCAGCGAGGCGTACGGCACGAGGACGTCCTGCCCGTCGTCCCGAACATCGGCGGTCTGGATGCCCAGTCGGTCGGCGGCTCTCGCCGTGAGCGTCAGCGCCTTGAGGCCCGACGCGAGCTCCTCGATGTGGAGGGCCTCCTCCGATGGCGCTGGCGCCTGACTGCAGGCCGGCAGCATGAACAATGCTATCGACAGGCCGGTAAAGAGCCATGCCCGGACGCGCTTCATCTCGATCTCTCCCATACCAGCGACGGCTCGAGGGCAGGCTGCTCGCTCGTCAATGTCTCCACGTCGGTCTCCGGACTCGGGCCGGACCGCAGGTAAATAGCGGGGATGGCGAATAGCGTGACCAGGGTCGTCGTGACCAGGCCGCCGAGGAGGAAGATGGCAAATGGCCGCGCGATCTCGAGGCCGGCGACCTCGCCCAGCATGACGAAGGGAAGGGCGCCAACCGCCGTGGCCATCACCGTCAGCAGGATCGGGCCCATGCGCTCCTGGGCGCCCTGGACGATCCGTTGCGGGCTCAACCCTTTTCCTGCCCTGCCCTCCAGTCGTTGGAGGTGATGGATGAGCGAGAGGCTGGTGCGCAGGCTGATGGCCAGCACGGCCAGGAGACCGGCTAGGGTACCGATCGAGAAGAGATCGCCGCCGGCGAGGCCGGTCAGCACGCCACCCACGACCGCCGACGGCAGCGTCACGACCGCGAGCGCGGCCAGCCGCCAGCTGCCGGCGGCCGACTGGATGAGCAGGAGGGACATGATCGCCACCGCGGCGAGCACAGCCAACAGCGTGGTGCGCTCGGCATCACGGTCCGCGGCCTGGCTGAAGACCTCGGCGTGGTACTCCAGCGGGAACGCGATGGATCCGATGGCGGCGTCGATGTCGCGAAGCACCGCCCCGAGGTCGCGACCGCTGACGTTCACGCCGACCTCCATCGTCCGCCGAACGCCTTCCCGCGTGATGACGCTGGGGGTCGGCGCGATGTGGACGTCCGCCACCTCCTCCAGGCGGACGAGGCCACCACCCGGAGTTTCGATCAGAAGGTTCTCCACGCTCGAGATGCTGGTTCGCAGCTCGGGCTTGCCCCACACCACGACGTCGAACACCTTCTGCTGTTCGAAGAGCATGCCGACCTCGATGCCCGACAGCAGCGTGGTCGCCGCTCGGCGCACGTCGCCGGCCTTGACGCCGAATACGGCGGCCGCATCGAGGTCCACCACCACCTCGAGGGTGGGCTCCTCGATCGGCGCCAGGACCGCGGCGTCGCCGACGCCGGGGATGCCGGAAATCGCTTCGCGCACCGCGTCGGCGCGGTCACGAAGGACCGACAGCTCATGCCCATATACGCGGATGACTGCGTCGTGGTCGCTGCCCGCCAGGATCTCGCCGATCCGCTGGGCGGGATAGGTGACGACCGACTTCGCCAGCCCGGGATAGCCGTCGGCGACGTTCGCGATGGCAGCCGTCGTGCCGTCGTAGTCCGCGTCGGCGTCGATGGTGACCCAGATCTCTCCGGAGTTCACGTTGCTGACGGCATCGGAGAGGATGGCCCGGCCCACGTGCCCGTCAACGTTCCGCACGCCGGGGATCGCGCGCAGCTCCTGCGCGGCACGACCCGCGATGCGAGCCATCTCGAGTCTGGATGTCCCTGCCGGCCCGTCCCATTGAATGAGCAGCTCGCGAGCCTTGAACGACGGCAGGGCGGAGGCCGAACCGTTGGCCTGCGGCACGGCGATCAGGCCGACGATGACCGCAATACCGATGATCGCGACGCTGGCGGTGAGGAAGCTCGGACGCCGACGGCGCAGCATAGTGCTCAGCGCTGCGCCGTAGCGGCCCCGGAGGCGCTTGACGAATGGCGACTCACGACGCGGCCCGGATCCATTCCGGAAGACCAGCACGGCCAGCGCCGGGGCCACGGTGAGCGCCACCACCATGGAGGCAACCACGGCGACGCCGTAGGCGATCGCCAGCGGTGGAAGGAAGGCGCTGATCGGTCCGCCGATGAAGAAGAGGGGCGTGACCGTGAGCAGGATGATCACCGTCGCGTACAGGACCGTGCGACGACCCTCGACGATTGCATCGGCGACGACTGCCGCACGGCCACGCCGCTGGTCGCCTCCTCGTGGCCGGCGCAGGCGGTCGAGGACACTCGCGGCGCCGGTCACCGCGTCGTCGACGACGACCGCGGTGCCGACGAGCAGTCCGGCAAGCACTGCCACGTTGAGGGATGCGCCAGCGAAATGCAGGACGATGACGCCGATGGCCAGCGAGAGCGGGATCGTGACCAGGCTGACGAGCGCCGCACGCCAATCGAACAGGATCGCGCCGAGCACCAGCATGATCATGAGGAAGCCGATCAGCAGGGCCAGCGCAACATTCGCGATCGAGGCCTCGATGAAGGTCGCCGGCCGGAACACGGTCGTGTCGACCTCGATCCCGCTCAGGCCGGGAAGCATGGCCCCGAGCGCCTCGTCGACGCCCCTGGTAACCTCGAGCGTGTTCACATCGGGGAACTTCTCGATCAC
>CBFGSY010000118.1:0-7120 GCA_965651545.1 uncultured bacterium | reverse complement strand
GGCACTTCTCGACAGGCCCCGTACCTGAGTTCCTCGTCGACGACCTGCCTGCCGCCCTGGCCGAACTGCGGTCAGCCGGCGTCCAGATCCTCGGTAAGCCAGAGGTCCGTGGCACGGAGGGCTGGCTGCACTTCCGCGCCCCGGACGGCAACGTGTACGGGCTCACGGCTGCCAGCTCCTACGCTCGGCCAGCGAAGGGACTGAGAGCATACGGCTCGGCAGGGCTCTGGCCTACGCGGAGCGCCGCCGCCTCATGTCCGGACCAGCTCCCGGTACGCCGCAAGGCAGCGCTGAGCGCATTGCGCCCAGGTCCAGCGCGCGAGGACTCGATCTCGAGCCGTTTCGCCCATCCGAGAGGCCAGCGCTCGATCGCCGAGGAGCCTCTCCATGCGCTGGCGCAGCGTCGCCACATCACCGGCCGCGACCAAGAAACCGGTCTCCCCATCGTCGACGACCTCGGGAAGTCCGCCAACGCGACTGGCGATGACCGGGGTGCCACTTGCCATCGCCTCGAGCGCGACCAGCCCCAGCAGTTCTGAGACCGCGATTGTTCGCCCGTAGCACGTGCGTTCGACAGATGGCAGCACGAGGGCCACAGCCCGTCGATAAAGGTCGGGCAGCTCGGCGTCGTCCACGGCGCCCGCAAACCGTACGCGCCGGCCGCTGGCAAGGGACCGGAGCAATTCGGGGTAGCCCCGCTCCGGGAAGTCCCGGTCGTGGCCCTCACTGCCGACGATCGTCAGTGCAGCATTGGGCGGTAGCGCGCGGATCAGCACGTCGACTCCCTTGTGTGGAGTCAGCCGCCCAACGAAAAGCAGGCCGTCACGCGGTACTCGTGGCTGAGCTGAATATCGGGCCGGGTCAACGCCTCCATAGATGACGCGGGTCTTCGCCGCTGGAGAGCGAAGCTCGGCCGCCGAGTATCGCGATACGGTCAGGAACAGGTCGTAGAGCCGAGGAAGAGCACCGGCCCACTCGCTTCCCGGCAGCCCGTGATCGGTCACGACCACGCGTCGCCCGCGAATGCGCGCCGTGAGGGCCGCCAGGGCGCTGGCCGGGCTTCGCATCTGGTGGGCGTGGACGATATCGGCCCGGCCGATGGCCCCGGGCAGTGATGGTACGATCGGCCGCCCCGGGTGGCCGCCAAGGTGGCCGAGCGGGCGGAGGACCCGAACTCGCAGCGGACCCTCACGTCGATTCCCGGCGACAGCCCCGAACGCGATGAGCTCGCAATCGATCTCCTCCGCCAGGGCGCGGGCCAGCTCCAGCGGATATCGTTCCCCGCCGCCGAAGAGACCTCCCGATCCGAAGGCCGTCGGAGCCACATGGATGACCCGCACTCGGCTCGCGCTCCTAACCCTGGGTGACCCGGCGCGGCTCACCGGCGGCTATCTGTTTCACCGGCGCCTCGCGGAACGGGCGCCACGGCACGACATGGAGATCGACTTCGTCACGGTCCCGGATCTGCCGCTCGCCTGGGCATTGCTCAGCGGCCCGCTGTGGCTGCGTGATCCCGCTGTGGCGGGTGCGGACGCGCTCGTCCTCGACAGCATCGCCGCTGCCCCGGCGGCTCCCTGGCTCGCTGGTCTGCCGGTGCCGGTGCTGGGCATGCTCCATCAGCCGGTGGGCGGCATGGACACGGGCTGGCTGTCCCGTTCCATCCGGGCGCCGTTTGATCGCTGGGCATACCGGCGCGCGCAGCTGCTCATGGTCGCCAGCGAGTGGCTGGCACAGCAGCTCGTCGCGGCCGGCGTCCCGAAGGCTCGGCTGCTGGTCGTGCCGCCCGGCAAGGACCCCGCTCCGGCCGGTATCGGCGTTGCCGAGGGCGTCGCCAATGCTGATGCCGCCGAATTCCGCCAGCAGCGCCGAATGGCCGCGCTGTGCGTCGGAAACTGGCTGCCGCGCAAGGGCATCCTGGAGTTGCTCGCGGCGGTGGCGCTCCTGCCCGACGAGATCGTCACGCTGCACCTGGTCGGCGACGCCGGCATGCGCGGCGCCTACGCCAGGCGCGTCCGCCGTCGGCTGGCCCAGCCGGAACTGTCGGGGCGCGTCGTGGTGCATGGTGCGATTCCCGCGGAGGCGGTCGCGCGGATGTATCGGGCTGTCGACGCCTTCGTGCTGCCGAGCTTCGAGGAGCCGTACGGAACCGTGTGGGGCGAGGCCATGGCAGCCGGCCTTCCGGTCCTCGGGTGGCACGCCGGCAACCTGCCCTTCCTGGCCGATCACGAACGCGAGGGCCTGCTCGCGCCGGTTGGCGACGTGGCGGCCCTGAGCCGGGCGATCAATAAGCTGGCGCTGGAGCCAGGACGCCGGAGCGCGATGGGACGCGCTGCTCTCGCACGCGCTGCCTCCCGCCCCACCTGGAACGATACGGCCGACATGTTCTTCACCGCCGTGGCGCGGGTGCTCCGCGACGGACCAGGTCGGCGACCTGCCGAAGGTCGCTGACGACCGGATGGCGACGGCGGTCGGCCCGCGCCGCCGCGACGCCGGGTCGCCGGACGAGGATGGTTTCGATGCCGAGCCGGCCGGCGCCGTCGAGCTGTGCAGGGTCGTCGTCGACCAGTGACGTGCCGGAGACCTCGCCGCCGAGCCGGTGCAGCGCGACCCCGAGCAGGTCAGGCTTGAGGGCGCGCGCCTCGTAGGAAGCGAAGACACCGTGCACCAGGGCCCGGAGGCCGAGCGCATCGACGACGCTCGCCGCCTCAGCCGATGCGTTCGTGACGATGGCGAGCCGCAGGCCCCTGGCACGCAGTAGGTTGAGAGCCGGGACGGCGTCCGGGTACAGCCTTACGCCACGGCGCCAGTTGTCCACTTCCTCATCGGCCAGCGCGGCCAGCTGCGTAGCCGACAGGCGCGTCGGCCGGCCCTCAGCGGCCTCGGCGAAGACCGCCGCAAGATCGTCCGCCAGGGTGCCGTAGGTGCCCGTCATCCGCTCGAGGTGGGTCGCCTCCCACGCGCGATGAGCTGCCGGGCCGGGGACTCCGACCCGCTCGGCGAGGGCCGATCGGCCCTTCAGCAGCGCGGTCCAGTCGGGCTCGACCAGCGTCCCGTAGAGGTCGAGGAGAACGGTGCGCGGCACCTCAGCGCTGGAATGACTTGTCGACAGATGCCCAGGCATCGGTGGACTCATGGACCGTCACGCGCATGGAGGTGAGCTGCGGTGGGGGATCGATCAGCTGGCGAACATGGTTCCAGATGTGCTCCGCCACGTTCTCCACGGTCGTGTTCTCGTGCTCAAAGGCTTCCAGCGCGCCGAGCTCGACGGACTCGAGCTCGTCCAGGCATTTGTCCATGCCCGCCCCCAGGGCGTCGAGGTCGAGCAGCATGCCGTTGGCCTCGAGGGCGTCGCCCCGCACGATGGCCTCGACGCGGTAGTCGTGCTCGTGGTGCTCGCCGGCAGACTGCGACTCATCGAGCTGATGCGCCGCGTGGAACGAGCGGGCAACGCCGACCTCATACATAGTCCAACACCACTTGCAGGCACTCCTCAGGCCTGGCATCCAGCAGCTCGTAGGCCGACGGCGCGTCACTGAACGGGAATCGGTGGCTGATCAGGTCCTCGAGGGGCAGCTCCGCGAGGAGGGCTCTCACCAGGTCCGTCCGGCGCTCGCGAGTCCAGCGAGGCGATAACGACGGGTCGAGCGTCGAGACCTGGGAGCTGACGAGCCGGAGTCGGCGCCGATGGAAGGCCCCACCCAATGCCAGCCTCACCTCACGGGTGCCATACCAGGAGCCCACCACGACCGTCCCGCCGAATGCCATGACGTCGATGCATGATTGAATAGCAGCCGGGCTGCCGCTTGCCTCGACGGCGACGTCGACGCCGCGTCCGCCGGTCAGCTCGAGGGCCTCGGTCACCAGCCCGTCGCCGGGCGCAAGCGCACGGTCCGCCCCCGCTCGAACGGCCGCATCGCGCCGCCCTGGATGGAGATCCACGGCGATGACGGGCCGGGCGCCGACTCGCTTGAGCAGCATGGTGACGAGGAGGCCCACGATTCCCTGTCCGACGACGAGCACGGCCTCGTCCAGCCGAGGATTCGCGTCGAGGACCACGGTCGCGGCCGTCTCCAGGTTTGCCGCGAAGACGCCGCGCTCGACTGGAACGTCTTTCGGCAGCCGAACGGGAAAGTCTGAGGGCACGACGTACTCGGTCTGGTGCGGATGATGAGCGAACACCAGGTCGTCGACCTCCAGTCCAGCCACATCGGCCCCGGCTTCCACAACCGTGCCGACGCTCGCGTAGCCGAACTTGATCGGAAGGCCAAAGTCTCCCGCGACAGTGGGCAGATCCGGCGGAAGGTCGGAGGGAGCGAGGCCGCGATAGACCAGCAGCTCGCTGCCGGCGCTGAGGCCCGAGACGACCGTATGCACCCGGACGTCGGCCGGCCCCACCGGCTGAGGCGCCTCGGTCCGGATCTCTGCCACGCCGGGAGCAGCGAACCAGACCGCGTCAGGCATCCGCCTCGCTCCATGGCTCGAGCTCCCCGTCGAAGATGAGGTCCGGTCCCACCTGTGAGAACGAGGCGCGGCGGAAGGCAAGGGCATCCCGAAGGCGCCCGATGTCGAGGTCGCCGACCGCTTCGATGCCCGCGCCGACGATCATCGGTGCGATGGTCACGACGAGGCGTCGCACGCGGTGCTCACGCAGCAGCGCGGTGATGAGGCCGGCGCCTCCCTCCACCAGCACCGAGTCGAACCCTCGCCTGCCCAGCTCATCGAGGAGCGCGCCGAGATCGACGCGTCCAGCCGGGGTCGCCGGCAACACCAGGATGTCGGCGCCGGCGAGTGCGAAGGCATGGCTGCGCTCGTGCGTCGCGCGATCCGTGGTGGCGAGGATGGTTGGCGCCGCCCCATCGGTGATGACATTTGACGCTGGCGGCACGCGGAGGGTGCTGTCCACGACGATGCGTACCGGCGACGGGCCCGGCACAAGACGCGTCGTCAGGCGTGGGTCGTCGGCGATGACCGTACCGGCGCCCACCATCACTGCCGCGTGTGACGCTCGTAGCCTGTGCGCGAACCTGGTCGCCGGCTCGGCGCTGATCCACTGCGAGTCGCCGGTCCGCGTCGCGAGCCTCCCGTCGAGAGTCTGGGCGTAATGAATTGTCACTGGCGGTCTTGGCGCACGCTGCTGGGCTTCGTGGCCGAGCCGTGTGATCTTGGTCTGCAGGTAGGAGCTGTTCACGATATTCGGCAGCGCGGTGACCGGCACACGTTCGACCACGTCGATGCCTGCTGCCTCCAGGGCAGCCACCTTGTTGGGATTGTTGGTCATCAGCCGAACGCGCCTGAGGCCGAGCTCGATCAGGATCGCCGCCGCACCACCGTAGTCCCGTCCGTCGATCGGCAGACCCAGCGCAGCATTGGCGTCGACGGTATCGAGCCCGCCATCCTGCAGACCGTACGCGCGGACCTTGTTCGCAAGCCCCACCCCCCGGCCTTCCTGCCGCAGGTAGAGCAGGACGCCCGCACCCTGGGCCGTGATTGCGGTGAGCGCACGGCCCAGCTGCTCGCCGCAGTCACAGCGCAGCGAACCGACCACATCACCGGTCCAGCATTCCGAATGCACCCTGACGAGCGGTGCATCACGGGACGCGACGTCGCCATGGACCAGCGCGACCGGCTCGGTGCCATCAACCTGGTCCGCGAAGACGAGCGCCTCGAAGGCACCCAGACGCGTCGGCAGGCGCGCCGAGCTGAGGCGCGCAACCCGGACCGGGTTCGTCGCTTCGATGTTCATCGTCATCTGGCGGCCATGCAGGGTTCGCGCCAATGCCCCGGCATGCGTCGCTGCGCTCACTGGAATCCGATATGCGGTACCAACACGCCACAGCTCGTGGTGTCGAGCACGGCACATCCGCTGGAGGACCCGTTTGGCGACATATGCGCTCGTACCCGGCGGTGGTGGCGACCCCTGGGAGTGGCATCGGCTGGTAACCGCGCTCGCTGCGCGCGGCCAGGAAGCTATCGCGGTCGCGTTACCGGCCGAGGACGACGAGGCCGGCTGGTCGGAGTACGCGGATGTCGTCATCGACGCGGTGCGCGATCGTGGTGACGTCATCGTGGTGGCCGCTTCGATGGGCGGCTTCACCGCGCCGATCGTCTGCACACGGCGTCGAGTCGACCTGCTCGTACTCGTCAACGCGATGATCCCCGTACCCGGAGAAACCTTCAACGCGTGGTGGTCGAACACAGGCTCAGGGCCGGCGCGGCGCGACTATCACGCCAGGCTCGGGATATCGCCCGGCGAGGCCGATGACGACGCCATCATCTACTACCACGACCTGCCGCCGGAGCTTCGAGCCGAGGCGCAGGAGCGCACGTGGCAGGACCAATCGGCGACGCCCTTGGATGAGCCTTGGCCGCTCGCCTCGTGGCCCGATGTCCCGACCCGAGTGCTGGCCGGGCGCCACGATCGGATGTTCCCCCTCGATCTTCAGCGCCGTATCGCCCGCGAGAGGCTCGGCATCGAGGTCGAGGAGATGGACGGCGGCCACATGCTCGCGATGAGCAATGCAGGCGAGCTTGCGGATCGGTTGGAGGCCCTTCGCCTGGAGGCAGGCCTTTAACCGTCCTTTTGGCCGGCCGGCGTGGCATCCTGATCGGATGGCGCGCGAGGTTCGGCTGAGCAGCGGGGACCGCGTCGTCTTCCCCGACGACGGAGTCACGAAGGCGGACCTGTTCGCCTTCTACGATGCCATTGCGGACACGCTGGTCGCCCACCTCAGAGATCGGCCATTCACGATGAAGCGCTACCGCGAGGGGATCGCGGCCCCAGCCTTCTTCCAGAAGCAGGCGCCGAAGGGGATGCCCTCCTGGATCCCGACGCGACAGTTCCCGACCCAGCCACGGGACGGCGGGCCGCGCCTGGTCGACTTCCCGCTGGTCAACTCACGCGAGGCCCTGCTGTGGATGGTGCAGATGCACTGCATCGACATGAACACCTGGTACTCGCGGGTCGACATGCCGGAGCGGCCCGACTATGTCGTGTTCGACCTGGATCCGCCCGATGGCGAATTCGCGCTCGGCGTGCGCGCGGCGCGACTGGTGGGCGAACTGATGCGCGAGCTCGACCTTCGGGCCTACGTCAAGACGAGCGGCTCGGACGGCATGCATG
>CBFGSY010000117.1:0-7124 GCA_965651545.1 uncultured bacterium | reverse complement strand
GCCGCCCGCGCCCAACTTGCCGAACACTTAGGCAACCACGCCGGCGCAGCCGCCCTCTACGCAGAAGCGGCCGCACGATGGCAGGAGTTCGGGAACATCCCCGAGCGTGCGCTTGCACTCCTCGGCCAAGGACGCTGTCTCACTGCTCTCGCAGACCATGCCGCCGAGGAACCCCTTCACCAGGCAGCGGAGCTCTTCAGCTCGATGAACTACCGCCCCGCCCTCGCGCAGACTGAGGCGCTTCTCCAGCGGACGACGGCGCCGGCATCCTAGGCGACCTCAGCCGGCGGGCCTGATGCGTGTGACCCGACCGAACCACGTCAGCGCACCACGACAGCAATTCATACGTCGAACGCGGGTATCTGGCTGGCAGGCCTGGCGGTGAGCGTCCAGCACCCGATGACGGCCAAGAACTTCGTCTTCATCGCGCTCGAGGACGAGACCGGCATGATCAACGTGACGGTGCGGCCGGAGATCTACCAGGCCAACCGGGCGGTGCTGCACCGGCATCCGCTGCTCGTTGTCGACGGTCGGCTGCAGGTGGAGGGGGAAGTGCTGAACGTTGTCGCCCGGCGCGTGCATCCGGTCGACGCGGTTGTCAACGAGGACGCGCGCGATACGCTGCTGCCCCTCGGAAAGCAGCCGCGCATGTTCCGCTAAGAGCGGAAACGACGTTCGATTCTGGCCAAAGTTGCTTCGCGCGGCACCTAAGCCCGATTCGCCGGCGCCGTTCCTGCCAAACAGCCAGGAGACGCAACCCGTGGCCAGAATCCCATGGTGAGCTGAGCCTGACCTGCCGACCGTTGGCCCCGCTCACGGGGCTGCGGTTCTCCCTTAGCTGCCGCTTGGCGACATTCTGGCCAGAATCAAGGATGACCGGACGCAGCGAGTCTTGACGCTCGTCCCGGGCGCGACCAGAGTTTGCCCCACGCTGGAGGGCAGACCGATGTCCGAGGGACACGACCCCGAGACCGCGATCGGCACCGTCACGCACTACTACGGCCACCTGTCGGTCGCCGCCGTCACCCTGACCGACATGCTGCGCGTTGGGGACCGAATCCACATCGCCGGGCACACCACCGATCTCGAACAGACCGTGGAATCGATGGAGGTCGAGCACGCCAAGGTCGAGAGCGCCGGCCCCGGTGACGACGTGGCTCTGGCCGTCACCGATAACGCCCGCGACCACGACCGCATCTACCGCGAGGACTGACGGGCGGCCATGACTCGTCCTGACCCCAGCCTCAAGCAGCAGAGCGGCGTACGGACCTTCCTGCGCGTCGGCGGGCCGATCCTTTTGGTGATCGGTGGGCTGATGACCATCGCTGCCCTGGCCAGCTTCTTCGGCTCGTTCGGCTCGCTCAGTGGCCCGCCATCGAACTTCTGGATGGGCTTTGTCGGCCTGCCGCTGATCGGGATCGGATGGGCCATGACCCAAGCCGGATACCTCGGCCCCGCCAGCAGGTACATCTCCGGCGAGGTGACACCCACCCTTCGCGACACGCTGGGCGCGCTGGGCATCGGCGGCGAGCGGCGAACGTGCGCCTCGTGCGGCGCGCAGAGCGACCCCGATTCCCGCTTCTGCGATTCGTGCGGCAAGCCACTCGGCCGTGCCTGCCCCTCATGTGGCGCCGACAACGACGGGGACGCCCGATTCTGTGACGGCTGCGGGAACGCCCTCCCAGCGTAGAGAGGGCCGAGTCGCGAGCGGCCCCGAATTCTTGCCAAATCGCGATCACGTCGTTCTTAGGCGCGGTCGCCGAACTGGATCCTTGCCATATGTGCGTTGCCGAGCACACCGTGATCATGTCTCGTGCTCCGCTGAGCGTGGCGCGCCAAACGTCGTCCATTCCAAGCGCTGTGCCCAGTGCCTAAGCGCGATGTGGTGAGGATCTGTCCAAAATTCCAGTCGTGGTGAGTGCCAGCCTGCACGACGAGCTCCGGTCTGCATCAACAGCTCCGTGCCTTCGCCTTGTCCCTGCCGGAGGCATGGGAGGACCACCCCTGGGGCGAGTCGGTGGCCAAGGTCGGCAAGAAGGTGTTCGTCTTCTTTGGCGAGGGCGAGCCAGCCGATGGCACGGCCAACCTGACCGTGAAGCTGCCCGCTTCGTACGAGGAGGCCATGGCCATGCCCTTCACCGAGACGACGGGGTACGGGCTGGATCGTGGCTCCTGGGTCACCGTGCACGCCCCCGCCGATGCCCCGCTCGAGATGCTCACGGGCTGGATCGCGGAGAGCTACCGGGCGGTCGCGCCGAAGGCAGCGCGCCGGCAGTTCGACGGCTGAGCGCCTGCCGGGGAACCCACCCGCCGCCGGTTACGTCCTGCCTCCATTAGCTCGGGAGGCTCACCTCATGCGACGCCTGCTCACCATCGCCGCGGCAACAGCCGCCATCTTCCTGCTGACCGCGACCCCAGCGCTGGCGTGCGGTGGGCTGATCGGGCCGAACGGAGCCGTCAACCTGCTGCGCACGACCACCTTCGCCGGCTACCACGACGGCGTGGAGCACTACGTCACCAGCTTCGAGTTCGCCGGCGGCGAGGGCGAGTTCGGCAGCATCGTGCCGCTGCCTGGCATTCCCACCGACGTGGTGCGCGGTGGCGATTGGACACTGCAGCGGCTCGTGCAGGAGACGACGCCGGTCCGCGAACGCGGAATCTTCGAGCTCGGCGGCGCAGATGCAGCAGCTCTATCTGCCGATGTCCTGCTGCAGACCAAGATCGACGCCCTCGAGATCACGGTCCTCAAGGGTGGCGGCGACGAGGTGGGCCTCTGGGCGGCCGAGCACGGATTCCGGCTGCCGCCGGACGCGCCCGAGGTGCTCGACTTCTACGCCGATCGCTCGCCGATCTTCATGGCCGCGCGCTTCGACGCCGACGAGGCCCGCCGCCGCGGCCAGGGTGTCGGCGACGGCACGCCGGTCCACCTGACGATCCCGACCGACAACCCGTGGGTGCCGCTGCGCATCCTGGCCCTGGGCCGCAATGACGCGGAGACGGTCGAGGCCGATGTCTACCTGCTGACCGATATCAAGCCCGCCATGCTGCCGGATCCGGGAGCGCTGCTCGGCAGCCCGGGCCTCTCGCTGGAGCACTCGTCACCCGCCACGCCGCAGCTGCTGGCCGACCTGCGTTCCGACAAGGGCATGAAGTGGGTTCCCGAGCAGGCGTGGCTGACCCAGGTGCGCGTCGACGCCAGCGCGCCGGAGCTGCGTTTCGACCTGGCCATCGACGCGTCCGGCAAGGGCGAGCCCTCGCTGCGCGCCGCCGGCTTCGTGCCATTCGGACCGCTGCCGGCACCTCCGCAAGGCACCGGACTCTGGGTGCTGCTGCTGGGGCTGGCACTGTGCCTGCCACTGGCGGCGACCTGGATGATCGCGGTGCTGGCCCGATCCGGGTCGGGAGGCCGGCCGCTGGCCGGCACCTGACCGGAGGACCCTCGTGACCGGCCGGCGGAGCCTCGTCGCGGCGACGCTGCTGGCGCTGGCGGCGACCACGGCCGCCGGCTGCCGCGACGACAACGCCGGGCCGGTCACCCTCACGATCCGGGTCCACTACTCGCAGTTCGAACCCTCGCAGCTCACCGCGCCGCACGGCGTGCCAGTCACCTTCGTGCTCGTCAACGAGGACCCGATCGGGCACGAATGGCTGATCGGTGACGCCGAGTTTCACCGGCGTCACCGGCACGGCACCGAGCCGTACCACGCGGCGCGGCCGAACGAGATCTCGCTGCCGCCCCTCGGCACGGCGGAGACGACGCTGACTTTCGAAGAGCCGGGGCAGATCCTGTACATCTGTCACCTGCCGGGCCATGAGGCGTATGGCATGGTCGGCACCCTGATGGTGACTTAGCATCCACGGGTGCTGACTGCCGCCGATGTGCACGCGGCCCGCGAGCGGACCGCAGACGTCGTCCATCACACGCCAACGCTGCACTCCACCTCACTCGGCGAGCTGCTGGGCGGAATCGAGCTGCAGCTGAAGGCGGAGCTCTTCCAGCGCACTGGCTCGTTCAAGCCACGCGGCGTCGCAAACAAGCTCCTCTCGCTCTCAGCGGAAGAGAAAGAGCGTGGCTTCGTATCGATCAGCCGCGGGAACCACGCCCAGGCGCTGGCCTACGCGGCCACCGCGCTGGGCACACACGCCACGATCGTGATGGCGGCCGATGCCGTGCCCTCAAAGGTGAGCGCCACGCGCGCCTACGGTGGCGAGGTGGTGCTGACCGACGGTGACATCTGGGAGCTCTGCCAGCGGCTGATGGAGGAGCGCCAGCTGACGCTCGTCCACCCCTTCGACGACGATGCGGTGATGGCCGGACAGGGGACCGTTGCCCTCGAGCTGCTGGAGGACGTCCCCGGGATCGAGACGGTGATCGTGCCGGTCGGCGGTGGTGGGCTGATCGCCGGCATGGCGGTGGTCATCAAGGACGCGGCGCCCGGCACGCGGATCGTGGGGGTCGAGGCCGAGGCGTCGGACGCGATGGCGCAGGCCCTGGCGGCGGACAAATCGGTTCAGATCGGCAACCGGCGGACCCTGGCCGACGGCATCAACGCCCCCTACGCCGGCCAGCGCTGCCTGGAGATCGTGCGCGAGCATGTCGACGAGATGGTCACCGTGAGCGAGGCGGACATCCTCTCCGGGCTGCGCCTCCTCATCGAGCGCTCGAAGCTGGCCGCCGAGCCGGCGGCGGCCACCCCGATCGCCGCGCTGCTGGCGGGACGGGTGAGCACGCATTCGGGCGAGCGTGTCGCCTGCCTGGTGAGCGGCGGCAACCTGGATCTGGAGACGCTGAAGGCGGTCCTCTGACCGCGGCCGGCCCTCCGCGGATCAGCCCGGGACCGAAGGCACTCCAAGCAGCGTCGGCAGCAGGTCACCGAAGAAGAAGCCGGCCACGCCCGCCACGGCGCCGAGCAACAGGATCTCAACACCGGAGCGGAGCCAGCTGCGCTGCGTCCAGCGCGACTTCAGCACCCCGATTGCGAAAAGAACACCGGCGGTTGCCAGCACCGAGACCCAGGTCGCCTCCACGCCCCAGAGCAGGTACGGCAGGATCGGCACGGCAGCACCCAGGCCGAAGGCGCCTCCCATGATCAGTGCCCCCTGCAGCGGGGTTCCCTCCGCCAGCCGATGGGTGAGGCCCAGCTCTTTTTCGACCATGGTCTTCAGCAGGACATCCGGGTGGCTGGCAATGGCCCGCGCCATGGAGGCCGATGTCTCCGGTGGCAGCCCATCCTCCTCGAACATGTAGGCCATTTCCGCCTCGGCCTCGCCAGGCCGATCGGCGACCTCCTGCCGCTCGCCGACGATCTGAGCCTCGAAGATCTCGTGCTGGCTCTTGCTGGACATGTACTCGCCGGCGGCCATGCTGAAGACGCCTCCCAGCCCGACCGCGATGCCCGCCACCAGCACGGCGAACTGGTCGGATGAGGCGCCGGCCACGATCGTCACCGCGGCAAGCGTGCTGATCAGGCCGTCCTGGGCGCCGAAGATCGCCTCGCGGATCTCGCCGAGCAGGCTCGCCTTGCGCCGCTCGTCGGCAAGATGGGCGCGCAGCCAGTCGCGGTCGAACTCATGGGCGGCGAGCCCGGCGCGGGCCTCCTCGTCCTCGAGGACGGCCGCTCGCTCTGCATCCATGTCCAGATGCTAATGCTATAGACTGCCGCTGGTCCTTTAAGCCCGGCCCGGTGAGGCCGGAAAGGAGCAGCGTGCAGACCCTGTCCAGAGCCACGGCGCCCACCGCCCCAGCGGTGCCGGCGTCGTTTTCGTATCCGGGCCTGCTGGCGCTGGAGGGTGGCACCGTCCTCCAGGGTCAGCTCCGAGGAGCGCCGCTGCCGGCACAGGGTGACCTGATATTCACCACTGCCGCCACCGGCTGGGGCGAGATCCTGACCGATCCATCGTACGAGGGCCAGATCGTGGTCCTCACCCATCCGATGGCGGGCAACTACCGGATCGATCCGGCCGAGCTCGAGTCCGACCGCGTGCACGCGCGTGCGCTGGTCGTGACGCGCCTGGTCACACCGCCGGACGGCCCGGGCCTGTCCCTGGAGGAGATGCTCCGCGAGGCGGGCATTCCAGCGCTCGAGGGCGTCGACACCCGGGCGTTGACGCTGCTGCTGCGACGCGGCGCGGCACGGCGTGCGGTGATCCGCCAGCGGAAGGACGACGATCCGGCCGATGCGCAGCGAGCCATTGACGAGGCGGCGGGGAGCGCGACCTGGGAATCGGTGGACCACGTTGCCGCCGTCTCGGCCCGCGCGTCCTACCAGCTGCCTCCCTCCGCCGCTCCTATACCGGCCACCAGGGCGGTGCTGGTCGACTATGGCGTCAAGCGCTCGTTGCTTCGGGCCCTTGCCGCGCGTGGACTGCATCTGACGGTGCTGCCCCATGACTCGACCGCCGAAGAGCTGCTCGCTAACCAGCCCGGCCTGGTGGTGCTCTCGCCCGGCCCCGGCGATCCGGCGCGCATGACGGCGCAGATCGCGACGGTCGCTCGCCTCGCCGAGCACGCGATCGCCGGCGGTCCCCCGATCCTCGGCGTCTGCCTGGGGCACCAGCTGCTCGCGCTGGCCGCCGGGGCGCCGACACGACGGCTGGCGGTCGGGCACCACGGCGGCAACCACGCGGTCATCGACACCGCCACCGGTCGCGTCGACATCGGCGCCCACAACCACGAGGTGGCCGTCCTCGACGCTCCGGAGCTGGCGTCGGCGGGATACCGGGTCAGTCACTGGGACCTGAATGACGGCACCGTTGAGGGCCTGGCGCATGCGTCCGGGCGAATCGCTTCGGTCCAGTTCCATCCCGAGGGCGCGCCGGGGCCGATCGACGCGGCACACATCTTCGACCTGGCAGTGGCGGCAGCCCAGCCGGCATGACGCCACCGCAACGCGTCCTGGTGATCGGCTCAGGACCGATCGTCATTGGCCAGGCCGCAGAATTCGACTATGCCGGCGTGCAGGCCTGTCTGGCGCTGCGCGGCGAGGGCGTGGAGACGATCCTCGTCAACTCCAACCCGGCCACCGTCATGGCCGACCCCGATGTTGGCGGAACGGTGCTTATCTGCCCCTTATCAGTGGCTTACCTAGAACGGGTCATTGCAGAGCACCGGCCCTATGCCCTGC
>CBFGSY010000116.1:0-7138 GCA_965651545.1 uncultured bacterium | reverse complement strand
GATTTCACCCGCCACGCGATTCACGGCATCAATGATCGTGCCGACTTCATCATCGGTGAGATTGGGATAGATGGGAATGGACAAGATCTGTTCGGTGAGCATCTCTGTCACGGGCAGCAGGGGATGCCCGGCCGCCTCGAGGAACGGTGCCTGGCGGTGCACAGGCACCGGGTAGTAGACGTTGGCGCCGATGCCGAGCTCGGTCAGCCGCGCCAGGAACCGGTCACGCTGGGCCACGCGCATCGTGTACTGGTGGAACACGTGCTCGGCGTTCGGCGTGCGCTGGGGCGTGGCGACACCAGACAGCTCGCGGTCATATCGGTCCGCAATGGCGCGCCGACGCGCGTTTGCGGCCGGCAGCTTCTCAAGCTGGGCCAGGCCAATGCTGGCAGCAAGGTCTGTCATCCGGAAGTTGTAACCCAGGATCTCCGGCCGATAGCGCTCGCGCATGCCGTGCTGCCGCAGCAGGCGGGCCTGGTCGGCCAGCCCCGCGTCGTCCGTGGTGATCATGCCCCCTTCGCCGGTCGTCATATTCTTGGTGGGATAGAAGCTGAACACGCCGGTACCCCACGCGCCGCTGCGTCTCCCATCGAGCGAAGCGCCATGGGCCTGGCAGGCATCCTCGATCACCAGCAGCCCATAGCGGCCAGCGACCTCCATGACGGCCACCATGTCGGCCGGGTTGCCGTACAGGCTGACCGGCATGATCGCCCGTGTGCGGGGCGTGATGGCAGCCTCGATCTGCGAAGGATCCATCGTGAAGCTGACCGGATCCACGTCGATGAAGGTCGGACGGGCGCCAGCATGCAGGACCGCACTTGCGCTGGCGGTGAAGGTGAACGACACGGTGATGACCTCGTCGCCCTGGCCGATGCCGGCGGCCAGCAGCGCGAGGTGGATGGCGGTGGTGCCGGAGCTGACCGCCACCGCGTGCGGGGCCCCGATGAACTCAGCGAAGCGCTCCTCGAATTCGGCTACGCGAGCGCCCTGCGCAAGCTGGCCGGCTTCCATGGCGCTCCATACCAGCGCCTTCTCCTCTTCGCCGAGCACCGGGCGAGCGATAGGAATCACGTTGTCCCCCATGCCTTGTCATGTGTGTTGGGTTGCGTGAGCCGATCCACCAACGCGGTGTAGCCCGCCGCCTGGTCAGCCCAACGAAACTGACGGGAGAAGCGCTGCGCCGCGTACGCCAGCGACGCGCGCCGATCGGGATCCGCCCCCAGCTCCACGAGCGCTTCCGCCAGGTCTCCCGCGTTCGCAGGCTCCACGAAGCGGACCATGTCGTCGGTGAAGTGGCCCTCCACCGCAGTCGAGCGGGACACGATACTCGGAATGCCGAGCGCCGCGTACTCCATCAGCTTAGTCGGCAATATGCCGTCGGTGAACAGGTCGTTCCGGTTCGGAACCACCCCGATATCGCCGCCGGCGACCAGCGCTGCGAGCTCCTGGGTCGAGAGCAGCGCTGTGCTGAAGGTGACTGCGTCGGCAATCCCCAGGTCCCCTGCCAGCTGCTGCGCAGGCTCCACGTACTCCCCGCGCCCATGGATCGTCAGGCGCAAGGGCACCCGCTGTCGGGCCATCGCGAACGCGGTCAACAGAACGTCGATCCCATACCGATGCGTCACGGTCCCGTGGTAGATGACGGTCAGCGGTCCATCCGTGCGGCGCACGACCGGTTCGCGGATGGGGAACGCACGCTCATCGGGCAGGTTCATCACGACGTGGAGCTTCTCCGCCGGCACACCGCGCCGCACCAGCTCGCCACGCCACAGGTCGGTGACCGTGATGACCTCATCGGCGAAGGCGGCACACAGCTTCTCCTGGAGCAGCACGGCCCGCGCGATGGGTGAGCGCAGGCCGCCGCCGAATCGACTGGCGAAGAACTCGGGCATCAGATCGTGGAGGTCCAGGATGACCGGCGTCCCCTGCAGCTTCGGCAGGGTGGCACTGAACACCAGGAAGTCCGGGACGTTGTGAACCTGGATGGCGTCGTACCTGGCACGCAGGTGACGCAACGCCACCGTCGCGGTCGCCCAGGCGAGAAAGGTCAGGTACTCCCACAACTGCGCAGGCGCCGATGCGCCGCGCCGGCGCGCAACCGGCAGGCGATGGATGGTCAGGCGGCCGATTCGCTCGGTTCGCGGTTTGCCAGGCGTGCGCAGGCAGATGACGTCGACCCGGTAGCCACGCTCCAGGAGGGCGTTGGCCTCACGCTCCACGCGGATGTCCGGGTAGTGGTTGTCAACGACCATGCAATGCCGGGGGACGCGAGCGGGCATCGGCTCTCCTGTGGACGGCGCCCCGAGGTCGGGCGCCGGCCGTGGATTATCCCAACATTCCGGGGATCTCGCCGGAGAGCGGACATGGCCGCCACCCCGCCAGTCGCTATGATCCGCTGTCCTGGCCGCCGTACGACGAAGGGCGGCCGCTTTCATCGGCAGCACGGGGACTCCACATGCAGATCGCCGTCATCGGTCTCGGCTACGTCGGGTTGGTCACCGCCACCTGCCTGGCGCGCTTGGGCCAGCACGTGGTCGGGCTCGAGGTGGACGCCGAGAAGCTCCGGTCCCTCGAACTGGGCGACGCCCCGTACTACGAGCCACACCTCCAGCCGGAGCTGACCCTCCAGCAGAGCGAAGCTCGCCTGCGGTTCACGCTCGACCCTTCCGAGGCATTGCGCGAGGCGGAGATCGTGCTCGTGTGCGTCGGAACTCCATCGGCGCCGAATGGGGAGGCGGATCTGTCCGCGGTCCGGGCGGTGTTCCAGACGCTCGGCGCAACCCTAGAGCGCCCGGCTGTGGTCGCGCTGCGCAGCACGGTGCCGGTCGGCACCACGCGCGACGTCGAGCGGAGCCTGAACGATGCGCTGGCGGATCGCGCCCTTCCGTGGTCGGTGCCGGTCTTTGCCAACCCGGAGTTCCTGCGAACGGGACGCGCGATCGAGGACTTCCTGCACCCGTCGCGGGTCATCGTCGGACGCGCCGAGCGCGGTACCGACAAGGAGGTCGAGCTGCTGACGACGCTGTACCGTCCGCTCGAAGCGCCGATCCTGATCGTTGACGCGGAGAGCGCGGAGCTCACCAAGAACGCCGCCAACGCCTACCTCGCCACCCGTATCAGCTTCATCAACGAGCTCGCTCTGCTGTGCGACGCGACCGGAGCGGGCATCGACGATGTCGTGCGCGGCATTTCGGCCGATCCGCGCATCGGGGGCGAGTATCTGCACCCGGGCATCGGATATGGCGGCTCCTGCCTGCCGAAGGATGTGCGCTCGATGATTGCCATGGGCCGCCAGCGCAACGTTGAGCTGACCCTTGCGGGCGCCGTCGATGCCGTGAACGCCGGCCAGCCCGGTTACGCGGTCGACCGGCTGGTCGAGGAGCTCGGTGGCGGCCTGGAAGGCCGCCGGGTGGCATTGCTGGGCCTGGCCTTCAAACCGGGGACCGATGACGTCCGCGACTCGCCGGCACTCGCCCTGGCGGCAGCCCTGCGCGACCGTGGTGCCACGGTGGTCGGCTGCGATCCGAAAGCTGCCGACGCGGCCGTCCAACACGCGCCATGGCTGACGATCTGCGCTGGCCCCAGCGAGGCAGCGACGGGCGCCGACGCCGTGGTGCTCACCACCGAGTGGCCCGAGTACGTGACCCTCAGCCCCGCGGACCTGGCGGGCGTGATGTCTGGCGACGTGCTGTTCGATGCGCGAAACGCGCTGGATCCGGGGGCGGTTCGCGCAGCCGGCCTCCGTTACGTCGGGGTCGGCAGGCGATCCGTGGCGGAGGCCTGATCCGCCTGCTCGTCGGCACGTTCGTCCAGGAGCCAGGCGCAGAAGCGGTCGACGCCGTCGGCGAACGCAACCTGCGGCGCCCAGCCCAGGCGTCTGCGGGCCCGACTGATGTCGGCATGCGTGGCTGGCACGTCTCCAGGCTGCGCCGTGGCGAGCTGCCGTTCCGCCTCGAGCCCCAGCGCGCGCTCGAGCTCGTCGATAACGCGTGATGTCGCCACCGGCCGGTCGCTGCCGACATTCACCACCAGGTAGCCGTCATCCACGCGCGCAAGGCGCACCAGCGCATCCACGGCGTCGCTCACGAAGGTGTAGTCCCGCACCCCGCGACCCTGGTCGAAGAGGACGACTGGCTGGCGGTCGAGGATACGGCGAGCGAAGCCGTGGATGGCCAGGTCCGGCCGCTGGCGGGGGCCGTAGACGGTGAACAGGCGTGCCACGCCGACCGGCAACCCGGTCGCCCTGTGGTGCGCAAACGCCAGCGCCTCGCCGGCCACCTTGGTGGCTCCATACGGCGATTCCGGCCGCGCGCGTGCCTGGTCCTCGGTGAACGGGCGGCGGTCGTCGTCCCCGTAGATCGAGCTCGAAGAAGCGAACACAACGCGCGCCGCGACAGATGCCGCAGCGCTGAGGGTGTTCTGAAAGCCGACGACGTTGGTGGCCACGTAGCCGGCAGGATCGGCGATGGACGGCCGCACGCCCGCCCGTGCGGCGAGATCGAAGACGACCGATGGCTCCGCCTCCAGCATCGCCGCCGCCAGCGTTGCTGCATCCCGAGTGTCCACCTCGAGCAACTCGAACTCGGGCGCCTCCATCGCGAAGCGCAGGTTGCGGACTTTGGTCTGTCGTCCGTAGCTGGACTCGTCGAAAGCGTCCAGCGCAGTCACCTGCCACCCATCGGCCAGCAGGCGCTCGCAGAGCGTGCTACCAACGAACCCCGCACCGCCGGTGACCAGCGCGCGCCGATCCGATGCCGGAGCTTTCATCGTTGGGCGGGCCTGCGAAGCCAGAGGGCACTGATGAAGGCCGATGCCAGCACCCACACCAGGTATCCGACCAGGATCACCAACGGATCCGTCCTACCATCATCGGCATTGAGCCAATTTCGCATGGCGACCATGACCGGCAGCGCCACGATTGCCCCGCCCAGGGCGGCAAGCAGGACCGCGGTAAGCCATCTGACGACACGAGCTCGGGTCACCAGTCGAACGCTAGCTGGTCGCGGCGGCGCCCGCATCAGTTGCCGAGCGTTGCATTCGCCCGGATAATCCCGTCCCGCACGATGCCCAGCCAGCTGCCACGAAGGAACCACGTGACCCAGAGCCCTTCAGAACTACGCGACGGCGTCGCGTCGATAACCACCGCCCAACCCGCAGCCGCACGCATCGAGCCGGCGGCGCGGCACGATCCGGATCCGCGACTGGTCGGCACGGCCGAGGACAGCCGCGATCTGAGGCTCTACCGTCGAATGCGCTTCATCAGGCGCTTCGAGGAGACGCTTCTCCAGCTCTTCGACCAGGGTGCGTTGACTGGCACCACCCACGCGTGTGTCGGCCAGGAGGCCGACTGCGTGGCCGTCGTTGAGCACCTGCGGCCAGGCGACCACATCTTCAGCAACCACCGCTGCCACGGCCACTACCTGGCCTGGACCGGCGACGCCGCGGGGCTGCTGGCCGAGGTGATGGGCAAGCCCGGCGGAGTCGTCGGTGGCATCGGCGGCAGCCAGCACCTGTGCGCGCCCGGCTTCAAGTCGAACGGCATCCTGGGTGGGACGCTGCCGGCCGCGGCTGGCATCGCCCTGGCCATGAAGCTCGCCGGCGACGACGCGATCAGCACCGTTTTCATGGGAGATGGTGCGTGGGGCGAGGGCGTCGTCTACGAGACGATGAACATCGCCGCGCTGTGGGAGCTGCCGTTGCTCGTGGTCGTTGAGAACAACGGATACTCGCAGAGCACGCCGATCCGGCTGAACACGGCCGGCGACATTGCTGGCCGCTTCGCAGCCTTCGGCATCCAGACCGCACACGTCGACTCCACCGACGTGCTCGAGATCGACGCCGTCGCGGCAGGGCAGGTCGACCAGGTGCGTACCCAGCGAACGCCGCGCGGCCTGATCATCGACACCTATCGGCTCTGTCACCACAGCAAGAGCGACGACAACCGGCCCGAGGCCGAGATCGCGGAACGGTGGACCCTCGAGCCACTCGTCATCCACGGCCGTCGCCTGCCGGGCGCAGCGCGTGAGCGCGTGGATGACGAGGTGGAGGAGGCACTGCGCGAGATCGTGGCGCGGGAGACGGCCTGATGCTCGTCCGAGAGTTGAACGCCGCCCTGCACCATTTCCTCGAGACCGATCCCCGCGTGCTGGTGTTGGGCGAGGACATCGCGGACCCCTACGGCGGCGCCTTCAAGGTCACGCGCGGCCTGACCACCGCCTATCCCGATCGGGTGCTGACGACGCCGGTCAGCGAAGCGGCCATCGTGGGCGTGGCTGCCGGGCTCGCGATGTCCGGCTACCGGCCGATCGTCGAGATCATGTTCGGCGATTTCGTGGCGCTCGCCTTCGACCAGATCGTCAACCACGTCGCCAAGTACCCCGCCATCTACGGCGGACAAGTCACCTGTCCCGTCATCGTGCGCGTGCCGTCGGGCGGCCATCGAGGGTACGGGCCCACCCACAGCCAGAGCCTGGAGAAGCATTTCCTTGGCGTGCCCGGGCTTGTTGTGGTAGCTGCCTCACCGTTCCACGACCCGGCGGCCGTGCTTGGCACTCTGCTCCAGCGCGACGATCCCGTCATCTACGTCGAGCACAAGCTGCTGTATGCCGAGCCCATCATCCGACCGGAGCGCGGCCGCGTCGGCGAGGCCATCGGCCGTGAATCGGCCAGCCCCGGCGAGCTGCCGACCATCAGCCTGTCGTTCGTGGATCCATCCGAATGCACCGCAACGGTGCTGGCGTACGGGTACACGGCGCTGCTGGCGATGCGCGCGCTCGAGGAGCTCGCCATCGAGGAGGAGGTGTTCGCCGAGCTGGTGGTGCCAGCACAGCTGTCGCCGATGGATTGGGCGCCGATCCTCGAGTCGGTGGATCGCACCGGCAGCCTGGCCACCGTCGAGGAGGGAATGGCCGGCTGGTCATGGGGCACGCAGGCATCTGCCAACGTGGGTGCCCTTCGCTTCGGCCGACTGCGTCGTCCGATCAGCGTCACGGCCAGCGGCCCAAGCGTCATCCCGAGCAGTCGCGACCTGGAGCGCCAGGTCCTCGTGGGCACCAGCCAGATCAAGGACGCGGTCCGCGAGGCCTGTCGATGACCCCCGTCAACGTCCCATGGACGGATGTGAACAGCGAGACCGCCA
>CBFGSY010000115.1:0-7207 GCA_965651545.1 uncultured bacterium | reverse complement strand
CGGCCGAGTTGGGCTTGAGCCGCCGGGCCCGGCTGACGTCGGCCCGCACCGAGTCCTCGGGGAAGAACGCGATGGACCGCGCATCGGCGCGCGCGCGGAAGGCCTCCGCCGCGGTGGAGTCGCGCGCGACCGCCCGGTCGGCCAGGCGCAGCGCCTCCGCCAGCTCGCTGTAGGGATCCGCTTCGCTGCGGTAGCCGTAGACCACGGCGTACGTGTGGGCCGCAGCCAGACCCGCGAGCGCCTGGGTGTACTCCGGGTCCAGGGTGAGGGCCTCCTGGAACGCGCTGGTGGCGTGACGCAGTCCTTCAGGTGTACGGCGCGCCAGCCAGTATGCGCCCTTCAAGTAGGCCTCGTAGGCGCCGGCGTCTACGGTGCGCTCCGGCGCGAACGACACGGCCTCGCCGCCCGCGGTGGTGAGGGCGCCGGCCACCTGACGGGCGATGACGTCCTGGAGCTGCAGCAGCTCGCTCGCGCCCAGGCGATAGGTCTGCTGCCAGACGACCTTGCCACGCCGCGCGTCGATGAGCTGGACGCGGGCCTCGATCCGCTCTCCGGTGCGCTCCAGCGACCCGTCGAGCACGTGCCGCACGCCCAGCGTGTCCGCCACCTGCTGCACCGTCAGCTTCCGACCCTTGAGGGCCACCACCGAGGAAGGCGAGATGACCTTGAGCCCGTGCACGCTTTCGAGCCGATCGGTGATCTCCTCGCTCAGGCCCTCGCTCAGGTATTCGTCCTCGACGCTGGTACCGCGCGTCTCGAGCGGGAGGATGGCCACCGAGGCCGCCATGTCCACGCCGCCGCGCTGGCCGGACGTCGGGCGCACGCCGAGGAGCCGCATGGCCGCGAACGCGAGGAGGACTACAACGGCCGCGACGATCATGACCCGGCTGAGGGCGGAGGTGGAGACGCTCGTTTGCGACTCCGGCTCCTGCCATGCCGGCGCCTGCGCCGGCACCGGCGTGCTCAGCCGGGCGGGCTCGCCCATGGCGACGCGCAGGACGCCATGTCGCCCGCGGAGGGGTAGCGATCGTCCGGCCGCTTGGCCAGCGCGCGCGCCACGATCGCGATGATGTTCGGCGACACCTCGGGGCGGAGCTCGGCGATCGGCGTCGGCTGTCCCGAGGCCTGCTTCGCCAGCACCTCTCGGAGGTTCGCGCCGCCGAAGGCCATCCGGCCGGTCAGCATCTCGTAGAGCACGCAGCCCGCGCCGTACACGTCGCTCCGCGTATCGCTTCCACCCTCGCCCTGCGCCTGCTCCGGGCTCATGTACGCGGCGGTGCCGATCGGGAGGCCGCGGGCCGTAAGCGAGTTGCCGCTGGCGAGCCCGATCGCGCGAGCGATGCCGAAATCGGAGACGATGGCGTGGCCGTTCGAGAGCAGGATGTTTTCCGGCTTCACGTCGCGGTGGATGATGCCGCGGCGGTGCGCGTAGTCGAGCGCCTCCGCGATCTCTCGGCCGAGCAGCAGCGCCTCGGCGACCGGCAGCTGCTCGGTCAGCAGGCGCTCGCGCAGCGTCTCGCCTTCCACGAACGGCATCACCGAGTAGAGCAGCCCGGCCGCCTCGCCGGAATCGAGTAGGGGCAGGATGTTGGGGTGCTGGAGCTGCGCGGTAATGCGGATCTCGCGGAGGAAGCGCTCGCCGGCCACGGCGGTCATCACGCTCGGACTGAGGACCTTGATCGCCACCTCACGTCCGAGCTTCCGGTCTCGCGCAAGGAACACGGTGGCCATGCCTCCCCGTCCCGCCTCGCGCTCGATGGTGTAGCGGTCGCGGAGCCCGTCCCGGAGTCGCTCGAGCAGCTCGCTCATCGTGCCCCGTCGGCGGCGAGCTCCACGGCGGTCACGTACGGGGCCGCGCCGGTGCGGAGGCTCTGGACCAGGCTCTCCGCCGGCACGCTCTTCTTCAGGCGCACCCGGTACTGCAGCCTGGTGGGGCCGCTGTCGCTGGGCACCGCTCGGACGAACTCCCAGCGCTTGGCGCTGCTCTCCAGCACCGGCTCCGCGGCCCTGCGCGCCACGTCCGCGCTGCCCTGGATCTGGAGATCGAGCCGCCGCCACTCGACCGGCTTCTTCTCCGGCGGCGGCCCGTCCTCGGAACGCCCCCGGCGGCGCTGCGCCCGGGCGGCGAGGGCATCGAGCTGGTCCGGCGTGAGGGACTTGAGGATCTGGTCGTCCACCAGCTGCACGAAGGCACTGGTGCGGTTGGACAGCGCGAGCGCGCGCTCCAGCCGCCGCTGCGCCACGGGCCGCTGCAGGTCCGAGGGCTGCCGACCGAAGTCGGTCCACCAGAGCAGCAAGATGATGACGTTGAAGGTGATCGAGAGCGCGGCGGCGAACGAGACCGACTGGATGCCGGCGGCCAGACCGACGCCGGTGGCGAGAAAGATGTACACCGCGTCCTTGGTATCCCGCAGCGTATTGCGGAAGCTCACCGCGGCGACGATGCCGCCGAGGCTGAACGCCAGGGCCAAGCTGTTCTTGACCATGAATACGACCCCGGCCACCACGATGGGCAGGATGACGAGGGTCTGCACGACCGACTGACGGAACCCCTTCCGCCGCCGGGTCATTACGTAGATCCAGGTGACCGGCAGCATGAGGAGGAAGGCCGAGCCCATGGCGAAGACTTCGGTGAACGGCAAGCCGGGCCGGGTCTCGAAGATCGGCGTCTGCCCTTGGGTCAGCGCGCCCTGGAGGCCGGCGGAGATGTCGGCCGTGGTTTCCTGGACGCCGCCGTAGATCAGTTCCGCGCCGCCGGGCACGAGATCGATGAACACCGCGGCGGCGGCGAACAGCAGTACGTAATAGGCGACCACCCGGACGATCGGGTTGTCGGCAAGTCGGCTCAGGGCTCCGGCCCTGCGGGTGGCATTCATCGGCGCGCTCCGTGCGCGGGACTCAGGCCCGTGCGGACGGATTGACGGGCCTCGGTAATGTGTTAGCGTTTGACCACTAAATTGCGCTAGTTCTAGGATTTGCGCCACCAGAAGGCGACCGGATGACCAAGCCTGAACTGCTGGAGACGCAGCTTCCGTCCACGCCGGTCTCGGCGATGGCAGGGCCCCGGAGCGACGAGCTCCCGGACGATCTGCTGCGCGAGGCCACCGCGCGCCTGGGCATCCTGGCCATGGTCTGGGCCGGCCTGTTCGTGATCGGCATCGTCATGAACGATCTGCTGGCGCCACTGGTCGACATGGAGATGCGCGATCTGATCCCTTGGGGCCGGCCGGCGGACGTGGTCGCGGTACTCAGCATCGCCGCGTCGTTCCTGCTCTACCGGTACACCAGGCGCCTCACCTGTCGCCCCCGGCTGGCGCTCGACCTGGCGCTGGTCTACGAGGTCTTCCTCGCCTTCGGCATCGGTATCGTGAACCAGTGGGAGCCCCATCGGCTGCTGGCCGGACGGCTTTCCTGGCTGTGCGTGCTGATCCTCCTGTTTCCCATGATCGTCCCCAACACGCCGCGGAAGACCCTCCTCGCGTCGCTCATCGCGGCGTCGATGGACCCCGTGGGGATCGTGATCGCCCACCTGCGCGGGCTCGACACCCCGACGCTGGCGGTGATCGTGTGGAACTACCTGCCCAACTACGTCTGCGCCCTGATCGCGGTCATACCCTCGAAGATCATGGTGCGTATCGGCCAGCACGTGCAGCGGGCACGGGAGCTGGGCAGCTACCGCCTGGTGCATCTGATCGGCCGGGGCGGCATGGGCGAGGTCTGGAATGCCACGCACCGCATGCTGGCCCGCCCGGCCGCCATCAAGCTGATCAAGCCGGAGCTGCTGGGCACGCGAAACGACCGCGAAACGACGGCGGTCATTCAGCGGTTCCGGCGAGAGGCGGAGGCGGCGTCCTGGCTGCAGTCGCCCCACACGATCCGGCTGTACGACTTCGGCGAGACCCGGAACGGCACGTTCTACTTCGCCATGGAGCTGCTCGAAGGCCTCGACCTCGAGACCCTGGTGCGCACCTACGGCCCCCTGCCGCCGGAGCGGGTGGTCTATCTGCTCCGCCAAGCCTGCCATTCGCTCGGCGAGGCGCACGACCGCGGGCTCATCCACCGGGACGTGAAGCCGGCCAACATCTACCTCTGCCACATGGGCCGGGACTACGATTTCGTGAAGGTGCTCGATTTCGGCCTGGTGAAGTACGACCAGGACGAATCCCTGCTCGACACCATGAAGGGCGGCGGCGACCTCACCACCGGCACCCCGGCCTACATGGCCCCGGAGATGGCGAGCGGCGACACCGTCGACCGCCGGGCCGATCTCTACGCGCTCGGCTGCGTCGGATACTGGCTGCTCACGGGCGAGATGGTGTTCACGGCCGAGAGCGCGCTCAAGATGCTCATCCAGCACATTCAGAGCACGCCCGTGCCCCCGAGCCGCCGGAGCGGGCGACCGATTCCGGCGGATCTCGAGCGCGTCGTCATGCGCTGCCTGGCGAAGAGCCCCGCTGATCGCTACGACAATGCCGACGAGCTGGCGGCCGCGCTCGCGGCCACGACCAGCGCGACCGGGTGGGGGGTGGACGAGGCGAAGGCGTGGTGGGAGGAGCACATCTCGGTACCGGTGCCGGCCAGGGTATCGAGCTCCGGCATGCTGGCGGTCGGCTAGCGGCTCGAGGCCGCGTCTGCCCGGCCGGCTCCATCGATTTACAACTGGTCTCGGCATGAAGCCATCGGTCCGCATCGACGGGCCTGCGTCTACTTTCGATAGGCGTAGCCCGCGATCGCGGCCGTATGCCCAGCGGCCTCGTCGCTGATGAGCAGCGTGAGGTCGGGAGCCACGGCAATGCCTTCAGGCTGCCGGTGCAGGCGTGCGTCCAGACGCCCGCCACCCAGGACTTCGCCGGTTTCCGTGATCTCGGCGTAGACGTGCTGCGGGCCCGCAAGCAGCAGGAGCGTGCCGGTCCGCGGATGCCGGGTGAGCGCCGAGCCGTTGAACCGCTTCTCGCCGGTCACCGCTTCCAGCGCTTTCTCGGCCACCAGGATTCGAGGCGCGTCCTCGAAGCGCCAGGTCGCCGTCGAGACCGCCAGGATCACGACCTGGCCCCGCCAGCGCTTGCTCCGGGTCGTCTTGCAGAGCAGCAGCAGTGATTCGGTCGACGCGTCCGGGGTCATCCCCTCGACCTCGCACGCCCCGCCGAGACCGCGCGTGCGCCGCACGGCACGCGTGGTCTCGCCATCCGCCGCCACGCGCCCTTCCACGATCTCGCCCGTGCTCGCCACCAGGAAGAGGCGGTCGCCGACGAGCGCGATGTCCTCGAAATCCCCGTGGAGCACCCCGTGCGACCCCGCGAGGCCGAAGCGCCCGATCACGCGACGCGTGCGCAGGTCGAAGCGATAGACGACGGCCCGCTCGTCACCGTGGGCTAGCACCGTGTGGTCAGGTGCGAGCGTCAGGCCGGAGATCTCGGCGAGCTCCGCGGGCAGCTCCGTCCGCCAGGCTGGGGCGCCGCGAAGCTCGTAGTGCGCGAGCGCGCGCCCACCCTCCGCGGACTGCGCGACGAGCGGCGTGGTCACGAGCGGGCAGAGGGCGCGCAGGGCGAGCAGAAGCTGCCGGCGCCGAGGGGGCCGGACGCGTCGTTCTCGCGGCGATGAGGTGTGGTTGGGGACGGCGATCGACGACATTGGCAGCTCGAAGCAGGGCGTGCCTGCCGGGACGAAGGTGCGGGACGCTGGGCGGCCGGGCCGCAAGTTATACGGCGACGGAGCGACCGACCAGCACTCCCACAAAGTCCTCCACCTTCCTCAGCGTGGCTCGAGGCAGTGTGGCTGGAGGGGAGCGTTGCGCGCCGCGATGCCCGGCGACGCGCCGTACGCAGCCAGACCCCTGACTTCGGGTCGATCGCGATGTGCCGGATCAGTGCACCGTCGGGGTCTGCACGCGAGACGCGACGATGCCAGCGAGACGTCCGACCGTTCTGGTCACGTTGCGGTGCACCATGGCGATCCGTCGATCGACATGGCGGTGTGCCTATTCCTTCGGCGAGCACCACGGACACCGGCCGGCCGTTTTGATCTCGTAACCTCCAGCATCGCTCAACCTTTGGTCCTTGGAGGCGGATAGGGCGAACCTCCGGCACGCGACCTGCCGGTCGTTCCCGGGGCCTACAGCCCCACCTGCCGTGCGTACACCGCGAGTCAGTCGAAGGTGAGAGGTCGCCGGATGCTGCTGGACACCGTCCCACGCAACAGGCGCGGCCAGGCGCTGCTCGAGTATGCGATCATCGTCGCGCTCGTCGGCACCTGCCTCGTCGCGATCCTGGGTCTGGTCGGCACTTCGGCTCGGCACGCGTTCACGAACACCTCCACGGTCGTGCGCCAGACCGCCGGGGCCCCGGCTCCCGTCGGTGGCGGTAGCGGCACCCCGCAGGCGATCCCCGCGGGCTCACCCGGCGCGCCGGATCGCTCCCGCAACCCGGACGGTGAGCCGCCCGACTCGTCTATCGTCGACCACACTCTGCAATAGCCAAATCGATCCCAAAAGAAACAGCCTCGCCGTCGTGCTGAGGGCGAGGCTGCGTCGCGCGGCCACGAGCGGCGCTCGAGCCGCGATCCCGGCTCGATTACGCGTGTATCAGTCGGCCTGCTCGGTGCTCCTTTCCCGGGCCGGACTCGGCAGCAAGTCGTCGACGGCTGCGACCAGGGCCTCGGCAGTGAACGGCTTGGTCAGGTACGGACTGGAATGGCCGGCTGGCGGCTCGCCCTGCCCCGAGATCAGCAACACGGGAAGCGTCGGCCACCGCTCCCCGACACGTGCGCGCAGCTGCACACCCGTCATGCCCGGCATGGCGATGTCGCTCACCAGGAGCTGCACGGTGCCGTTCGCCGTGTTGAGCATCGCTGCCGCCTCCTCGCCGCCATGCGCCTCCAAGACACAAAAGCCCGCGTCGGCCAGGACGCGGGCTGCCAATCGACAGACGATGGGGTCGTCATCAACCACGAGGACGACGGGACGTGGGGGAGCGGCTGAGCGCTGGGCGGGGGGCCCCATACCTTCAAAGGTACGAACCGTCGCAATGGGCAGTTTGGGGGATCGATGTCCCTTGTAGGTGGAAGTATCTCAGACCATGGGTTCGGGCAGCGCCGATCGCCGCCCGGATAGTAGAAACCACTTGAGCGCACGCGCCCAAGTGGTTGAGAGACATGTAGCAGGGGCGGGACTCGAACCCGCGACCCCGGCATTATGAGTGCCGTGCTCTAA
>CBFGSY010000114.1:0-7208 GCA_965651545.1 uncultured bacterium | reverse complement strand
GGGTCCTGCTGCTCAAGCGCGTCCTGGAGATGCGCGGCGACGGGCTGGTCGAGGTGGCCGATGCCAGCCGCTTCTTCCTAGAGTCGGAGCAGCCACCGGTGGCCGGCAGCGCGGTGACGATCGCGCTAGAGGGGACGCGGCCACTGGCGGTGGAGATCCAGGCGCTGGTTGCGCCGTCCGGGGCCGGCTCGCCGCGCCGCGCCACGACGGGCATCGATGTCAGCCGCGTGCTGATGCTGATCGCTGTACTCGCCCGCCACGCCGGCATCAACCTCACCAGCCACGACGTCTACGTCAACGTGGCCGGCGGCCTGCGGATCGAGGAGCCGGCGGCCGACCTGGCGGTGGCAGTGGCGCTCGCATCGAGTTTGCGGGAGCGGCCGGTGCGCAGCGGGACCGTCCTGGCCGGAGAGCTGTCACTCGCTGGCCGGGTTCGGGCCGCCAGCCGGCCGGAGCGACGCCTGACCGAGGCACAGCGCCTGGGATTCGACCGCCTCATCACGGGACCGGCGCGGACGGCGACCAGCGGAACCAGCTACACGGTAGCGACCGACTTGCGAGCGGCCCTGGCAGAGGCATTGGCCACCTCCTGAGGCCGATCGGAGCTGCAGCTCACCAGGCGCGCGACCACTGGCACCTTTTCGGGGTCCCGGAAGGGCCCCGGCTTATCGCTGTCGGCACTCACACAGCGCTTGATCGCACGGAATATCGCCGACAGCACTCAGGTGGTGCGTGGGCACGCGTTAGGGACTCGAATTCATGCCTCGCGGCGCTGCAGCAGTACGTCCAGGCCGGCCCCGGCGATGTGTGAGTGCTCAGAGCAATACCGACCTAGGACCTGGCCCTTACCAATTGCCCACGCTTGCGGGCGGTGCTAAGGTTGCCGCCGTTTTCATCCGGTTTCATCGATTCATCGGGCACCTTATTCATCCGGGCGACGAATTCATATCGGTCTTATCGGTACATGACCAAGATCATCCAGCTCGTGGGAGCCCTGCTTGGCACGCTCTTCGGATTCGTGCTGGGCCTCCTCATCCTCGACCTGCGCGGCGACATCATCAGCGCGCCGAACCGGCCCGCCTTCCTGATGGCCATGGTTGCCGCTTCGCTCCTGTTCGGGTACCTGGCCATCCCGTACATCACGGTCTACCCGACGCGCTGGGCCATCGATCGGCTGGGACAGGCCGGAGCCGTCGAGTACGCGCTGGGCGTGCTGGCCGTCGTGGTCGGCCTGCTCATGGGGCTGCTGGTGGGTGTTCCACTGTCGGCACTGGGCGGCGCGGCCGGGGCGCTGCTGCCCGCGGGAGTCGCCATCGCGCTGGCGCTGCTGATGCTGTGGGCGACCCTCTACAAGAAGGACGTGCTGGTGCCGTCGCTGAGTGCGTTCCTGCCAGGCGGCCGGTCGCGGACGGGTCCGCAGGAAGTGGTGATCGATACCAGTGCGGTGATCGATGGCCGCATCGTCGATATCGGCCGGACGGGATTCATCCTTGGCACGCTGGTCGTGCCGCGCTTCGTCCTGGACGAGCTGCAGCGCATCGCCGACTCACCGGACGCCCTGCGTCGCAATCGTGGGCGCCGCGGCCTGGAGATGCTCGCCGCGCTGCAGCGCGACTCGGTCAGCCCGGTCGAGGTGAGCGAGGCCAACTACCCGGAGGCCGACGAGGTGGACGCCAAGCTCGTTGCCTACGCGCGAGACACCGGAGCCGCCATCCTGACCAACGATTTCAACCTGAACCGGGTTGCGGAGCTGCAGGGCATCCGGGTGCTGAACATCAACGAGCTGGCCAACGCCGTCAAGGCGGTCGTCCATCCCGGCGAGGACATGAACGTCAAGATCATCCAGGAGGGGAAGGAGCCTGGCCAGGGGGTTGGTTACCTGGACGATGGCACCATGATCGTGGTCGAGGGCGGCAGCCAGTACATGGATGCCGAGGTCCCGATCACCGTCACCCGCGTGCTCCAGACGGTTGCGGGCCGCATGATCTTCGCCCAGCCACGCGAGGCCGCCTGACGCCGGTGAGCAACCCGCCGGTCGCCGCCATCCTGGTTGCCGCCGGGCAGAGCCGCCGTTTCGGCGGCGACAAGACGTGGATCGACATGTGGGGCCGCCCGGTCTGGCGCTGGAGCCTGGACTCACTGCTGTCGGTGCCCGGCATGGCCCTGGTGGCGGTCGTGGTTCCGCCCGATGCCACCCAGCGTTTCGCCGATGCACTGCCGCCGGAGGTCAATGATCGAGTCCGGGTCATTGCGGGTGGCGCTGAGCGGACCGACTCGGTGGTCGCCGGCATCGCAGCACTGACGGCCGCCCAGATCGCCGAGGAGACGCCCGTCCTGGTCCACGACGCGGCGCGGCCGGCGGCGTCGGTCGAGCTGATGGTCCGGGTGGTCGCGGCGGTGCGCGCAGGCACCGGGGTGGTGCCGCTGGTGCCGGTCACTGACTCGCTCAAGACCGTCGACACCTCCGGCGCGGTCACTGGCACCGTCGACCGAGACGCGGTGCAGGCAGCCCAGACGCCACAGGGCGCGACGCTCACTCAATTGCGGGCCGCCATGGAGGAGACGCACGCCTGGGGACGCCCGGTGACCGACGAGGCGGCAGCCATGACCTCCGGCGGGATCGCGGTTCGGGCGGTGGAGGGTCAGCCGATGAACCGCAAGCTCACCGAGCCCGGCGACGACGCAATGCTGCGCGCCATCCTGGCCGGCTGGAGCACGAAGCTCCCTTCACCTGCCGTCGCCGATGGGACACGGGCGGGGATCGGGTTCGATGCCCATCGCCTGGAGGAGGGCCGCCTCCTGCGCCTGGCCGGCCTCGAATTTCCCGGCGTCATGGGCCTGGCGGGCCACTCGGATGGCGATGCCGCCCTGCACGCCGTGATCGACGCGCTGCTGGGGGCCGCGGGCATCGGGGATATCGGGACGCTCTTTCCCTCCGATGACGATCGGTTCCGAGACGCGGACTCCGGTGAGCTGCTCCAGCTGGCCATCAACCGCCTGGCCGAGTCGGGCTGGCGGCCGGCAGGTCTGGACCTGGCGATCGTGGCGCGCCGCCCGCCGATCGCGCCACGACGCGACGAGATCGTCAAGCGGCTGGCCGACCTGACCGGGCTGGACGCTGGCGCCATCAACGTGAAGGGAACGACCTCCGATGGGCTCGGCTTCGCCGGCGGCGAGGGGATCGCGGCCTTCGCGGTGGCCACCGTGACGGCTGCTTGACGGAATTCATCGGTGGCCGCCGGCCGGTGGTCGAGGCGATGGCGGCGGGTCGCAAGGCGCATCGGCTGCTGGTCTCGAGCAGCGCCAAACCGAGCCCTGAGCTCAAGGCGATCCTGGCTGCCGCCCGGGCAGCATCGGTCCCAGTGGAGAACCTACCGCTGGATCGCCTGGCGCGAATGGCCGGCTTCGATGGCCACCAGGGCGTGCTGCTGGAGGTGGGGGAGCGGCACTGGGCTGACGTGGACGAGATGCTGGCGCGAGCCTCGGCCGCCGCGCACGACCCGCTGATCCTGCTGCTGGAACACCTGCAGGATCCGACGAACTTCGGCACATTGCTCCGTTCCGCCGAAGCCGCGGGCGTGGATGGCGTGATCTTCCCTGAGCGCGGCGCGGCGCCGCTTTCGGCGGCAGCGGTCAAGGCGAGCGCTGGCGCCAGTGAGCACCTGCTGCTGGCGCGGGTCGACAGCCTCGGCCACGCGCTGAGGGACCTCCAGGCTCGTGGCCTGCGGGTGGTCGCGGCCGACCAGGATGCGCCGGCGTCTGCCTGGGAGACTGACCTGGCAGGGCCGCTGGCCGTGGTGGTCGGCAGCGAGGGCGAGGGGATCAGCGGCGCTACCCGTAGGCGAGTGGACCTGCTCGTCAGCTTCCCGATGTCCGGCCGAGTGGCGTCACTGAATGCCGCGACCGCAGGATCGCTGCTCCTCTTCGAGGTCGTTCGTCAGCGGCGCGCGTGATGCGCCCCATCGGCGGCACAGGCGCAGGCAACAAGCCGGATGAGCGCTGCTATCCGAAAATTCTCGCCCCACGGGAGTAAGGATCAAGAAATCTCCCAAAGAGGCCGAAATCCACTCGAACCAACGCCTAACTTGTCGCGGATTCCCACCACGCGAGAATCCGTGACATGTACGGGCCACTTCTTGTTCGTTACTCCCAGGACGTGAGAATCGAGCCACGCATCTGGCTCAAGGATGCGTCGTACACTCCAGCGGCTGGGCGTCGCGGCAGAGCGGATCGAGCAGCGATTTTTGGACCGGTGGATGACTGAGACCGATCGGGCGTGGCAATAGGCGACGGCGCCGCTACCACCGATGGCGTACGCATGGTCCCGATTCAGACGCCGCGCGGCGCCTTCCAGGTCTGGACGAAGCGCGTCGGTGACAACCCGGACCTGAAGGTCCTGCTGCTGCACGGCGGCCCTGGCGCGACGCACGAGTACTTCGAGATCTTCGACAACTACTTCCGCACGGCTGGCATCGAGTACTACCTCTACGACCAGCTGGGATCCGGTAACAGCGACCAGCCGGACGCGCCCGAACTGTGGAATCTGGGCCGATTCGTCGACGAGGTCGAGCAGGTCCGCCGCGCCCTGGACCTCGACCGATCGAACTTCGTGCTCTACGGGCAGTCCTGGGGCGGGATCCTGGCGATCGAGTATGCGTTGCACCACCAGGAGCACCTGAAGGGCCTCGTGATCTCGAACATGATGTCGAGCTGCCCGGCGTACAACGACTACGCGCACAACGTGCTGATGCCGGCGATGGACCAGGCCGTGCTGGCCGAGATCAAGGACCTCGAGGCACGCGGCGATACTGACAATCCGCGATACCTGGAGCTGCTCATTCAGCACCACTACGTGCAGCACGTCATCCGGATGCCGTTCGAGGAATGGCCCGATGCGGTCACGCGCACGTTCGACCACCTCAACCAGTCCATCTATGTGCCGATGCAGGGGCCGAGCGAGCTCGGCATGAGCGGCTCACTGGCCGATTGGGACCGATTCGACGACCTCCACCGCATCCGGGGGCCGACGCTGGTCATCGGCGCGCGCCACGACACCATGGATCCGGAGCACATGGCCGAGATGGCGCGCCGCCTGCCGAACGGCAGTTACCTCGAGTGCCCGAACGGCAGTCACCTGGCGATGTACGACGACCAGGAGACCTACATGCGCGGACTGGTCGACTTCCTGACCCCACTCGCCTGACCAAGAAGCCGCGGGCACCCTGGGCGCGGCCGAGGCAGCGGCACTCGAAACGGCTTAGTTAGCGCTGCTACCGTGGCGAATCCTGTAACCGAGCACACGTGTCACACCCGTACGAATACGAAACTGCCGTGCCACAGTTCCGGCCAGTCCTGCGAGGCTACGCCGTTGCGGTGGGTCCCTCGATACGAGTCGCGACCGCGACGGATCTCAATCGCCACCGTGCCTCCATCCTCGAGGGTGATGAGGCCCCAATGCACGGCGGCGGTGCACACCGACGAATCGTCGGTGTACACGCGAGTTCCCCACAGTGGAAGCGGCGTGCCGCCCGGCGCGCATACATACCGAAAGCGCTCACCATTCGAGCCCCGATGCTTGATGGCGGTCTGCTCCCAGGAGAAACCCGGGTGCAGGGTTGGCACAGCGGTTTCGCGAGGCGGAGGGCCCGATGGCGACGGAGCCGCGGTCTCAACTGTGCTCGGCGAGGCGGCGGCTATGCTCGCGGTCGCGACGTCCCCGCTTGGAATTCCGCCGATCGCGTTAATCAGAGCGATCGTCAATCCGCCCGCGATCGCGATCGCGGAGAGGCCGACCAAGGCCCGATCCCAGACTGTGACCGCCATCCGCACCCTCGGCACCTCATCGACGTCGATCTCCTCGAAGACGTCATCGTGCTCGGCGGGGCGGCCATCCCCTCGTGACGGATCCATGGCGTCCGCATCATGGTCGCTGCGTCGCGGTGAACGCAATCAATCCTGTGGCGGCCGTCAACGTTCGCGTGACCGGTGCCCTCGTGCGTAGAATCGCGGTCGACGCCGACGTAGCTCAACGGTAGAGCAGCGGTTTTGTAAACCGCCGGTTGTGGGTTCGATTCCCTCCGTCGGCTCCATCATTCCGAGCGTGAATCTGGCTCTTCGAGTCCCGTCCATTCCGTCCCGCCGCCACTTTGACCACATAACTGACCACTTACGGACAACAGCCGCCGGAAGTTTCGGCGCGGACTGGCCATGTTGCTGAAGCATCTATGCGGCGTACAGTCGTGCGATGCAATGGATACCGTCGGCATTTCTGGCGGCTGTCTTACTTGCTGGATGCGGCGAGCCGTCCCCGTCACCGCCGACTCCGCCAACTCCGCCAACGGCTGAAATTGATTGCCGCATCCCGCAGGACGACTGCACCCGAGCTCTCACGTCGGCCTCTGCACGGCTCGCAAATGAGGAAACGGGAGAGCCAAGTCGAATCGTTGTGTTGTGGGGTCGTGCGTACACCTGGCATGCGGAAGTGCACGTCTGTTTCGCTGACGGCCGATACCTTCTGCTTGACGCCATTGGACCGATCGCCTTCGACCCCAGGAGAGACGCGCCGGCGCAAGCATCGATTCGTGCCACGCCTTGGGACGACCCGCCTTGCGATTGACCGCTGAAGACGCGTAATCCCTACGACGACGCGCCGCGGAAACGATCGTTCCGAACACAGCGGCGGCTAGTCCGGGCAGGTCACAACCGGCAAGCGCCCTTCTCTTCGTCGCTGTCTGCGCCGCCCTATCGGTCCTGCTGATTAGCCGATTGCGTCGAGCGCGATCCTGATCCGCTGTTGATGCGCCCCTTCGACTCGCAGCCGGTGACCCGGACGTGGCCGATTTCGCTCGTCTTGAGAATTACCGCTGCGGTCCCACGACATAGCCGAGCCCGGGATACCCGTTTCTGCCTGAAATCGGTTCGAACGAATTAGTCGCCGGGCTCGTCGCCCTAACCGGCAACGGGGCGCAGTCAGTAGCTCCCAATTTCGTCAGGTATGAGTTCGCCCGTGGTGTCTTCAACGTACAACGGGACTGCCACCCGCGATCCTGTCGAATATGTGAAGACAACGTGGGCGTCAGATCCGAATCCACCATAGACTGCGCGAAAGTCCCCCGGCACGACCTGGACCCGCACAACCTTCGGATGATCAGCGGGTAGCTCGGGGGCTGCCGCAGCGACTGCATCATCACAATCCACAGTGACCTGCG
>CBFGSY010000113.1:0-7251 GCA_965651545.1 uncultured bacterium | reverse complement strand
TCCCAGCCGACCACGTCGAACGGGTGGTGGCGGTAGTGGTAGGGCGTGATCCGGTCGCGGCTGCGGACGCGGATGACGAAATCGCCCTCCTCGTCGGCGTGCGGCGCCATCTCGTCCGGCGGCCGGATGTCGCGGTGGTAATAGGGGGAGTGCTCCAGCAGCTGGCCGTAGTCATTGCGATAGCGCTTCGGCGGCTCGATCTCCGACGGGCATTCCAGCCACAGCATGCGCTGCTCGCTGCCCGATGTCGGGACCAGCCGGTAGGTGGTGCCGATGGGGATGACGAGGTAATCACCGGCCCCGTAGTCGATCGGGCCGAAGTTGGTCTCGAGCGTCCCCTCTCCCTCGTGGACGAAGTACATCTCGTCGGCGACGCCGTTGCGGTAATAGTCCGCCATCGGCTCCGAGGGACGGACCACGCCGAAGGTGACGTCGTTGTTGAAGAAGAGCGGCACGCGGCCTGAGAGGCCGTCGCCGGCGGGCTCCAGGTCTTTGGTGTTGACCAGGTGGTGCCGATGCGGGGTAGAGCCGTCCGGATCGGCCTTCTCCAGGCCAACCGGGGTCGGATCGTCGATCTGGTGGGTCTGCGTCGGCGGGGTGTGGTGATAGAGGAGCGAGCTGCGACCGGCGAAGCCCTCGACCCCGAACAGCTCCTCCGCGTAGAGCGTCCCGTCGTCCCGCCGGAACTGGGTGTGCCGCTTGTGCGGCACCCGGCCGCGCTGGACGTAGAACATCGGTCCAATTCTAGGGGTCGCCGCGAAGGGCATGGCGTCTGCGCGTATGGTTGACGGAGCAACCACCACGCCCGGGCTCTGCCTGCGCCGATAGGAGAAACGATGCCCATCCCGATCACCCGCCTCAACCACGCCGTCCTGTTCGTGCGCGACGTGGACCGCGCTTCGACCTTCTACCGCGACGTCTTCGGGTTCGAGGAGATGGAGCGGCCGCCTGGCATGAGGGCCGCCTTCATGCGCTCTCCGATCGGCGGCAACCATCACGACCTGGGCCTCTTCGAGGTCGGGGAGAACGCGCTGAAACCGCCGCGCGGCTCAGTCGGCCTGTACCACCTCGCGTGGCAAGTGGCGACCATCGAGGACCTGGCCGCGGCGGCTCGTGTGCTGGGCGAGGCCGGCGCGATGACCGGCGCATCGGATCACGGGGTGAGCAAGTCGCTGTACGGGCGGGATCCGGACGGCAACGAGTTCGAGATCATGTGGCAGGTTCCGCAGGAGGCGTGGGGCGACTACGCCCAGCAGGCGGCCGTCATGCCGCTCGACATGGAGGCCGAGGTCGCCCGTTGGGGCGCCGGCGCATCGGTCCAGTAAGTCCCCTCAGCGCTCGGCGCGGCGGTCCAGGGCGTCGAGATCGGCGATCAGCAGGCGCTCGTGCTCCAGGCGGACGATGCCGTCGTCGATGAGATCGGCCAGCAGGCGGTTCACGCTCTGCCGCGTGCCGCCGATCATGGCCGCCAGGTCGGACTGGGTATACGGCCAGTCCAGCTCGATGGAGGTGCTGGCCCCGGGCTGTGCCTGACGCGCCAGCTCGGCCAGCCGGGCCGCCAGGCGGCCGGCCAGGTCCAGGAAATGGAGCTCCTCGACGTGCTTGGTGATGCGCCGCAGGAGGTTCGCGAGTGCGGCGAACAGGGCGTCGCGCAGCTCCGGGTGCTTGTCGAGCAGCTCGTGGAAGACGTCGCGCGGCAGCATGAGGGTCTCGGTGGCCTCGACCGTCGTGGCGGTGGCCGAACGCGGACGGCCGTCGAGCAGGGCCAGCTCGCCGAAGAAGTCGCCGACCTGCAGGGTGGCGATGATCGCCTCGTCGCCCTCGGGCGACGGCAGCAGGATCTTGACCGCACCCTCGGTGATGACGTGCAGTGCGTCGCCGGGATCTCCCTGGTGGAAGATCACCTCGTTCCGCCGGAAGTGGCGGTGCCGCAGGCGACGGCCGACGTCGGCGAGCACCCCGTCCGGGCACGGCGCGAAAAGAGGACACCCGCGCAGGGCGTTGATCACGGCTCGCTCGTCGAGTGCGCTCATGGGTGGCCGCAGTGTACGACGCTCGGCGGCCGCGTCCCGGGGGCATCGGTACACTGCGAGCCCGTGACCGATCGACCGCCACCCATTCCGGTCGTTCGCAGCGACGCCCACCTGGCCCACAGCGGGTTGATCGAGCTCTCCGGCGGGCTCGAGATCGCCTGCTACGAGACGCCGGAGCGGGCGATCGAGATCGAGCGGGCACTGGCTGCCGACGGGGGCTTCGCCCTCCTCGAGCCGGACGAGTTTGGCGAGGGACCGATCCTGGCCGTGCACGACGCGGCGCTCCTCGACGTGGTGTCGCACGCCTGGTCCGACGGCATCGCGGCCGGCGACCTCGACGGCTCGCGGCCGCTCATCCCGGACACCTTCAAGCTGGCGGCCTATGCCGGGCCGATGGACCTCGCCGGGTGGCCGGCCAACGCGCATCGGCGGCTTGGCGCGCTCTGCTTCGACACCGCCACGCCGATCGTGGCCGGCACGGCGGCGGCTGCCCGACGGGCGGTCGACGTGGCGTTGACCGCCGCCGCGCGGGTGGCCGGCGGCGCTCCGCTGGCCTATGGCCTCTGCCGCCCGCCGGGCCACCACGCGGCGCGCGGCATGCTCGGCGGCTACTGCTTCTTCAACAACGCGGCCATCGCCACCGAGTGGCTGCTGAGCGAGGGCGGCTTCCAGCGGGCAGCGATCCTGGATGTCGACTAGCACCACGGCAACGGCACGCAGGAGATCTTCTGGGAGCGGGCCGACGTGCTGTACGTCTCGCTGCACGGCGATCCGTCCCACGCCTACCCGTACTTCTCCGGCTATGCGGCCGAGCGTGGGGCCGAAGCGGGAGCCGGGATGACACAGAACCTGCCGCTTCCGGCTGGCACTGGCCTGGACGGTTACGCCACCGCCCTGCGGACGGGCCTCGATGCGATCGCCGCCCTCGCGCCCGATGCGCCGCTCGTCCTCTCGCTCGGGTTCGACACGTTCGTGCGCGACCCGATCGGCGACCTGGCACTCACCACCGCCGACTATCGCGAGATCGGCTCGATGGTGGCGGGCCTCGAGTTGCCGGTCATCGTCCTGCAGGAGGGCGGCTACGCCGTTGACGCGATCGGTGCCAACGCGGTCGCCTTCCTCAGTGGCCTGCGCGACCCTCGCCGTTGAGCCGCTTTAGCCGACCAGGATCTCCGCGAGGCGGCCGAGGTCGAGGTTGCCGCCGCTGATGACGATCACCCGCTTGTCGTCGTCATCGGCCTGTGGAGCGGCCCCCGACAGGTGCGCCGCCATGGCGGCCGCTCCGGAGGGCTCGACCACGAGGCGCGCGCGGCTGGCCAGCTGGCGGATAGCCTCCTGCATGGCTTCCTCGCTCACGGTCACGATCTCGTCCATGTAGTGGCGCAGGTGCAGGAACGGAAGCCAGCCGAGCTGCTCCACGCGCAGCCCGTCGGCCTCGGTCCGCGTGGTGAGCGAGGCATCCCAGCGCACGATCTCGCCAGCCTGCAGCGAATCCCGGTGGTGGGCCGCCAGCTCGGGCTCCACGCCGATCACCCGAGCCCCGGGCGCCATCGACTTGACGGCGGTCGCGATCCCCGACGAGAGACCACCGCCCGACACCGGGATGAGCACACTCGTCACGTCGGGCAGGTCCTCGGCGATCTCCAGGCCGCACGTCCCCTGCCCGGCGATGATCCTACGGTCGTCATACGGCTCGATCATCACCAGGCCGCGCTGCTCCACCAGGTCCAGGGCGACCTGGTGGCGCTCCTCGGAGCTTGTCCCGGTGAACACGATCTCGGCGTCGTCGCGTCGCACGCCCTCGACCTTGACTCGCGGCGCCGCCTCCGGCATGACGATGACGGCCGGAGCTCCAAGCAGTCGGGCGGCGCGGGCCACGGCCTGGGCGTGGTTGCCGGATGAGTAGGTGACCACTCCCCGGCGCCGCTCGTCGTCGGTCAGCGAGGCGATCGCGTTGTAGGCGCCGCGCATCTTGAAGGCGCCGACCGGCTGCAGGCTCTCCGGCTTGAGCCAGGTGCGCTCGTCCCAGCGCAGCAGCGGGGTGCGCGCCGCCACTCCCCGGATCCGCGCGGCAGCTCCCCGAATCTCGTCGATGGTGACCAGCTCCAGTCCATCGAGCTGATCGGCGTGCTCCTCGAGGTGGCCGAGGAGGAACCGATCGACGATTTCCGAGACACGCATCTCGCCCCGGGTCGGGTGCGCCCCACGCGCCTGCCACGCACCGGAGGGCAGCGATCCCAGCATCGCGGAGGCCTCCGCCAGCGATCCCGTGGCCCGTCGCAGCAGCTCGGCCGGATCGGTCCGTCGCTCGCGCTCGATCGCCTGCAGGCGGCCGGGATCGGTCTGCGTCCGACCGAACGGAATCGGCTCGCTCGTCCCCGCCTCGATCTCGGCCAGCACGTGGCGAACCTGCCCGAGCCAATAGCCGGGGAATTCAGCCAGGTGCGCCCACACCTGCCCCGCCTCCCAGCGTTCGGTTCCCCCCGGGTCGGGTTCTGTGAGGCGGCCATCTGGCACGGGTCGCGCGGCGTGCTCGGCCAGCCGACGCTCCACGCGTGCCATCCGATCGGCGATGGGCTGCGCCGTCGTGGTCATCGCGCAACCACCGGTGTGCGCAGCTCACCGAGCCGCTCAACCCTCAGGCTCACCTCGTCCCCCGGATGCAGCCACCGCCCGAGCCGCTCGTCCCTGATCTCGAGCAGGCAGCCAGTCCCAACCGTTCCGCTGCCAAGCAGGTCGCCAGGCTGCAGCCACACGTCGGCGCTCGCCCGCGCCACCATCTCGCCGAAGCTGAACTGGATATCGGCCCAGGTCCCACGGCTGAGCTCCTGCCCGTTCACCGATGCCGTCATCGACAGGTCGTACCCCTTTCCGTGGCGCGCGTCGACCAGCTCGTCCGGGGTGACCAGCCAGGGACCGATGGAGCTGGCGAAATCCTTTCCCTTGGCGGGGCCCAGCCGAACCGTCGTCTCCTCGCGCTGCAGGTCGCGAGCGCTCCAGTCGTTGAAGATCATGAAGCCGCCGATTGCCTCCTCCCCACGGTCAGCTGAGAGATCCCGCACCCGCGTATCGATGAGGGCGGCCACCTCCAGCTCGTAATCGAGCTCCTCCGATGCTGCCGGTGAGCAGACGGACTGGCCCGGGCCGCGCATCTCGGACACGTTGCCGAAGTAGAAGATCGGCAGGCTGTACCACGCCTCCGGCACCGTTCCGCCGCGGCGCTCCCACATCGTCTTCACGTGCCGCTCGAAGGCGTAGAAGTCGCGCAGGCTCGGCGGTCGCAGGATCGGCGGCCCGAAATCCAGGTCCCCGCCGTCCAGGATCGCCTCGCCGTCCTCCGTCGTCGCCGGGTAGCCCGCCACGACCTCGGTCAGCGCCTCGACCCGCAGGCCGCGCGCCAGGTGCTCGTCCAGCGTGGTGATCGGCTGGCGAAACAGGACGGCGTTGTGGGCTCGGCCGGGATCCTCGAGCACCATGCCCTGGCGTGCCTCCTCCAGGTCGAGCCACGCCATCGGCTCTGCGCCCATCTCAGCGCCCGTCTCCCGGGCGGCTGCCAGCCGCCAGGGCGTGCCGGCCGGGGCGTGGCGCTCACGGACGTGTGCGATCTTCATGGGACCCCGAGTCTACGCGTCGGCCATCCGCGCAGTACGCGGACGGTAACGGGCCGGTAAGGGACCGGTAACGGGCCGGTAATGACGCCGAGCCTATGGTCCCGCCATGCGCAGAGTCAGAAATGCCGGCCGCGAGCCGTTAGTACCGAAACGCATCTTTCCGAGCTGGTCGATCGCCATTCCCGACTCCCTGATCGAGACGTTCGACGCAGAGGGCGGTTACTGGCACGCCTATTCGCACGACCGCTCAATCTCGATGTCGAGCATCGAGCTGACCGAGGACGGACGCCCGGTTGCTGCGCATCGCATTCTCCGCCAGCTGCGGCCGACGGAAGGTGCGCCCTTCGATGTCCTGCCGGAAGGACTGCTGGGCTGGGCCGTCACCCGCGAGGCCGTGCCGCCGGCACCGGCAGACCGAATGATCCAGGGAATGCTTGCCGTGGACGGGCGTGTGGCCATCGTCACGATCACATGCGACGACACCACCTGGGCATCCGCCGTATGGACATCGATCCGCTCTGAAGACCCCGCAACCGGTTCCGAGCAAGACCAGTGCTCGCGCGGGACGGCCAGGAGAACTCACCACCACCTTCAATAGAATCGCTGGGTGAAGCGCATCGGGTTCCTGTCCTTCGGGCACTGGACGGCCTCACCGCAGTCCTCGGTGCAGTCCGCATCCGACGCCCACCTGCAGTCGATCGAGCTGGCGGTCGCCGCCGAGGAGCTCGGTGCGGACGGCGCCTACTTCCGGGTCCATCATTTCGCGCGGCAGCTGGCGTCGCCGTTTCCGTTGCTCGCCGCGATCGGCGCCCGGACGAGCCGGATCGAGATGGGCACCGCGGTAGTCGATATGCGCTACGAGAACCCGTTCTACATGGCCGAGGACGCCGGCGCGGCTGACGTCATCGCCGGCGGCCGCCTGCAGCTGGGCATCAGCCGCGGCTCGCCCGAGCAGGTCATTGATGGCTACCGCCACTTCGGCTACCAGCCGGCCGAGGGCGAGGATGATGGCGCCATGGCACGCCGCCACGCGGAGGTGTTCCTGCAGCTGCTGTCCGGAGACGGCTTCGCCGAGCCGAATCCCAGGCCGATGTTCCCCAACCCGCCCGGCCTTCTGCGGCTGGAGCCGCATTCAGCGGGGCTGCGCGACCGCATCTGGTGGGGATCCGCCACCAATGCGACCGCCGAGTGGGCGGCGCGTCTGGGCATGAACATGCAGACCTCCACGCTGAAGTTCGATGAGAGCGGGCAGCCGCTGCATGTGCAGCAGGCGGAGCAGATCGATGCCTTCCGCCAGGCGTGGGAGGCCGCGGGTCACCAGCGAGAACCACGCGTCTCGGTCAGCCGCAGCATTTTCCCGCTGGTGGACGATCGTGACCGGGCGTACTTCGGCCATGGGCAGCAGCAGGCCGACCAGATCGGCTACCTCGACGAGACCACGCGTGCCGTGTTCGGGCGGACCTACGCTGCCGAGCCGGACGTACTGGTCGAGCAGCTTGAGGCCGACACGGCCATTGCAGCCGCGGACACCTTGCTGCTCACCATCCCGAATCAGCTGGGCGTCGACTACAACGCCCACGTCATCGAGAGCGTCCTTCGCCACCTGG
>CBFGSY010000112.1:0-7271 GCA_965651545.1 uncultured bacterium | reverse complement strand
CCGGTCAACCAGTCGATCATGGAGCTGCTGATCATGATCGACGCCTTCAAGCGCGCCAGCGCTGGTCGCATCACGGCGGTCATTCCGTACTACTCATATAGCCGATCGGACAAGAAGGACCAGCCCCGCGTGCCGATCACGGCACGCCTGATCGCCGACATGCTGACCGTGGCGGGCGCCGATCGGGTGCTGACCATGGACCTCCACCAGGGACAGATCCAGGGCTTCTTCAGCATCCCGGTCGACGAGCTGACCGCGATCAACATCCTGAGCCGCTACATCACGGCCAAGGACCTGCCCGACGTGGTGGTGGTCTCGGAGCTTGGCTTCGCCAAGCGCGCGCGTCGATTCGCCGAGATCCTGTCCGCCCCGCTTGCCGTGGTCGAGAAGCGTCGGCTGGGCAACGAGGACCGCACCGAGCTGATGAACGTCATCGGCGAGGTGGAGGGCAAGACGGCGGTCATCATCGACGACGAGATCGATACCGCCGGCTCGCTGTTGGAGACCGTCACGGCGCTCGAGGGCGAGGGCGCGCGGGAGATCTACGTCTGCGCCACCCACGGCATCTTCTCGGGCGCCGCGGTCGAGCGCATCGCCGCCAGCGCGCTGCGCGAGGTGATCGTGACCGACACGATCCCGCTGCCGGAGGGCGCGCCTGAGGGCCTGATCACCGTCCTGAGCGTCGCGCCCCTCTTCGGCGAGGCGATCAAGCGCATCCACCGCGGCGAGAGCGTCGGAGCCCTCTTCGCTTCCGAGGTGCAGCTGGTCGAGGAGATGACCTTCTGGGGCAGCCGCACCGACGACGAGGATGACGAGGAACCGGCGATCCAGATCGCTCGCTAACCGACCAGTGGCTTCCACGGCCGCGACGACAGCCACGACCGCCGAGCCGGCGACCGATTGGCTGCTCGCATCTGAAGAGCCGACCATCCGCGGCATGGCGCGCCGAGACCTCCTGGATGAGGCGGACCCAGCCGACCTGGAGCGGGTCATGGATGGCCCGATCGTTCGCGCCCTGCTGCGGGGCCAGCGGTCCGACGGCGGATTCGGCGTGCACCCGTATCGCAAATGGACCGGTGCGCACTGGCGGCTGGTGAGCCTGGTCGAGCTGGAGGTTCCCGCCGGAGAGCCGCGCGCCATCGCCGCGCTGGAGACCGTCCTCGATTGGCTGGCCGATCCCCGGTTCGAGGGTACGTCGAGACGGCGCGACGACGGGGTGATCCTCTCGGATGCGTCGATGGAGGGCAATGCCCTGGCCGTCGCTTGCCGTCTCGGCAAGGCTCGTGACCCGCGCGCCGTCCGACTGGCTGAGCGGCTGATCGCCTGGCAGTGGCCCGACGGAGGGTGGAACTGCGACGCCCGCGCCAGCGGCCGCCGATCCTCGTTCCACGAGACACACGCGACGATGTGGGGCCTCTTCGAATACGCCCGCGCCACCGGCGACGGGGCGGCGCGGGATGCCGCGGACCGGGCTGCAGAGCTGTTCCTCGCCCATCGCATCTTCCGGCGCGGTGGCACAGGTGAGCCGATCCACCGGTCGTGGACGGTCCTCCACTACCCGCCCTTCTGGCATTACGACCTGCTGCAGGCGCTGCACCTGCTGAACCGCCTGGGCCGCGGAGGCGATGAGCGGGCGGCCGACGCGCTCGAGCTGCTGGAGGAGCGCCGCCGACCCGACGGACGCTGGCAGGCGGGAGCCTACTGGTGGCAGCCTCCCGGATCGCCACGGGCGCCGGAGGCAGTGGACTGGGGACGCGGTGAGCCGAACGAGATGCTCACCCTGAACGCGCTGCGGGTGCTGCGGGCCGCCGGCAGGACCTAGGGTCGTCTGGGCTGGCTATCCTGCGCGGGTGTCGCGTCGGCCTGGCTCTGCGCTGTGGCGAAACGGCGCCTTCGTCCGCGTCTGGACCGCGGCGACGATCTCGATCTTCGGCTCGCTCATCACCCGGATGGCGCTGCCCTTCGTTGCGATCCTGGTGCTCCACGCCGGACCGCTCGAGGTTGCGCTGCTCCGTTCCGTCGACGTCGTCGCCGCTCTCCTGTTCGGCCTGGTCGCCGGCGTCTGGGTCGACCGCCTCCGGCGGCGCCCGGTCCTGATCTGGGCGGACCTGGGCCGCGCGCTGCTCCTGCTGTCGGTGCCGGTCGGCTTCGTGGCCGGCTTCCTGACGCTTCCACAGCTGTTCATCGTGACCCTGCTGACGGCGATCCTGACCACCTTTTTCGACGCTGCAGACAACGCCTACCTGCCGACCATCGTGCCCCAGGGCGAGCTGGTGGAGGCAAACTCGGCGCTGGCCGCCAGTGGCTCCGCCGCCGAGTTCACCGCGTTCGGGATCAGCGGCTTCCTCATCCAGGCCCTGACCGCGCCGATCGCCATCCTGGTCGACGCCGTCAGCTTCCTCGTCTCGGCGGTGCTGCTCGGCTCGATCCGCGCCGCGGAGTCGGACCCACCGCCGGTCGCCGAGCGCCGTCACATGTTGCGCGAGATCCGGGACGGCATCACCATCGTCGCCCGCGACCCCGTACTGCGAGCATTGGCCTTCGGCCAGGTGAGCCAGGGGCTGCTGTGGGGCGTCTTCGGCGCTACCTACCTGTTGTTCGCATTCCAGGAGCTGTCGCTGGGTCCGGCCGCCATCGGCCTCATCGCCGGCGCGGGCGGCTTCGGGTCGCTGCTGGGCGCGCTGCTTGCCGGGCGCGCCGCCCGGCGTTGGGGGATCGGGCCGACCGCCATCGGCGGTATGCTGCTGGCGGGTATCGGCAACGCGCTCGTGCCCCTGGCCCCGGCGGGCGCGCCGCTGGTCGCCGCCGGATTCCTGGTGGGGCAGCAGCTCGTTGGCGACTCGGGCGTGACCGTGTACGACATCAGCGAGCAGGCCGTCAGGCAGTCGACCGTCGAGAATCGTCTGCTGGGGCGAGCGACGTCGACCTTCCAGGTCGCGGCCGGAGCGGCTCAGCTGGCGGCGACCATCGGTGCCGGGGTGCTGGCCGAGCTGATCGGGCTGCGATGGGTAGCGACGCTGGCGCCGGTCGGCGCGTTCGTCGGGGCGGCGGTGCTGTGGTTCTCACCCGTTCGCAGGCTGCGGATCCGCGTGCTGGAGGGCGCGCCCGAGGCAGCCGAGCCAGAGCCCGTCACCCCAGAGCGTCCAATCGGCGCCTGAGCGGTCCCCGTATACTCGGATTTCCCATGATGAAGTTCCTCAACCGGCTGGTGGACTCGAACGATCGCGAGGTCCGCCGGCTGGAGCCGGTGGTGGCTCAGATCAACGAGCTGGAGCCGGAATTCGAAGCCCTCTCGGACGACGAGCTGCGCGGCACCACACAGCAGTTGCGCGACCGCCTGCGCGACGAGCTGGGCGAGCTGCTGACTCCCATCGAGCTGCGCGCCGTGGCGCCGGGCGACGAGGAGGAGACGGAGCTGGCCGGCGACCCGGCGCGCCATAGCGAGGAGCGCAAGGAGCAGCGCAAGGCGGAGCGCCAGACGATCGACGCCGCACTGGACGAGCTCCTGCCGCGGGCCTTCGCCGCCGTGCGCGAGGCGATGAAGCGGGCGCTGGGCAAGCGGCACTACGACGTCCAGCTGATGGGCGGCATGGTCCTGCATCGCGGTGCCATCTCCGAGATGAAGACGGGGGAGGGAAAGACCTTCGTGGCGCCGCTGGCCGCCTATCTGAACGGGCTGACCGGTCGCGGCGTCCACGTGGTGACCGTCAACGACTACCTGGCCAAGCGCGACGCGCAGTGGATCGGCGCCGTCTTCCATCGGCTCGGCATGCAGGTCGGCAGCATCCAGCACGACACTGCCTTCGTCTTCGACCCGGACTTCCCCCAGACCGATGAGCGCCTGCGCAACCTGCGGCCGGTCCCCCGCGGCGAGGCCTATGCCGCCGACGTCACCTACGGCACCAACAACGAGTTCGGATTCGACTACCTGCGCGACAACCTGGTCATCGACCTGGCGCAGCGGGTGCAGCGCGGCCACTTCTTCGCGATCGTCGACGAGGTGGACAACATCCTGATCGACGAGGCGCGCACCCCGCTCATCATCTCCGGCCAGGCCGAGGAATCGGCTGACAAGTACATCCAGTTCGCGCGGCTGACTCCGCGGCTGAAGGCCGAGGAGGACTACATCGTGGACGAGAAGTTCAAGCAGGTGGCCATCACCGAGGTCGGTACCGACAAGATGGAGCGTTGGCTGGGTGTCGACAACCTGTTCGGCAACGACTACAGCATGGCCCGCCACCTGGAGCAGGCCCTCAAGGCTGAGGTCCTCTACAAGCGCGACCGCGACTACGTGGTGAAGGAGGGCGAGGTCGTCATCGTCGACGAGTTCACCGGACGCCTGATGCCGGGTCGCCGATGGAGCGAGGGGCTTCACCAGGCGGTCGAGGCGAAGGAGGGCGTCAAGATCCAGAACGAGTCGCGCACGCTGGCGACGGTCACCTTCCAGAACTACTTCCGGATGTACGACAAGCTGTCCGGCATGACCGGCACCGCAGAAACCGAGGCGGAGGAGTTCGCCAAGATCTACGGCCTGGAGGTCGTGGTGGTGCCAACCAACCGCGACATGGTGCGCGACGACTTCGCCGATCTCGTCTTCCGCAACCAGCGGGGAAAGTGGAACGCGGTCATCGACGAGATCGCCGAGGAGCACGACAGGGGCAGGCCCGTGCTGGTCGGCACAATCAGCGTGGCCGTCAGCGAGATGCTGTCCGGGATGCTCAATCGGCGCGGCATCAAGCACAACGTCCTGAACGCTAAGTTCCACGAGCGCGAGGCGGAGATCGTGGCCCAGGCCGGTCGGTCGGGCGCGGTCACCATCGCCACAAACATGGCCGGCCGCGGTACCGACATCCTGCTGGGCGGCAACCCGGAGATGCTGGCCGCCGAGCTGCTGCACAAGGCTGGCACCAACGTGCTGGAGGCGACACCCGAGCAGTACCAGTCGGCGCTGGCGGAGGCCGATCAGATCTGCGCCGAGGATCGTGATCGGGTGCTGGAGGCCGGTGGCCTGCACATCGTCGGCACTGAGCGCCACGAGGCGAGGCGGATCGACAACCAGCTGCGCGGCCGGTCGGGACGCCAGGGCGATCCGGGCAGCAGCCGCTTCTACCTGTCGCTGGAGGACGACCTGATGCGGCGCTTCGCATCGGATCGGGTCAGCAGCATCATGGGCCGCCTGGGCTTCGACGACGAGACGGCGCTGGAATCGGGAATGGTCAGCCGCACCATCGAGGGCGCCCAGACCCGGGTCGAGGGCTACAACTTCGACGCGCGCAAGCACGTCGTGCAGTACGACGACGTCATCAACCGCCAGCGCGAGACGATCTACCACGAGCGGGAGCGGATCATCCGCTCGCGAAACCTGACGCCGACCATCCTGACCATGGTCGAGGAGGAGATCCGCGACCAGGTCCTGGCGCATACCGCCGGCGAGGGGCCAACCGAATGGAACCGGGCCGGCCTGAAGGCCCACCTGACCGCCATGGTCGGCAACCTGGCACCGTCCGCGCTGGCCGCCGTCGATACGGCGACCGATGTCAACGGGCTGGCCAACGCTCTGGTCGACGCCCTGGCCGACGCGTACGAGGCGAAGCGCAAGGACCTGGGCGACGACGCGATGGGCGTCCTGGAGCGCGTCGTCCTGCTGCGCGTCATCGACTCACTGTGGGTGGAGCACCTGACCGCGGTTGACGACATGCGGCGCGGCATCGGCCTGCGGGCTTATTCGCAGCGCGACCCGTTGAACGAGTTCAAGGTCGAGGCCTATCGGATGTTCGACGAGCTGAAGTCGACCATCCGGCACGACGTGAGCAACAGCATCTTCCGGCTGTCCGTCGCCCGTGACGCGGCTCCCCAGCAGCCGCGGCGCGTGACCGAGGGTCGCCTGGAGCTGGCGACCGGCGCGATGGCGGCCGAATCCGCCGCCAGCACCGCCGTCGCCGGCAATGGCAACGGCGCAGGGGGGCGCGCCCCGCAACAGACGGTCAGGGCCGGCCCCAAGATCGGGCGCAACGACCCGTGCTACTGCGGGTCCGGCAAGAAGTACAAGCGATGCCACGGGGCATAGGGACCATTTGGAGGCTTGGCGGATCGAGCGCGAGCCGCTACGATGAGGTCCCATAGGACGACGAGGCGCGGTGACCTCGTGCCGCCCAATATGGGAGAGCTTCGTGAAGCAGCTGACCAGCTCCAGTCGAGGTCCTGAGACCCTCCCCACCTCCACCACCCTCCCAACACTCCCCTCCTCAGCCCCCTCGCTACCACTGGTCACCCGCTTCAGAGACCCGGACGAACCCTACGAAGACCTCATTCAGTGCGAGCGTGACTGCATGCGCTGCAGCTACGCCTTCACCCTCGACTGCGACGGCAACTGCGGAGCCTGCCCGCGCCAGACATACTGTCCCTGCGTCAACCCCGCCAAAGTGCGCAGTAAGAACCCGCGGGTTGGTGAGGGTGAGGCGCCGTCGGAACTACCCATGGTGAGTATGCTTGGACGGAATTAAGGACGAGGCGCTGCGCCTGGCGCGCCTCGTGGCCGATACGGCGGTGCGCCTTTGACCTTCCCGCCAAGGAGAGCGAGCTCGCGGAGCTGACCACCCGCTCCGCCGATCCCGGCCTGTGGAATGACCCCAACGCCGCGCAGACGCTGCTGCGCCGCGCCGATGAGCTGCGCGAGGAGATCGGCACCTGGCGCGACCTCGAGGCGCGCGCCAATGGCCTGGTAGAGGTTGCCGAGCTGGCCGAGGCGGACGGCGACTCGGGTAATGGGCTGCAGGCGGACCTGCAGCGCGACCTGGACTCGCTCAACGCCGACTGGAACCGGCTGCAGTCGCGGCTGCTCCTGTCGGAGCCGTACGACGAGCGGCCCGCGATCGTATCGGTCCATGCCGGCGCCGGAGGAACCGAGAGCCAGGACTGGGCCGAGATGCTGCTGCGCATGTACCTGCGCTGGGCCGATCGCAACCGCTTCAAGACCGAGATCCTCGATCAGACCGAGGGCGAGGAGGCAGGCCTCAAGAGCGTGACGGTCACCGTCAACGGCCGCTGGGCATATGGCCGGCTGAAGAGTGAGCGCGGCGTGCACCGCCTGGTGCGCATCAGCCCCTTCGACTCGGCCAAGCGACGGCACACCAGCTTCGCGCTGGTGGAGGTGATGCCGGAGGTGGCCGAGGACGCGGCGATCGAGATCCGTGACGACGACCTGCGCATCGACACTTACCGGGCCAGCGGGGCCGGGGGGCAGCACGTCAACAAGACCGACTCGGCGGTGC
>CBFGSY010000111.1:0-7291 GCA_965651545.1 uncultured bacterium | reverse complement strand
GTGCCACATGGCGTTCCACTTCCCGCTCATGCCGCGCATCTGGATCGCGCTGCGGAAGGAGGACCGCATGCCGATCGTCGAGATCATGGAGAACACCCCGCCGATCCCGGACGACTGCCAGTGGGCCCTCTTCCTGCGCAACCACGACGAGCTGACGCTCGAGATGGTGACCGATGAAGAGCGCGACTACATGTGGGCCGAGTACGCGTCCGATCGCCGTGCGCGCATCAACCTGGGGATCCGGCGCCGCCTGGCGCCGCTGGTCGACAACAGCCGGCGGCGGATCGAGCTGCTCAACGCGCTGCTGCTGTCGATGCCGGGCACCCCGGTGATCTACTACGGCGACGAGATCGGGATGGGCGATAACGTCTACCTGGGTGACCGGAATGGAGTCCGGACGCCGATGCAGTGGACGCCGGACCGCAACGCCGGGTTCTCCCGCGCCGATGCGGCGGCACTCTTCTCCCCGGTCATCATGGATCCGGTCTACGGCTACCAGGCCGTCAACGTGGAGGCACAGGAGCGCATCCCGGGCTCGCTGCTGCACTTCACGCGACGCATCATCAGCATGCGCCGCCGTTATCCGGTCTTTGGCCGCGGCACACTCGAGTTCCTGCACCCGGAGAACCGGCACGTGCTCGCCTACCTCCGGGAGCATGAGGGCGTCACCGTTCTGTGCGTGGCCAACCTGTCGCGGTACAGCCAGTACGCCGAGCTGGACCTTGGCCGCTACGACGGCCGTGTGCCGGTCGAGATCATGGGTCGCGTGCGCTTCCCGCCCATCGGGCAGCTGCCCTACCTGCTGACCTTCGGCCCGCACGCGTTCTACTGGTTCGAGCTCACCGATGGCGCCGATGGCGGCGGGTGACCAGCCGGCTGCCGACGTCCTACGTCCCTTCGACGCAGCGTGGCTCACGTCCCGGCGCTGGTTTCGCAGCCGGTCGCGCCCGCTGCGGGCGGTTACCGTGCTCGATGCCGCGGGGCTGCCGGGAGACGGCGCCCAGCTCCTGGTGCTGTCGGCCTCCTTCTCCGATGACGGCGGCGATGAGCGCTACCTCGTCCCGGTGGTTGCATCCGCCGAGGTGGGCCTCCGCGAGCCGGCCGATGGCGACGGAGTCTGGCGCTCGCTCGTCGCCCTGATGGTCGACGGCCCACGCTCGCTGACATCGCGCTTCGGCGGCTTCGTCGCGGAGCCGGGACCTGGACTGCCTGGGCTGCTGCCGGGCGGACGGCGGGAAGCCGAGTCCCTGCCGGAACGAGCGATGGGTGTCGAGCAGTCGAACACGTCGATCCGGCTCGGCGATCGGATGATGCTGAAGATCTACCGCATGCTGGAGCCGGGCATCAACCCGGAGGTCGAGCTGCTCGACTTCCTGACCGAACGCGGCTTCGGTCATGCCCCGCTGGCCGCCGGCTCGCTCCGGTACCTGATGGACGACGCCGAGCCGGCCGCGGCGGCCATCGTCCAGTCGCTGGTGCCGGCGCGCGGCGACGCATGGGCCTGGATGCTGGAACGCCTCGCCTCACCGCCGACTGGCCCGGTCGAGGCCATCGCCGCGGCTGCCGAGATCGGGGGCATCACGGCGGAGCTGCATGGCGCCCTGCAGTCCGAGCCCGAGCGGCCGGGCTTCCCCTCGCGGCCCGCCACCGCGGAGGAGCTGGCAGCCTGGCAGGCGGGAGCGATCGACCAGCTGGAGGCCGCATTGGCCGCGCTCGCCGGCGAGCATCGTGCCCGCCTGGACGCCGCCGCTGCCGGCGTGCGGCGAGCCTTCGATGCGATCCCCGGCGCAGCCGGAGGCTGGGTGGCGCGCGTGCACGGCGACTACCACCTCGGCCAGCTGCTGGACACCGACGCGGGGTTCGTGGTCACAGATTTCGAGGGCGAGCCGGCTCGCCCGCTGCCAGAACGCCGGCACGCGACCTCACCGCTGCGCGACGTGGCCGGCATGCTTCGCAGCCTCGATTACGCGGCGCGCACCGCCGAGCGCCGGCAGGCCGACTTCCAGGCCGAACCCTGGCTGGCGGACGCGCGCTCGGCGCTGCTCGCGGCCTACGGAGGCGATTCCGGGTCGCCACTGCTGCATGCGTTCGAGCTGGAGAAGGCCTGCTACGAGGTTCGGTACGAGGCCAATTTCCGGCGGGACTGGATTCCTCTGCCACTGGGCGCCATCGAGCGGCTGGCCGCCCAGGCCGCGGAATGACCGTGCCGGTCTGGCGCGGTGGCCCATACCCACTGGGTGCCAGCTGGGATGGCGAAGGGGTCCACTTCGCGCTGTTCAGCGAGAGCGCGACGGGCGTCGAGCTGTGCCTTTTCGATGAGGACGGGGCCGAACGGCGGCTTGCCATGGCAGACCGAACCGACCAGGTCTGGCACGCCTACCTGCCCGGCATCGGTCCCGGACAGCGCTACGGCTACCGCGTGGCCGGCCCCTGGCAGCCTGATCAGGGACATCGGTTCAACCCCGCCAAGCTCCTGCTTGACCCCTACGCGCGGCTGATCGACGGCCCTGTCCGCTGGACCGATCGTTTGGCCGGGCACCGGCTCGGCGTCGACGGCTCGCTGCAGCCGGACGTCCGTGACTCGGCGCCGGACATGCCGCACGGCGTGGTCATCGACCCGGAGTTCGACTGGGGCACCGACCGGCGGCCCGGCACACCCTGGGAGCAGACCGTCATCTACGAGCTCCACGTCAAGGGCTTCAGCGAGCAGCATCCGGACGTTCCGGCGGAGCTGCGCGGCACCTACTCCGGCCTCGCCTCCGAGGCGGCCATCGACCACCTGGTGCGGCTGGGCGTGAGTGCGGTGGAGCTGATGCCGGTCCACCAGCACGCCACCGAGCGGCACCTGGTGCAGCGCGGGCTGACCAACTACTGGGGCTACAACACCATCGGCTTCTTCGCCCCGGACATCCGCTTCGCGGCGACCGGCGACCCGGTCGCCGAGTTCAAGAGCATGGTGCGGCGCCTCCACGCAGCGGGCATCGAGGTGATCCTGGACGTGGTCTACAACCACACCGCCGAGGGGGACCACGAGGGTCCGACGCTGAGCTTCCGCGGGATCGACAACGCCGCCTACTACCGGCTCGACCCGGACGATCTCAGCCGCTACGTCGACTACACCGGCACCGGCAACACCCTGAACGCGGTGCATCCGCGCACGCTGCAGCTGATCATGGACAGCCTGCGCTACTGGATGGGTGAGATGCACGTCGACGGCTTCCGCTTCGACCTGGCGTCGGCGCTGGCGCGGGAGCTGCACGACGTGGACCGCCTCGGCTCCTTCTTCGACATCATCCATCAGGATCCGATGATCAGCCAGGTCAAGCTCATCGCCGAGCCATGGGACGTCGGTCCCGGCGGCTACCAGGTCGGCAACTTCCCCGTTGGCTGGGCGGAATGGAACGGCAGGTACCGCGACACTGTCCGCCGCTTCTGGCGGGGGACCGGCGGCCAGGCCGCGGAGCTGGCCTACCGCCTGACCGGTTCATCCGACCTGTACGCCGAGGGCGGCCGGCTGCCGCACGCCAGCATCAACTTCGTCACGGCCCACGACGGTTTCACGCTCCGCGACCTGGTCAGCTACGAGCGCAAGCACAACGAGGCGAACGGCGAGGGCAATCGCGACGGCACCGACCACAACGATTCGATGAACTTCGGCGTCGAAGGCCCCACCAACGATCATGCCACCGTCGAGGCCCGGACACGCCAGCAGCGCAACCTGCTCGCCACGCTGCTGCTCAGCCAGGGAGTGCCGATGCTGCTTGGTGGCGACGAGCTCGGCCGCAGCCAAGCGGGCAACAACAATGCCTATGCCCAGGACAACCAGATCAGCTGGTTCGACTGGGGTCTGACCGATGCCGACCGCCAGCTGCTGGACTTCACACGCAGCCTGATCGCGGTCTTCCGCGCCCATCCGGTGCTTCGTCGCCGACGCTTCTTCCAGGGCCGCCGGATCCGCGGTTCTCGGGTCAAGGACCTGACCTGGTTCGCCCCTAACGGCGCGGAGATGACCGACGAACAGTGGCGGGCGGAGGGCGTGCACGCCATCGGGCTGCGCCTCGCTGGCGACGCGATCGACGAGCGCGGCTCGCGGGGTGAGCGCATCGTCGACGACACGCTGCTGCTCTTCCTGAACGCGGACTCCGAGGAGATCGACATCTGCCTGCCCGATGCGCCCGACGCCTGGCATCTGGTGCTCGACACCCGTTATGCCGATCCGGCCACCCTGGAGGATGGCCCGCAGCACCCTGGCAGCGGCGAGTACCGCATGTCCGGTCGCTCGGTGGCCCTCTTCCGCCTGCCGCGCGCGGGATGAGCGAGCCGGGCGCCGTTGAGGCGACCTGGACCGACTCCTGGGGCCGGCGCCGGGTCACGCCACCCGCGGCCCGCCGGGCGGTGCGCGACGCGATGCGGCCGGCGGCCGGCGAGGCCGGCCGGGCCGCGCGGGCGGTGATGCTGTTGCGCCCCGGGGCGGCGATCCCCGCGGGAGAGGTGACGCTCGAGGACGGCACCCAGCTCGGACGGCTGCGCACCCTGTCCGGCGAGGTCCCATATGGCTATCACCGCTGGCGCCGTGGGGACGATGAGCGGCTGCTGCTGGTGGCCCCGCTCCGTTGCCCGTTGCCCCGAGGCTGGCGCGCCTGGGGCTGGACGGTGCAGCTGTATGCAGCGCGCTCGGCGACGAGCTGGGGCATCGGCGACCTGGCCGACCTGCGACGGCTTGCGCGCTGGTCGGGCGGGATGGGCGCGGGCGCGCTGCTGCTGAGCCCGCTGGGTGCCTCAAACCCGGCGGTGGATCCCGAGCCGAGCCCGTACTACCCGAGCTCGCGCCGCTTCGGCGATCCCCTCTACCTGGCGATCGAGAACGTGCCGGCCTTCCGCTTCCTGGCTTCCGAGATGGCGCCCCTGGTGCGGGCGGGGCGGGACCTGAACGGCTCCGCCGCCATCGATCGCTCGGCAGTCAGGCGGGTCAAGCTGGCGGCACTCGAGCGATTGTGGAAGGTGGCGCCCGGCGAGGGCGCCGGTGTCCTGGCGGGCGACCTTGGCGATACGGCCAAGCCGGACCTCGAGCAGTGGGGCCTCTTCGCCGCCCTGAGCGAGGAGCACGGGCCAGGCTGGCGAACATGGCCGGTCGAGCTACACGACCCGAACAGCATCGCGGTGCGGCGCGAGGGCCGTCGCCTCGCCGGCCGCGTCGCCTTCCACGTATGGGTGCAGCGGCTGTTCGACAGGCAGCTGGCGGCGGCCGGCGCGGAGCTGCGGCTGATCGGAGACCTGCCCATCGGCTTCGACCCCGGTGGCTTCGACGCCTGGCTCTGGCAGCCGATGCTCGGGGCTGCGAGCCTTGGTGCGCCGCCGGACGTCTTCAATCCCGGGGGACAGCGCTGGGGCCTGCCGCCCTTCGTGCCGGATCGGCTCCGTCTCGCCGGCTATTCGCCCTTCATCGACACCATCCGGGCGGCGCTTGCGCACGCCGGCGGGCTGCGAATCGACCACGTGCTGGGGCTGTTCCGGCAGTGGTGGGTGCCCGATGGCGCGGATCCCGCCGACGGCGCATACGTCCAGCAGGCGACCGATGAGCTGCTGGCGGTGCTGGCCATCGAGGCACATCGGGCCGGCGCGGTGGTGATCGGCGAGGACCTGGGCACGGTAGCGCCGGGCGTGCGACGCCGGCTGGCGTCGGCCAATGTCCTCTCCACCCGCCTCGGCTACTTCGAGCGGCGACCGCCGGCAAGCTGGCCACGCAATGCGCTGGCCGGCGTCACCACCCACGACCTGCCGACCGTCGCCGGCGTCTGGACCGGCGCCGACCTGGCCGATCAGGCGCGGGTCGGGCTGACGCCGGATCGCAGCGGCCTCGCCCGCCTGCGGCGCCGGCTGGCGCGTCTTGCCGGCGCACCGGCGGATGCGCCGCTCGCACGCGTGGTGGAGCAGGTGCACGCCGCCATCGGGTCGGCGCCATCGGTGCTGGCGGTGGCCACGCTCGAGGACGGGCTCCACGTGCGTCGCCGGCCAAACCTGCCCGGAACCGGCCACGACCAGCGCGACACCTGGTCGCGGGCGCTTCCGCTCACGCTGGAGCGGATCGAGCGCAACCGCGGCGTGCGCCGCGTCGCGCGCGCCATCGCCGCGGGCCGGAGGGTTTAGTCCTCCGGCAGCAGGATCAGGCTGCCCATCGGCGGCAGCGTGAGCTCCACCGACGCAGGCTGGCCGTGCCATGAATGCTCGCTCGCCTCGAGGACTCCGTAGTTCCCGACGTTCGAGCCACCGTAGTGCTCCGAGTCCGAGTTCAGCGCCTCGCGCCAGTGGCCGCTCAGCGGCAAGCCCAGGCGGTAGCCGTGGCGCGGCACGGGGGTCAGGTTCTGGACGATAACGGCCACCTGCTCGCCCGCCCGGCGGATATAGGAGAAGACGGACGACTCGACGTCCGAGGCGTCGATCCACGCGAAGGTGCCGGGCTCCGGATCCGCCGCCCACAGCGCCGGCGCCGCCAGGTAGAGCCGGCCGAGATCCTCCAGGAACCGCCCCAGCTGCGCCCGCATCGGCTCGCCAGCCTGCTCCCAGGGCAGGGGAGCATCATGCGACCACTCTGTCCACGGGCCCAGCTCCGATCCCATGAAGAGCAGCTTCTTGCCGGGTTGCGTGAACTGGTTGGTGAGCAGGCTGCGCAGGTTCGCAAAGCGCTGCCACTCGTCGCCGGGCATCTTGCCCAGCAGCGACCCCTTGCCATGCACCACCTCGTCGTGGCTCAGGGGGAGCACGAAATGCTCGGTGTGCATGTAGAGGCCACGGAACGTCAGCCGGTTGTGGTGGTAGCGGCGGTGCACCGGGTCCTCGCCGAAGTAGGCCAGCGTGTCGTGCATCCAGCCCATGTCCCACTTGAAGCCGAACCCCAGGCCGCCCAGGTAGGTCGGTTGCGTCACGCCCGGGAAGGCGGTCGATTCCTCGGCGATGGTCACGATGCCCGGATGGCGGCCGTAGGCCTTCTCGTTCACCTCGCGCAGGAAGGCGATCGCCTCCAGGTTCTCGTTGCCGCCGAACTGGTTCGGCTGCCACTCGCCCTTCTTGCGTGAGTAGTCCAGGTACAGCATCGAGGCCACCGCATCGACCCGCAGCCCGTCGATGTGGTAGCGATCCAGCCAGAACAGGGCGTTGGCGACCAGGAAGTTGCGCACCTCCGGCCGGCCATAGTCGAAGATCAGCGTCCCCCAGTCCGGATGCTGGCCACGCATCGGGTCGGCGTGCTCGTAGAGCGGCGTGCCGTCGAACTCGCGCAGCGCGAACTCGTCGT
>CBFGSY010000110.1:0-7327 GCA_965651545.1 uncultured bacterium | reverse complement strand
GAAGAGATCGTCGGAGCCATAGTTGCCGGCGGCTCCGATCACCACCGCGCCCTTCGAGCGAGCGTACGCAATGGCGTCCTGCAGCACGCTGCCGCCGGTCGGGCCGCCGAAGCTCAGATTGATGACATCGGCCCTGTGTTCCGCGGCCCAGACGATGCCCTCGGCCGCGACCGTCCACCAGCCGGTGCCGTTGGCGGCAAGCGTCTTGACCGGCATCAGGCGGCAGCGCACGCACATCCCGGCCACGCCACTCGAATTGGCGATCGCCGCCACCACGCCCGCGACGGCGGTACCGTGGCCGTTGTCGTCCCGCGGCTGCTGGTCGTCATTCACGAAATCGTGGCCGCCAACCAGGTGGTCTTCGAGATCCGGGTGATTGAGCTGGACGCCGGTGTCCACGATCGCCACCACGGTCGTCTCAGATCCACGCTCCAGGTTCCACGCCTTCTGCGCCCGGACCTGCCGTGGGGCCCACTGACCGTCCCAGAGCGGGTCGGGCGGCGTCCAATCAACGGCCACGAGCCCATCAGCCTCGACCGATGCGACCTCCCCTGTGCCCGCCCACCAGCCTCGCGCGCGTTCGGCCGCAATGGCCGGAACCTCAACGACCCTCACGCCGAGCCGATCGATCTGGCCGACCACGCGTCCGCCGGCAGCGGCCAGGCTGTCGGCGCGTGCCGCTGATGTGCCGGGCCGGAAGCTCACGACCAGGCGCACGCTGCTCGGACCGCCGGCGACCGGGATCGGGGCGGCGAGGGATGAGAACACCATGGCCGCCGCAGCCAGCAGGCTGGCATGGCGGAGAGAGGAGCGGGGACGCGACAAGATGCCGGGAACCTCGGGCGGGGCGCTGACTGCTACAAGACTCGGGGAGCGCCCAGCACTCCGAAAGCCAATCGTTGGTCCCGGTCAGATCGCCAAATGGGTCAGGGCCCGATCAGTCCTGCCCGGCCACCTGGAGGTTTGCGAACCGCATCGCGACGGGCCCGGAATAGGTGGTGAGGGTATTGGTCTCGGATGCCATCGTCACATCCGTCAGCGCCTCGAACAGGTTGCCGGTCACCGAGCCGCCGGAGATCGGCCTGGTGGAGCCCCCGTCGTGCTCGTAGCCGAGGCGGATCTCCATGCCGAAGTCGCCGGTCAGGACATCGACGTTCGGCGCCGAGAAGGCCAGGACCTGGCAGGTCGGCCCTTCGGCGGAGAGCATCTCTGACGTGCTGGTGCTGCCCGCGCCGATCTGTGTCATCCCCGGTCGGCCGCTGGCGGGCAGGCCCAGGTACTGGGCATAGCGCTTAGTGGCGGGACGCGCCCGTAGCACGCCGTCGTCGATGACCAGCAGGTCCTGGGCGGGGACGCCATCGCCGTCGAACCGATAGCTGGCCACCCCGAAGGGCAGGCGGGCATTGGCGCGGAGGCTGATCGGGTCGCCGTGGAGCTGACGATCGCCGTAGATCGGCTGACCGATCTCCAGCCGCGACAGCTTCGAGTAGGCGGTGGCCGCCGATGCCTGGGTCAGCAGCGCGCCGGTCTGGTTGACGGCGGTGCCGCCGAAGAGCTGTGCCAGGCTCTCGCCGCCGATGACCACCGCGCCCATCCGCGTCCGCGGCGCCGTCGCCCTCAGCTTGTCGCGTGCCAGGCGAGAGCCCTCGACGATCGTCTCCTCGATGCGCAGGTCCGCCAGCCGTCGGCTCTCGGCCTGGCGGAAGTACTCGGCCTCGTCCTCGCCGTTACGGGCGAGAAGCACCACCTCCAGCATGAGCTGGGTGGAGCTCGAGCTCGCCACCAGGCCGCGGCTGTTCACCAGCTCCTCGTCGATCGTGTTGATGAATAGCTCGGCGGCCGACAGTCGCACGCCATGGGTGGTCTCGGCCGCCGCCAGCTCGCGGATCCTGTCCGCGGCGTCGGTCGCGGCTGCCAGCGTCCGCTCCAGGGTGGTGAGCAGTGGATCCGCCAGCTCTACCTCCGGCAGCTCGAGCCCCGGCTCCGGCAGCGACCACCGCGGGTTGTGGACCAGGCTGGCCATGACTGCCGCCGTGTCGAGCACCTCCGGCAGCCGCTCCAGGTCCGCTCGCGAGATCGGAATGGTGGCCGACCCGCGAACCGGTTCTCCGTCCGCCTCATGGTCGTTGAACACCTCGACCTCGTACGACTCCCGCTCCACCTGGCGCACGTTCTCGACGGCGCTGCCCACCAGGTAGGTCTGCGCGCTGCGACCGCGCTGGCGACGGGCCGTCCAGTCGTGGATGGCTGGGTGACGACTGAGTGCCTCGACCAGGCGGCCGTCCATCAGGCCAGCCTGCAGCGCGTGCGCAGGTGCGGCCCACCCGAGCCGACCGGCACGATCTCCTTCCAGCCCTTGCCGCAGCTACCCGCGTCGATGTGGAAGTCGTTGGCGACCATCGACACGTCGCCGAGCACCTCCGGGACGAACCCGGTCATCGCCACCGGCGAGAAGATGCGCCCCGTAGGTTTCCCGCCGCGGTACTCGCGCGCGTAGTGCACCCAGATCTGCATGCCCCAGCCCTTGGGGTCCTCCATCCCATTCTCGGTCTCGCGCAGGTAGAGGCCGTGGTCGAGGCTGGCGAGCAGCTCATCGGGCGTGTTCTGGCCGCGCTCGAAGAAGGTGTTCGACATTCGGGCATAGGCCTTGCGCTGGACACTCTCGCGCCGGCCGTTGGCGGTGCGCCGGATGCCGAGCCTGGCCGACGAGTAGAGATCGGTCAGGCCGCCCTGCAGGATCCCGTTCCGAATGATCTGGGTCGGCGTCGCGCGACGACCCTCGTCGTCGACGAAGTAGCAGCCGTAAGCGCCGGGCAGGGTCGGGTCGTCCACGATGTTCACCAGGTCCGATCCGACGCGTTTGCCGATGTAGTCGGCGCCGCGCGCCCGCTCCCTGAGGAACATGTCGGTCTCCATCCCGTGGCCGAACGCCTCGTGCGCGATGATGCCGCTGGTGACCGGGTCGGTGACCACGTCATACACGCCCGGCGGCACCGTCGTGGCGGCCAGCAGCTCGCCGGCGGTCGTTGCTGCCGCCCGCAGGTCATCATCGTCGATCATCAATCGCTCCAGGCCACCGGTGCCCGAACGCACCACGTAGCAGTACTCCTGCCGTGACCCGTCGGACACGAACAGGACCAGCGCCATGTGCGTTCGCCGGATCTGCTGCGTAGACAGGCCTGTGCGGCTGGCGAACACCTGCTGCAACTCCTGTCGGGCGTAGGTGCACACCGCCTGCACCGCCCGATCGTCCATCGCCCGCAGGCGCCGCCGGATGCCGTCGAAATGAGCGATCTGCTCGGCGAGTGGCATGGCCTCGGGATCGTCAACCACTGGCGTCGCGAAGTCTCCGTCCACCGCCCCGTCGCCCGCCAGCTCCAGGCCCGGTGGGCCCTTCGCGCCGTCGCCGGCGTGGGCGCGCTCGACGAGGGCATCGGCCAGCCGGCTGACCGTATCGGCGTCGGTCAGGTCGGTGGAGGCCTCCTCCAGCCGATGGCCGTTCGACACGGTGAGCACCACGCCCTCCAGCGGGTCCAGGCGGTCCGCTGACTGCTCGGCATCGCGCAGCCCCAACCTGAGACCGCTGCGCGTTCGGGCCATGGCCGCTGCGTACGGGACGCGTCGCTCCATCTCCTCCACGATGTCCTGGAGGAAGCCGAACCGCTCGCGCAATCGGACCGCCGTCTCCGCGTCACGCGGGCTGAGGGTTTGCTCCTCGGCGGCGACTGGGGGGGTGGACATGGGTGGCGAAGGGTAGCAGGCGATCGGTCGCTAGGCGGAGGTCGCCAGCGGGGGCTCGGTTGGGTCTCCCGCGCCGGCGGCGACGGGCATCGGTTCATGCGCTGCCGGGCCCTCCAGGCGACGCAGGTTCCGCACGCTCGGCACCAGCAGCACCAGGCTGTTGGCCGCAAGACCCAGGGCCGTGCAGGCGAGCAGTGTCTGGGTGACGCCGATCGCCTCCGACACAGGTCCAACGGCGGCGAAGGCGATCGGCTGGAAGATCAGCGAGAACATCCAGTCGTAGCCGCTCACCCGGCTGATGGCGCCCGGCGGGATGTGCTGCTGGAGCATCGTGTCCCACAGCGTGTTGCTGATCACGATCGCGGCGATCGTGACGAAGGCTCCGGCCGCCACGATCAGCGCCGGGAACGGCGGGATGAGCAGCAGCAGCTCGACCTGCGCCACCAGCAGGACCAGGAAGGCAGGGACCAGGGGGCGGTCCGGCTTCCAGCGCAGCGCGAGGGCGCCACCTGCGATGCCACCGAGCGCCGCGCCCGCCCCGATGACGCCCCAGGCGGCCGCCCCTCCCAGCTTCTCGCTGGCGATCAGCGGACCCAGCACCTGGAACGCGCCGAGCGACACGTTCGAGAGCGAGAAGGTCAGGATGCAGGCCATCACCCAGCTGCGCGAGATCACCTCCCGCCATCCCTCCGCCAGCTCGACGACGAAGGCCCTTCGTGGCGGTACCGCGCGAATCGGCACCCGCATGGCCAGCAGGAATCCGGCGCTCACCAGGAAACTCATGCCATCCAGTGCGAACGCCCAGCCGGTGCCGATGGTGGCCACGATCAGGCCGGCAAGCAGCGGACCGAAGATGTGCGCGCCGCTCTGCGACATCGAGACCAGTGCGTTCGCCTGCTGGAGGCGGCCGGCGCTGACGATCTGCGGCATGAGGCCAATGACCGCCGGCGTGAAGAAGGCCGCGGAAGTGCCCATCACCAGCGCCAGCGCGATGAGGTGCCAGACCTCGGCGTTGCCGGTGATGAGAAGGGTCGAAACCACGGCCTGCGTGACAGCCCGGATGACGTCGCAGGCGACCATCACCTGCTGGCGCGGCAGCCGATCCGACCAGACGCCACCGGCCAGCGTGAAGATCACCCGCGGCAGGGCGAACGCGGCGAAGACGAGGCCAAGGTCGCCGGCCGACCCTGTCAACTCCAGGACGGCGAAGGCGAGCGCCACGCCGACGAGCGAATCACCGATCGCCGACCCGGTCTGGCCGATCCAGAGCAGGCGGAAGTCGCGCTCCGAGAGCGCATCGGTGGCGCTGCGCAGGAAGCTGCGGAGCCGCTCCATCGGTCCCGAGCCTAGCAGGCCACCAGGTAGCCACGGCATGATCAGCGCGTGACTGAGCCCGATGCCCTCACCATCCGCCAGGCGGTCGCTGCCGACCTGCCTGCCATGGAGCGCGCCAAGAGCGAGGCCGGGGTGGCTGCCTGGCCGCACATCCTGCCGCCGTCGGTGATCGAGCGGCTGCCCTTCCCGGAGCGCTGGAGCGTGGCGGTCCGCATGCCAGGGACCCGCAGTGGGGTGCTGGTGGCGGAGCTGGATGGCGCGGTGGTCGGCTTCGCCATTCTCCGTCCCTCGACCGATGACGACGCGACGGACGAAATCGGCGAGCTTGACGGCCTCTACGTGGCGCCGAGCGCGTGGGGCCAAGGCGTCGGGCGCGGGCTCCTGATGGCGACGCTCGATCGGCTGCGCGGCGATGCATTCACGCAGGCCACGCTGTGGACCGCCGTGGAAAACCACCGGCCGCGCCGCATCTACGAGAAGGGCGGCTGGCGCCTGGACGGCACATCGCGCCACCGGAAGCTGGGTGGCGCCGAGTTCGACGAGGTGCGCTACCGCATTCGGCTGTGAGCGCGATATCTCCGCACCGCGTTCACAGTCTGCGCACACGGACGCTCGACGCTGTGCCTCACACGCGGCCCCCTGAATGGCCGCACAAAACATGTGAGGTAAGGCAGACAAATGTCCGGAGGATCGTTCTTTCGCCTGATCGCCGCCCTGGTGCTCGTCGGAGTGCTGGTGATGATCGGGGTGGGGGTCTACAACGCCGGGGTCAGCGCCGGGCTGGCGGAGACCGCCGCCGAGGTGTCGACGGGAGCACCCGCGGTCTACTACGGGCCGTACATCGGCCATCCGTGGGGCTGGGGCGGGTTCGGCTTCTTCGGGATCTTGTTCTGGATCCTGGGAATCTTCCTGATCTTTGCCCTGATCCGCGCGGCCTTTGGCTGGGGCCGCTGGGGACGTGGCGGAGACTGGGGCAGGCATCGCGGACCGGGCGGCTACGGCGGCCCGCGTGACTACCTGGAGGACTGGCACCGCAAGGCCCACGAGCCATCCGACCAGACGAAGGCCACCTAGCCACGGCTGGACCGATGCGGGCGGGCGGCGACGCCCGCCCGTCTACCATGCCGGCGATGGCCCGCATCCTGGTCGTCGACGACGAGCCCAAGATCGTCCGCCTGGTGCGCGACTACCTCGAGCACGGCGGCTTCGAGGTGATCGTGGCGCGCGATGGGCGCGAGGCGTTGATGCGGGTCCGCACGGAGCACCCTGACCTGGTGGTGCTGGACCTGGGCCTGCCGGGCGTGGACGGGCTGGACGTCACGCGCTCGTTGCGCCGGGACTCGGCGGTGCCGCTGATCATGCTCACCGCGCGCGACACCGAGACGGACAAGGTGCTCGGCCTGGAGCTGGGAGCCGATGACTACCTGACGAAGCCGTTCAGCCCACGCGAGCTGGTGGCGCGCATCCGGGCGGTGCTACGGCGGCGGGAGCGATCAGACGTCGATGAGACGATCAGGGTGGGGGAGCTGCTGATCGACGTGCCACGGCTGCGCGCGGAGGTGGCCGGTCGGCCGGTGGCACTGACCGGCTCGGAATTCGAGCTGCTCGCGACCATGGCACGCCAGCCGGGGCGCGTCTTCACACGCTCGCAGCTCCTTGACGCCATCCACGGCCAGGCGATCGAATCCTATGAGCGAGCGATCGACGCGCATGTCAAGAACATCCGCCGCAAGCTGGAACCCGATCCCCGGCATCCGCGTTACCTGCTCACCGTGTATGGCGTCGGCTACCGGTTGGCCGATGCCTGACGAGCGATGGGGACGCCGCTCGTGGGGTGGCCACCGTGCCTGGGGCGATGGGCCCCGCCCGCCATGGTGGCCGGAGGGCGAGCCGTGGCCGCCGCAGGCGCCGGAGGGGTGGCGGCACCTGCGCCGCCGCTTCATGGGCCGCGTCGCGGCCTTCGCCATCGTGGCGCTCACCATGCTGGTCCTGCTGGCGGCGCTGCTGGTGTGGGCCATCAACGCAGTCTTCGGGAGCGGCGCGCCGACCCTCGTCGGCGCCGTGGTCATCATCCTGGTGATGGTGCTGATCACCAGGTCGCTGGTGCGCGGCCTGCGCGGCTCGGCCCTCCCGATCGGCGACATGTGTCACCGGCTCGCCATGATCGTCGGTGCCTGTGAGAAAGAAGACGTCGTCGCCGCGCTTGAGCCTTTGCCGCGCGAGCACGTCGGCCGCTATCTTCGTGTAGGCG
>CBFGSY010000109.1:0-7363 GCA_965651545.1 uncultured bacterium | reverse complement strand
CGACCACGACCGGGAGCATCCCCGCCCGACGTTGCTCCGCGACCGCGTCGACGGCCGCAGCGATGTCCTCAGGGCGGCGCAGCACGGAGCCGCCGAACTTGTCGACCACGATCGGATCCGCGATGCGTCGGCGAGCGGCAGGCGTATCGGCCATGGGCGCTCACTCTAGCCCGCGCAGTGCTGTGCACAGCAGCCCGCCGGCCCATGCGCGTACGGCTTATCCTCGGCTCCACGCCGGAGACCACTGCCCGGCCTGCCGGAGGGACCCGTGGGCAGCTCCCCTCGCCGCGTGGCGATCTCGACGCTCAGCCTGACCATGGCCGTGGCCGCCACCCTGGCCCCGCCCGCTCACCCCGCAGCGGCAGCGGCCGAAACGCGGCAGCCGGACCTGCAGATGCTGCGACTGCATCAATGGCGAGTCGAGAACGTTGGTGGGCGGCGACTGCTCAGGTTCACCACCATCTTCGTGAATGCCGGGCCCGGTCGCTTCGATCTGCGGGGCGAGCGCAGCTCCATGGACGACACCACCATGGACATCGACCAGATGCTGTACCGAGCGGATGGCACCCGCTTCCGCCGGCCGACACCAGCCGTCGCCAGGTACTCAGGCGATGGCCACGACCACTGGCACGTGCAGGGCGTCGTCACCTACGAGGCGTGGCAGCTGGCCAATCTCCAGAACGCCCGACGCGGGGCGAAGACAGGATTCTGCTTCTTCGATACCACGGCGTGGCGACTCTCCCTGCCACATGCCCAACAGACGCCGTACTACGAACAGGAGTGGTGTGGCACGCACGCCTCGATGACGAACCGGGTCGGGGTCTCGGTCGGCTGGGGTGATCGCTACCCGTGGGACTTCGCATTCCAGTGGATCGACATCACCGGCCTCCCCGGCGGGGTGTACCGGGTGCGGGCCACGGTCGACATCCAGAACTTCTATCGCGAGACGGACGAGCTCGACAACTGCACCTGGGCCGAGGTGCGCATCCCGGCGCCGGGGTCGGGGACGGCGGTCAAGTTCCTCCGCAGCGGCAAGAGCTGCGGCCGCAACGCGGTGACCGCGGTCGATAGCTTCGCGGGTGGCCAGACCTTCGATCCGGCGCGGACGGTGACCCTCGATCCAGGCGTGCACGTTGGCTGGACCTTCAACTCACACGGCACCCGCCTGAACAGACTGTGGCGCGACGTGGGCCAACCGCAGGACGTGAAGGCCACCGCCCGCGCCACCCCGCCGGGGCAGAGCGGCCACTGGCTGTTCTTTAGGTCGGGACCATTTCGCGGCTACTGGCTGAGGCAGGGCGACGGCGTACGTCTGAATCCGTGACGCCCGGCGCTCAGCTGGGCGTGATGCGCACCACCTTGTCGTTGAAGCCGTTCGAGGTCGTCAGGTAGAGCTTCTCGGCGGGGCCCACCACGGTCGCTCGCAGGCGACCCCAGCGGCCGTTGAACAGCGTGCTGCGCATCGTCAGGTCCGGGCTGTTGGCGTTGACCGTGAAGCGGCGGAGGTCCGACTCCTTCAGGGTGGCCACGAAGAGGCTGTGGTTCCAGCCCTCCCAACTCGGGTCGCTGACGAACGCGCAGTTCGAGGTGGCGAGGGTAGGTCCCTCGCTCGACCATGCCGGCCGGGTGAAGGTCGCCGATCCCGGGCACGATGAATTGAAGTGGTTGTTGCCTGTGACGCACGGCCAGCCGTAGTTCCTGCCCGGCCGAATCACGTTGACCTCGTCATCCCTGTCCGGGCCGTGCTCCGCAGCGTAGACCCGGTTGGTGCCCGGCTCGAAAGAGATGCCCTGCGGATTGCGATGCCCGATCGAATAGACGATCGTCGGCGAGTTGTGGCCCGGCCAGATCGGGTTGTCGCTGGGGGCGCTGCCGTCTCGGTTGAGGCGCAGCACCTTACCGTTGCGTCGGTTCGGATTCTGCGCCCGCATGGGGTGGTTGGCGTCGCCCATCGTGACCCAGATCTTGCGATCCGGTCCGATCTCGACCGCGCAACCGTTATGGATGACGTTCGCGGCCATTCCGCGACGGATCAGGGTGCGACTGAACACGACCTTCCAGTCGCTTCGCACGCGGTAGCGGATCAGCTGGTTCAGCCAATCTCCATTGATCGAGCGGGAGACGCAGACGTAGATGAACCGATTCGAGCTGAAATTGGGGTCGATGGCGATCCCCATCAGGCCCGATTCCCCCTCGGCCCGAACCTTGGCCAGCGTGGTGGTGGCCACCAGTGCCGCGTTTGGCTTGCCGTTGGCGTAGACGCGGATTCTCCCCGGTCGCTCGGTGACGATCATCCGGCCGCTCGGCGCGAACGCGATGTCCCACGGATTGACCAGGCCATCCTGCACAACCCGGGCGGTCAGCGTCGGGGGAGCGGCCAGTACCGGCGTCGGCAGGAGGACCGAAAGGCCCAGGACCCCGGTGGCAAGGGTGGCGAGGCGAACGCGCGGCACGAAATCCCTCCTGGCAGCGGCGGTTCGGATTTGCGACGGCTACTCTACCCCGCCCACACCGGCGATCGTCCCCGCTGGAGGACACCTCCCGATGGCCGCCGGCAACTGTTCGGATCACCCGAACAGTTGGGGGCGCTACCCTCCGTAGGTGAGCTCGACAGGCGGTTCATTGCGGGAGGTCAGACACCGCGTGCTCGGCTGGTACGGACGCGAGCATCGCGACTTCCCGTGGCGGCGAACGCGCGATCCGTGGGCGGTCCTGGTCAGCGAGGTGATGCTGCAGCAGACCCAGGCCGCGCGCGTTGTGCAGCGCTTCCCGCCCTTAATGGACCGATTTCCCACGCCCCGGGCCATGGCCGACGCCAGCGAGGCGGAGGTCCTGGTGGCGTGGACCGGCCTGGGCTACAACCGGCGAGCCCTGGCGCTGCGACGGGCGGCCATCGCGATCGAGCAACGCGGGTGGCCGCGCGACGTGGTTGGGCTCCAACGCCTGCCGGGCATCGGTCCCTATACCGCTCGAGCGGTGGCAGCGCTGGCCTTTGGGCAGGCGGTGGGCGCCGTTGACACCAATGTGCGCCGCTGGCTCATACGACGCCTGGCGCCCGGATCTCCCCAGCCGTCTGCCCTGCAGGATTTGGCCGATGGGCTGGCAACCGCCGATCCGGCCGTCACCACGGATGGCGCCGCGGAGTGGATGCAGGCCAGCATGGATTTGGGCGCCCGCGTCTGCAGCGCGCGTGCGCCCGACTGCCCGGCCTGCCCGATCGCCTCCGGCTGTCCCTCGCGAAACCGCGCGCTGCGCGTACCGGTCGCCCGCCAGGCGCCATATCCCGGCTCCGATCGCGAAATGCGCGGAGCGCTGCTGCGCGCGCTGGCGGCCAGCCCGCGCGGGCGGCTGACACTGGCATCCGCGCGGCGCCTCACCGACGGCCGGCTGGAGCCGCTGCTGACCGGGCTGGAGCGCGATCGGCTGGCGCACCGCGCCGGACGTTTCCTGATGCTGGGCGGGAGGGCGACCGGCGGACCGGCGACTACAATCGGCTCATGACCCTGGCCAATCCCGCCGGCCTGCGCGTGTCGGTCGGTGATCAGCTGCCGTCCGTCGGCCTGCGCGCCACCGACGGCTATCTCCTGAACCTGCGCACGTTCGTCGGCAAGCGCCCGGCGATCATCGTCTTCTTCGCAGGCCCATCCCTCCGCGGGGCGAAGCGTGCGCAGGGCGAGCTGATGGCGACGACGCTGGCGGAGGCCTATCCGCGGCTAGAGCGCGCGGGCGTCGGCCTGATCGCGGTGACGACCGACTCGGAGCGCCAGCAGACCGATTACGTCGCCGAGCTGGAGCTGCCCTACCTGCTGTTCTGCGACGAGCGGCGGACGGCGGTCGACCTGCTCGGGGTCCCGACCCGCAACGAGCGCGGCAACATCAACGCCGAGCCGACGGCATTGGCAGTCTCGATGGATGGCGTGGTGCTCGACGTGGTGCTGCGCGCTGAGCCGCGGGGCCTGGTCGCTCGTCTGCTCGAGGCGATCAACCCACCGTCCTGACCTCCTGCCCGATGCTGGCCGTCCGCACCCACCAGGCCGGCGATCCGCTTCGCATCGAGCGCCTCCCCGTCCCGGAGCCATCCGGGAGCGAGGTCCGCGTCAGGGTCGCCGGCTGCGGCGTGTGCCACACCGACCTGCATATCGCCAGGACCGATCGCCTGCGGGTGACCCGGCCAGTAACCCTGGGCCACGAGATCGGTGGCTGGCTTGACGCGGCCGGCCCGGACGCCGGTCCCCTCCTGCGACGCGCGCGGATCTCAGCGGACGACGCGGTGCTGATCTTCGGCGGCTGGGGTTGCGGCGAATGCCGCGAATGCTCGCTCGGCCACGAGCAGCGCTGCGAGCGCGGCACGTCGCCGGGGTTCCAGCGCGATGGCGGCTACGCCGAGCACGTGCTCGTCCCGCATCCGCGCTACCTTGTTCCGCTGCGTCAGCTGGACCCCGTCGAGGCGGCGCCCCTGGCCGATGCCGGCGTGACGCCTTACCGCGCCGTGGTTCGCGCCGCGCAGTGGCTGGTGCCGGGTGCCCGGGTTCTGCTCATCGGCCTCGGCGGACTCGGGCAGTTCGCCATCCAGTTCCTGCGCCGGCTGCCGGACCTGACGATCGCGGTCCGCGAGCTCGACCCCGACAAGCTGCATCTCGCTGCCGAGCTGGGCGCTGACCTGGGACTGCTGGCCGGCGACGACTCGCTGGTCAGCCTCGGTCTGGGTGGCCACGCGGACGTCGTGTTCGACTTCGTCGGCAGCGACGAGACCCTTGCGTATGCGTCGCGCAACGTCGAGCCAGGCGGACTGATCTCGCTGGTCGGCGAGGCGGGCGGCCACCTGAGCTTTGGCTTCGACCAGCCGCCGGTCGAGACGTTCGTGACGACCACGGCCTGGGGCTCGCTCGACGACCTGAAGGAGGTTGTGCGCCTGGCGTCACGCGGCCGGCTGCGCTGGAGCGTCGAACGCATGCCACTCCGCAAGGCGCGGTCGGCCCACGACCGCCTGCTGGCGGGGCGGGTCAGGGGCCGGATCGTGCTGGTGCCCGGCCAGGCGCTCAATCCCCGCTGAAGAGGCGACCCAGGATTCCCTTCGGCTTCTCCCGCGGCTTGACATACCAGGGACCGGCCACCGTCTCGTACGCCTCGCGCACCGACGCTGCGCCGAGGTCGGTGACGGCCAGCTCCCGGCGGCCGCCGAGGTGCTGGCTGGCGAGCGCGTGCAGCCGGTTGCGCACCTCGTCGAACAAGGCCAGGTCGGACTCCGGCGTCAGCTGGATGCCGATCGTCCAGCCGGTGCCGGCGCGTAGCAGCCATGCCCGGTCGACCTGCGGCAGCTCGGACAGCTCTCGCTGCAGCTCCCCGGCGAACGGCTGTGGGACCTCGGCCGGCGCCTCCAGGGGAGGCAGCTCGCCGTGCGGCCGTCGCGCGCGCATCGCCTCGGGCGTGGTCGGATCGATCCCCGCCGCCAGGAACGGCAGCACGGCCGCCGGTACCTCGAGCTCGGCAGGGGCGCCCGGGTCGATCACCACCCGCTCGCCGGCCGCCTCCGCCCGCGAGAAGACGTCGCGCGCCGGCAGCTCGATGGCGTCACTGCCCTGGGGCCCGAACTCGTGGTAGACGTCGGGCGAGGTGTAGGCGGCCAGGAAGCGGCCGCCCTCGTCTGCGCCGTGACGCATGGCCTCGACCGGGACCCGGCCGGGGTCCACCGCCTGCCCCGATGACGAACGAATCGGCACCACCAGCGTCATCTCGAGCAGCTCGCCGAGCCCCGGATCGGTCACGCCGCCTCCGCCTTCTCGATGGCCGCGTCGATCCGAGCCAGCACCCGGCCACGGCCGAGCAGCTCCATCGACCCGAACAGCGGTGGCGACACCGTCCGCCCGGTCACCGCCACTCGCAGCGGCTTGAAGAAGTCACCGGGCTTCCAGCCAGAATCCTCCGCCGTCTGCCGGCAACGACCCTCGAGGACATCGGCAGCGAAGTCGGCCTCCTCCAGCTCCGCGATCACCGCCCTCGCGGAGCGCAGGGCTCCCGCCACCTCCGCGAGCGACCGCCCCTTTGGCTCGAGCATCTCAGGCTGGTACGAGGCGAGCACCTGCTCGTCACGCTGGTGCAGGAAGGCGACGAGGTTATCGGCGTCGCCGAGCCGGACCAGCCGCTCCCTGATCAGCGGCACGACGCGCAGCACCGCCTCATCGTCCAGCGCATCGGGCAAGAACGGGCGCAGGCGCAGGGCGAGCTGTTCATCGGTCAGGCTGCGAATGTACACCCCGTTGAGGTAGTCGAGGCGATCCGCGTCGAAGACGGCTCCCGCCTTGTGGACGTGGTCGATCTCGAAGCGCTGGCTCAGCTCCTCCAGGCTGAAGATCTCCTCCTCCGTACCGGGCGACCAGCCCAGGAAGGCCAGGAAGTTCACCAGCGCCTCCGGCAGGTAGCCCTGCTGGCGGTACGCGGTCAGGGCCGTCTGCGACTTGCGCTTGCTCATCTTCGACCGATCGGCGTTGAGGATGAGTGGGATGTGGCCAAAGCGCGGCTCGGTGTAGCCGAGCGCACGCATGATCGCGATGTGCTTCGGCGTGTTCGACAGGTGGTCCTCGCCGCGAATGACATGGCTGATCTGCATCTGCTCGTCGTCCACCACGACGACGAAGTGGTAGAGCGGAACCCCGCTGGCCCGCACGATCAGGAAGTCACCGAGCAGCGCGTTGTCGAACTCCACCTCGCCACGGATGAGGTCGTCGAACCGGATGGTCTCCGGCGGTACCTTCAGGCGGATTGCCGGCTTGCGGCCCTCGGCTTCGAACGACGCGCGGTCGGCATCGGTCAGGCTGAGACACCTGCCGTTGTAGCGCGGGGGCTCATGGTCGCGCTCCTGCTGGCGGCGCACCGCGTCGAGCTCATCGGGCGTACACCAGCAGTGATAGGCATTCCCCGCCTGCAGCAGCCGAGCGGCCTCGGCCGCATACAGGTCCCACCGCCTGCTCTGCCGGTAGGGACCGAATGGACCGATGTCCTCGCCACCGGCGACCTGCGGCCCCTCGTCCCAGCTGATGCCCAGCCAATGCAGGTTGTCGATGATGTCGCTCTCGTCGTCGGTAGTGCTGCGGGCCAGGTCGGTGTCCTCGATGCGCAGCACGTACGTCCCGCCCACGTGGCGGGCGAACAGGTAGTTGTAGAGGCTGGTGCGCGCCGTGCCGATATGCAGTGGCCCGGTCGGGCTGGGCGCCATGCGCACGCGGACTGGCCGGTCGTTGTCGCTCATCGGTCGCCCGATGGTAGCGCGAGCATGCCCCGCACCACCGGCGCGATGGCATCGGCCCAGAGGGCGTACTGCGCCCGCGAGGGGTGGAGGCCGTCGGCAGCGAGCATCGACGGATCG